>JAEDLN010000157.1 GCA_016295275.1 Kiritimatiellia bacterium
ATCGCTCCCAAGCGCTTTCTGCATCACCTTGACCGCAACTTGGCGCCCAAGCTGCTCGTCTTCCGCCAAAAACGCCGATCCCATGCCTCCCGAACCAAGATGCTTCAAGAGCAGAAAATGGTCGAATCGGGCCGGTACCGCAATGGTCGCTCCGCACGCCGGACAAGTCGTCTCGCTGAATGCAGGCATTCCGCGAACATCGACCGCCGAACCGCATTTCGGACATTTCGTCGTCTCGACGGGAATCGTTTGCAAGTTGTTCTCCGGAGAATTTCCGGAAGGTATCGTTTCGCTCATCAGTTAAGAAAAAGAACGGTCAGACAGATTACAGAACACAAAGACAAAGAAACCGAAACATTTCCCCGGACTTGACAAAAATACGCCCCGCAAGCAACATCTTACTCCCGTTGCAGGGCTTTTGCCGTTCCAAGGCAACGCTTCACCGAACAGAGATATTATATGCATCCTTTCCTTTTTCGTCTAGGGGGTTTTACACTCCATTCTTACGGCCTTTGCATGGCAATCGGAATCCTTTGCGCTTTCGCCGTCTTGCAAAAACTGGCGTCCGCTCGCGGATACCATGCCGAACGCCTGTCCACGTTGACGACCATCCTCGTCTTTTCTGGTATCGCCGGCGCCCGTCTGGCCTACGTTCTCGAACACTGGAACGACTATGCCGGCGACTGGCTCGGGGTCTTCCGCATCTGGGAAGGCGGTCTCATGTTCTACGGTTCCATTCTGCTCGGCGGCATCGTCCTTGCCTTGTTGTGCCGCTTCATGAAGTATCCGGCTTTCGCCTTGCTCGATCTCTATGCCGTCGTCGTTCCCATCGGCCAAATCTTCGGTCGCATCGGATGCCTCTTGAATGGTTGCTGCTTCGGTCATCCGTCCGATTCCTGGTGCGCCATCGCCTATCCGTCCGGCTCCTATGTCTCAAGCCTGTATGGAGGAGCCCCCGTCTTGCCTTCCCAACTTTTCGAATCCGCCGGGTGCCTGTTGCTCTTCCTCTTGCTCCTGGCTCTCTATCGCGCACTCTACCGAATCCCTGAAACGCCCGCCTCGACGCCGATTCTCCCGAAATGCGGAACGGGTCTCGTTCTCGCCGGATACTGCGTCGGTTACGGCATCCTGCGCTCAATCGTCGAAACGACACGCGGAGACCCGCGCCTGGAGCTTGGCCCCCTCTCCATTGCTCAGGCCATCTCCGTCGGCGGCTTTATCCTCGCGATCGCAATCGTGCTGACGCTTCCGCTGCGCCGCCCGAAGGAAACGCGGAAAGACCGCTAAAAGAGACAATAGACAACCAGCAGCCCGATCGCAAGCCCGATCGCAAGCCGCGGACTGCGCGTAACATAGCCCCGCCGTTGCTGCTCCCGATCCGGAAGCTCCAAACTGCCCGCCGAAAAGTACGTGTACAGCCGCCCCGGCGAATTGGTCGGCATTTCCGAGCTGACGACACGCCGCCGGATCCGCCCGCCGCGCGTCGCGCTGCTCTCGATATGAGAGGATAGACTCTCCGCCAAAAAACGACGGGATCTAGGCATGGTCCGTCTCCTCCGGCTTCGCCGCCGGTTCGCCCGCCTCCTCCGACACCGTCTCCGGCGCCTCTTGCCGATCGTGCTTCTGGGAGGCATCGCGCAACTTGCGGATTTCTTCGATGAACTGATCGACGTCTTCGTAATGGCGATAAATCGAGGCGTACCGGATGTACGCGACTTCATCGATCTTCAGCAACGTCTCCATGACCGTGTCGCCAATGACTTGCGCCGGAATCTCGAGGTCGAAACGACTCTCCAGATTCTCCACGATCTCGTCTACGTAACTCTCGACTTGCTGCAGCGAAACATGACGCTTCAACAACGATCGCTCAATGCCATTGGCTAACTTGGAACGGCTGAATTCCTCCAGCCGGCCATCGCGCTTGATCACCATGAGCGAATCCCGCAGACGCTCCTCGTAGGTCGTAAAACGATGACCGCAAGATAGACACGTGCGACGCCGCCGGACCGCAACGCCGCCACGGACGGAACGACTGTCCAAAACCTTGTCGTTGTCTTCTCCGCAAACAGGACACTTCATGATTGTTTTCCTCGGTCGGATTCCACATCCGAATAATTACCCGCAAAAAAAGGAACCGTTTCTCCGTTTTCCCCTTCCCGCCGGACCAGGTCGGCCAACAGACGCCGGATGGACGCCGGCTCGAAACCGGCCGAATCCAAATCCTCCGGACGGCACCAGAAGAACGAAATCCGCTCCTCGCGGCTCGAAATCGTTTCCGGTTGCGCCGCGGAAAGCTCCAGCCGGAAGAGAAAGGAAAACTCGTAGACGGCAGACGAGCCCTCGCCAAAATGGTGCTCGACCGTCCCGAGATAGCGCCCGGCTTCGCCTTGCAACCCCAACTCCTCTCGTACCTCGCGCACCAGCGCGGCACGCGCACCTTCGCCCGGTTCGATATGGCCCCCGGGAAGATAGGAGCGCGCCTTGCCGAGCGGTCGGCACAACAGGAGCTTCCCGTCCCAAATGCAGACGCCCCGCGCCAATACTTCATGCGTGTATGCGTCGCCTTTGCCGGGAAAGACGCTATGTTCGGGTACGGAAGATTGCAACATTCACCTTTCGCCGGCTAGACGCTCGTTCATCGCCTTCGCGGCGGCACGGCCTTCGCCCATAGCAAGGATGACCGTTGCCGCGCCAAGGACGATATCGCCGCCGGCATACACATTGCGCATGCTCGTCTCGTGATTCTCGTCGACCAGAATGTTGCCGCGGGCATTGGTCTTTAGCTCCGGTGTCGTCGACGGCAAAAGCGGATTGGAAGAGTTGCCGATCGCAACAACCACGCAATCGACTTCAACCTCATACTCGCTACCTTTGACGGCTACGGGACTGCGACGTCCCGAGGCATCCGGCTCGCCAAGCTCGTAGCAGAGAACCTCCATGCCGCGAACGATATCGTTTTCATCGCCCAAAATGCGAACGGGATTGCGCAAGAGATTGAACTCGACGCCTTCCTCCTTCGCATGCTCGATTTCCTCCGCACGGGCAGGCATCTCGCCCATCGTGCGGCGATAGAACAGCTGAACCGATTCGGCACCCAGACGCAACGCCGTGCGCGCCGCATCCATCGCGACGTTGCCGCCGCCCAAAATCGCCACGCGCTTGGCATGGTAAAACGGCGTGTCGGCATGCTCGGTGTCGTACGCCCGCATGAGATTGGCACGGGTCAAATACTCGTTGGCGGAAAAAACGCCAATGAGATTCTCGCCCTCGATACCCATGAAACGGGGCAGGCCCGCACCCGAACCGATAAACGCCGCATCAAATCCGTCTTTCTCAAACAGACGCTTGAGCGGACGCGAACGGCCGACAATGAAATCGTTGCGGATTGTCACGCCCATCGACTGGAGATTCTCGACCTCCTTCTGCACAATGTCCTTCGGCAAACGGAATTCCGGAATGCCGTAACTCAAAACGCCGCCCGATTTCTGCAATGCCTCGAAAATCGTGACGTCATGTCCCGCCCGACGGGCATCGCACGCAAAGGCTAGCGAAGCAGGTCCCGATCCGATGACGGCTACCTTCTTGCCCGTAGGCGCGGCAACCGCCGGCGGAACGACAGAGCCCGTTTCACGCTCCTTGTCCGCGACAAAACGCTCCAACCGCCCAATCGCAACGGCCTTGCCGACGTCCTTGTTGATCTTGCCGACCGTGCACCCTTTCATGCACTGGCGCTCCTGCGGACAGACACGCCCGCAAACGCTCGGCAACAGACTCGTCTGCTTGATGATCCCGATCGCCTCGGAATCCTTGCCCTCCGCAATCGCATGGATAAAGGCCGGAATGTCAATGCCGACCGGACAGCCCGCAACACACGGCTTGGTCGGACACTGCAAACACCGCAACGCTTCCAAGCGCGCCTGCGCCTCCGTATAGCCGATCGCAACCTCATGGTTGTTGCGAATGCGCTCCTTCGGATCCTGCGCCGGCATCGGCTGCTGCGGGATCGCCATGCGCTGCGGCGCTTTCAATTCCGCCGCCGGCGGCAACTTCGCCAAAAGCGCTTCCGCCTGCGCATTCAATTCTTCGCGCGTTTCCATTAGCGAACCTCCTTCTTCGAAAGCGCATCCGCCGCCGCTTGCATCCGGCAAACATGGTCGCGCTCCTTCTGACGAGCCGTTTCTTCCATCGGACGAAACGCCCGCATGCGCTTGAGCATATTGTCCCAATCGACCAAATGTCCGTCAAAATCCGGCCCGTCGACACAGACGAACTTCAACTTGTCGCCGACCGTTACGCGGCAACCGCCGCACATGCCCGTCCCGTCAATCATAATCGTGTTGAGCGAGACAATCGTCGGAATGCCGAACGGCTTCGTCGTGGCAGCACAGAATTTCATCATGACGGGCGGTCCGATCGCAATGACACGATCCGGACGCGCACCTTCCTGCTCGCACAGCTCCTTGAGCGGTACCGTGACCAGACACTTGCGCCCATACGAACCGTCGTCCGTGCAGATGATGATCTCGTCGCAAACGGCACGCATCCGCTCCTCGAAAATCAACAAATCCTTCGTGCGCGCAGCCAAAATGCCCGTGACTCGATTGCCCGCTTCCTTCATCGCTTTGGCAATCGGATACACGGGCGCTACGCCAATGCCACCGCCACACAGCACGACATGGCCGACCTTCTCGATTTCACTCGGCTGCCCCAAAGGCCCGAGTACCGTCGGAAGCTCGTCGCCGACTTCAAATCGGGAAAGCTTCATCGTCGACGCGCCAACCGCCTGAAACACAACCGTAATCGTGCCTGTTGCCGGATCGGAATCGGCAATCGTAAGCGGAATGCGCTCGCCCCACTGGCGATCGACTTGTACGATCAGAAACTGCCCGGCCTTGTGCTCCTCGACAATGTGAGGGGCCTCAAACGCCATTTCCCAAACATCGGCTGACAGCTGTTTTTTGGATACAATCTTGTTCATGGTAAATACGCCCCGCGGATATCAGGGTGAAACATGCAAACGAAAACCCGGAACGGCTTCGGCCGAAACCCTTACTCGCAACGCTCGACGACAAGCTCGGGATCGATCTCCTGACGGAGCGTCTCCTGAACATAGCCTTTGAGCGTCTCCATCGCAAAGGGACAGGATCCGCACGCCCCCTTGAGGCGCATCGTAACCGTCTTTCCTTCAATGGATACGATCTCGCAGTCGCCGCCATCCTGCTGAAGGGCCTGACGGACCATCTCGATTTTAGCACGGATTTTTTCTTCCATTTTGAACTCTCTCGTATTGGATGTGAATGAAAATGCAGGGGAACGGAAACAAAAAAACGCCGCATCAAAGAACGGGCTTCGATTCGGCGGATTTTTCTGGAGCGGGTGAAGGGAGTCGAACCCTCGTATAAAGCTTGGGAAGCTTTCATTCTACCGTTGAACTACACCCGCAACTCCGTGTCGTTGAATGAACAAATACTAGCGAATTGCCTCCCCCACTGTCAATACCGAAACAACTCCCCCTCTCCGCTCCCCGAGCTCCCGCGCTCCCTCGCCCGTCCCGTTGCCGTGCGCTCCCTCGCCCCGCACCCCGCGCTCCCTCGCTTCCTCGCCGCGCCGTAGTCCGGTCCTGTTGCGCGTTCCATTTGCCATACGGTCCCGTTGCGGTAGGGCGCGATGCTTGGCCGCCGGGCCTCCCGGCTCGCGCC
>JAEDLN010000158.1 GCA_016295275.1 Kiritimatiellia bacterium
GCAGGATTAGTCTGATTTTGCGCGTGTGCTCGAGGAGGGGTGTGCGGGGCGAGGGAGCGCGAGGGGGGGGGATGCGCGGCAACGGGGCACGAGCGTGGGGTGCGGGGCGAGGGAGCGCGAGGGGGAGGACCGCGCGGCGACGGGACACGATGGGGGCGCGTGGCGATGAGGATCAACAAACAATGGGGATAAGGCCGATGGTTTTCGACAGTTGCACGAAACCCTCGAAAAGATTATCCTTTTTACCCGTCAATCGATTCTTCATTCTAGCTTTTGATTATGCATCCATATCGTACTCATACATGCAACGAGCTTCGTCCGGTCCATGCCGGGCAGATTGTTCGACTTTCCGGTTGGGTTTTTCACAAACGCGATCACGGCGGCATTCTGTTTATCGATTTGCGCGATCATTATGGCCGCACCCAGGTGATTGTCCATCCCAGCCGCAGTTTCTTCGAGCAGGCGAGCAATTTGCATTTGGAAAGTGTCATTACGGTGACGGGCAAGGTTGTCGAGCGCGAGCCTGCGATGATCAACCACGAGATTGACACGGGAGCCGTCGAGCTTGTCGCCGATGAATTTATCGTCGAGAGCGAGAGCGAGCTCACGCCGATTTATCTGGCCGGTGAGAGCAGCGAGGTCGGTCCCGAGGAGTTGCGTTTCAAGTATCGTTACCTTGATTTGCGTCGCGAGTCACTGCATCGCAACATCGTTCTTCGGTCCGAGATGATTTCCTTCTTGCGTTCCAAGATGGAGTCGCTTGGTTTCCGGGAGTACCAGACGCCGATTTTGACCTCTTCGTCTCCGGAGGGTGCGCGTGACTTTTTGGTTCCGAGCCGCATTCATCCGGGGCAGTTCTATGCGTTGCCTCAGGCTCCGCAGATTTTCAAGCAGTTGCTCATGGTTGCGGGCTTTGACCGTTATTTCCAGATTGCGCCTTGTTTTCGCGACGAGGATGCCCGTGCGGACCGTTCGCCGGGCGAGTTTTATCAGCTTGACTGCGAAATGTCCTATGTGACGCAGGACGATGTCTTTGCCGTCATGGAAGAGGTGATTCCCGAGACCTTCCGCAAGTTTGCCAAACCCGGCAAGAAGGTGTTTGGCGCGCCTTTCCCGCGCATTCCGTATCGTGAAGCGATGCTCAAGTACGGTTCGGACAAGCCGGATTTGCGCAATCCGATTGAGATGTTCGACGTGACGGACATTTTTGCAAAATCAGGCTTTGGCGCTTTTGCGAAGGCGATTGCAGGAGGGGCGGTTGTCCGTGCCATTCCTTGCAAAGGCATCAAGAATCGTCCGCGCAGCTTTTTCGACAAGATGGAGAAGTTTGCGTTGGAGTGCGGAGCCAAGGGGCTCGGCTATTTGGTTTGGGATGACAGCAACGAGAAGAAGATCAAGGGGCCGATTGCGAAATTCCTGACGTCTGAGGAGCTTGGGGAATTGGCTTCCCGCGGCGGCATGGTCGATGGAGACGTTCTGTTCTTCATGTGCGACAAGCCTGACGCCTGCAATTCCATTTCCGGAAAGATCCGCACGCAGCTTGGCGAGACGCTCGATATCATCAACAAGAACGAGTATCGGTTCTGTTGGATTGTCGATTTTCCGTTCTTCGAAACCGATCCGGAGACGGGTGCGATCATTTTCTCGCACAATCCGTTCTCGATGCCACAGGGTGGCATGGATGCTCTTCTGAACAAGGATCCGCTGGACATTGTCGCCTACCAGTACGACATTGTCTGCAACGGCATCGAACTATCCTCCGGTGCGGTCCGCAACCATCGCACGGACATCATGCTCAAGGCCTTCTCCATTTGCGGCTATCCGGCGGAAGAAGTTTATCGTCGGTTCCCGGCTCTTGCGAATGCCTTCCAGTACGGCGCGCCTCCGCATGCGGGCATTGCTCCCGGCGTCGACCGCATGGTGATGTTGCTGACGGATTCCGAGAACATTCGCGAAGTCATTGCCTTCCCGATGAACGGGCGTGCGCAGGATTTGATGATGAATGCGCCTTCGCCGGTCACCGAGAAGCAGTTGCGCGAGTTGCACATCAAGGTTCGTGCGCAGAATGTTGCGCCCGGCACGACGGTCTAAGGCATCGGATTGCCGCGACCAGAACGGAACGAACCCGTCTGCGGAAGCAGGCGGGTTCGTTTTTTTGCGGGGAAAGAGGGCGAAAGGAGATTGTCTTCCGCGTTGTTCGCATGGAGAAAACCATGCGAGCAGGCGGTCAGGCGAAGACGGGTTTCCAGGGGGTGAGAATTTCCGGCTCTCCGTCGGTGATGGCGATCATCTTTTCGGTATGGGCGGCATTTTTGCCGTCTGCGGTGACAACGGTCCAGTTGTCGTCCAAGGTTTTGATTCGACGTGCGCCGAGCATGAACATCGGTTCGATGCAGATCACCATACCCTTCCGCAGAATCGGGCCGCGGTGGGAGGGACCGTAGTTTGGAATTTCGGGTTCTTCGTGCATTTCGATTCCGCAGCCGTGTCCGACGTATTCGCGGACGATACCGAGTTTTGCGGCATTTGCGACGACTTCGACGGCATGGGAGATATCGCCGACGCGGTTACCGGCGCGAGCGGCGGCGATCCCGGCATCGAGAGCCTTTTCGGCGGTTTGGATGAGCAACCGGTTTTCGGGTGTTGCGCATTCGTTGCCGCCGACGATGATCGTCTTTGCGTTATCGCCGATAAATCCGTTGAAGGAGATGGTGATATCGATCGAGAGGACGTCGCCGTTTTTCAGGACGATGGCATCGGAAGGGACGCCATGGATAACGGCGTCATTGACGGAGATGCAGGTTTGAGCCGGGTATCCGTAGTAACCGAAGTCGGCGCTTTCGCAACCGAGGGCATGCATCGTCTGGAGCGCCAGGAGATCGAGTTCTTTCGTGGACATTCCCGCGTGAGCGGATTCGCACATGATGGAAAGCACCTCGGCGGCCTTCAAGCCGGCTGCGCGGCATCCTGCCAGTTGTTCCGGCGTTTTGATTCGGATTTGGTTGCCGATTTTCATGGAAAAGCAGAAAAGATGTCTTGAAAGGCTAGTTTTGCAAGAGTTTTGCAAGGATTTCGCCGGCGAGTTTCGGGTTTGCCTTGCCGCGGGAGAGTTTCATGACCTGTCCGACAAGGAATTGGAGGCTAGCGGCCTTACCGCCCTTGTATTCGGCGACCGGTTTCGGGTTTGCTTCGATTGCCTTTCGGGCGAATTCTTCGATAGCGCCGGTATCGGAGACCTGAGCCAATCCGCGTTCTTGAACGATAGCGGACGGGTTGCCGCCGGTGGGGAAAATTTCTTCAAGCAGGGCCTTTGCGGTCGGCATATTGATCGCTCGTTTTTCAACGAGTTTGATCAGATCGGCAAGGGACTCTGGCGTTACGCGGCACCGGGTCACCTCGATTCCGGCGGCGCCGAGGAGGCGGAGAAAGTCGCCCATGATCCAGTTGGCGGCGCTTTTTGCGGGTGCGCCGGCTGCGATGACGGCCTCGAAGAAGTCGGCAAGCGGAAGTTGAGCGGAAAGGACGCCGGCGTCGTAGGCGGGCAGTCCGTATTGTTCCTGGAAGCGCGCCCGTTTACGTTCCGGCAATTCCGGGAGGCTCTTGCGCCATTCTTCGACCTCTTCCGGGGAGAGTTGGATTGGGAGCAAATCGGGTTCGGGGAAGTAGCGGTAATCGTGGGCATTTTCCTTGCTGCGCATGGAAAAGGTTTCGCCCAGATCGCCGTCCCAGCGGCGTGTTTCCTGGACGATCGTACCTCCGTTATCGAGAATTTCGGTTTGGCGGGCGATTTCGTAGAGGAGGGCGGCATGAATTCCCTTGAAGGTGTTCATGTTTTTGATTTCCACCTTCGTACCGAGTTTTTCCTGTCCGGCGGGGCGCAAGGAAATATTGACATCGGAGCGCATATTTCCGTCTTCCAGGTTGCAATCGGATACGCCCGTGTAGATGAGGATCTGGCGCAGTTGCTGGAGGTAAGCCATTGCTTCGTCCGGGGATGTCAGATCGGGTTCGGAAACGATTTCCATGAGAGGCGTTCCGCAGCGGTTGTAATCGACGCCGGAATGCCGTGCGTAATGGTTGATTTTAGCGGCATCCTCTTCCAGATGGATATGGTTGATCCGGATATGACGCATGGGCGCGTCCTCGCGACCGTCCTCGTGGATATCGAGTCCGCCACCGAGGCAGAGGGGGTGTCCGTTTTGGGAAATCTGGTAGTTTTTGGACATATCCGGATAGAAATAGTTCTTCCGGTCGAATTCGGCATATCGAGCGATTTTGCATCCCAGCATAAGGCCCGAGAGGACGGTATAGCGGACGGCTGTCGCATTGGTTCTCGGCAAAGCACCCGGCAGGCCGAGGCAAACGGGGCAGACGTTTGTATTGGGCGGATCCTCGGTCGAGAGGCGGCATCCGCAGAACATTTTCGTGTTCGTTTTGAGTTGGACGTGCGTTTCGAGTCCGATGGAGACGAGGTATTTCTTCATGGTTAAGCGAGCTCCCGTTCACAAGCGGCGGCGGTGCAGAGCAGGCTTTGCTCGGCGAAAGCGGGCGCGAGGATTTGAAGACCGACGGGCAATCGATCGGCGGCCGTTTTGCCGCAAGGGATCGAGATGCCGCAGATGCCGGCGAGATTGGCGGGGACGGTGAAGACATCGCAGAGGTATGCCTTCAAGGGGGAGTTGACAGTCGAATTGATCGGGAAAGCGGCGGTTGGCGAGACGGGGCAGAAGATGGCATCGACTTCGCCAAATGCCTTTTGAAAATCTTGCCGGACGAGGGTACGGACCTTAAGAGCACGATTGTAGTAGGCATCGTAGTAGCCGGAAGAAAGCACATAGGTGCCGAGCAGGATCCGGCGTTTGACCTCTTGGCCGAAGCCGTTGGATCGGGAGAGATCGTAGAGCGATTGGATCGAGGGATCGGCACCGACCTCGCGATAGCCGTAGCGGATTCCGTCGAACCGGGCGAGGTTTGCGGAGGCCTCGGCGGTTGCGCAGATGTAGTAGACGGCGATTGCGTATTCGGTATGGGGAAGAGAAATTTCGTGAATTTCGGCACCGGCCTTTTCGGCTTTATCGATTGCATTTCGCACGAGTGCCATGACTTCGGGATCGGTTCCCTCGATAAAGTACTCTTTCGGGACGCCGATTCGCACGCCGCGGAGGGAGGCGTCCCGAAGGGGTGCGCGGTAGTCGGGAACGGGGCGATCGAGGCATGTCTGGTCGTGCGGATCGGCGCCGGAGATGGCGTTAAGGAGGATTGCGGCATCCTCGACGGTTTTGGTGATAGGACCGACCTGATCGAGCGAGGAGGCGAAAGCGGTCACGCCGAAACGCGAGACGCGTCCGTAGGAAGGCTTGAGGCCGACGCAGCCGCAGAAGGAAGCGGGCTGTCGGATCGAGCCGCCGGTATCGGTCCCGAGGGAGCCGAGTGCCAAACCGCCTGCAAAGGCGGCTGCGGAACCGCCGGAGGAGCCGCCCGGAACGCGATCGAGTGCGTTGGGGTTGCGGGTAATTTGGTAGGCGCTGTGTTCGGTGGAAGCGCCCATTGCGAATTCGTCCATGTTGACGCGTCCGGTCGGGATTGCTCCGGCGGCGCGGAGTTTTGCGATGACGGTAGCGTCGTATGGGGCCTTGTAGCCCTGCAGGATTTTGGAGGCGCAG
>JAEDLN010000159.1 GCA_016295275.1 Kiritimatiellia bacterium
CCTCCGCAGACGCGAAGGCCGAAGAACGTAATCATCAAACCGCCGGTCAGGAGTCCGATGCCGTTCAGCAAATCGGACACCACAATCGAGCGCAATCCGCCAAAAAGGGCGTAGATCGAGCCGATGATACCGATTGCCCAAATCATTGTCCACAGCAGTGTCGTCGGATTTGATATGCCAGTCAGCGTACCCATATCCAAAATACCGTTCATGCCGACTGCGCCCGTATAGAGAATAATCGGGAGGAGCTGGAACATATAGGCCAGAAGAAAGACGATATTGCAGATCGCCTGCGCTTTTCCGCCGAAGCGGATATCCAGAAATTCCGGCACCGTTGTAATTCCGCTTTTAAGGAATCGCGGCAGGAAGAACATTGCCATGATGACGAGCGCGACGACTGCCACGACCTCCCAAACCATGACGGCGAGTCCGGCCGTATAGGCCTGTCCGTTGAGACCGACCAGCTGTTCGGTGGAAAGGTTGGTCAGCAGGAGGGAGGCAGCAATAAACGGAAACGTCAAGGAGCGTCCGGCCAAAAAGAAGCCGCTATTTGTGGAGCGATCTTCTCCATGGCTTTTCCACCAAGTCAAAAAGCCGACAAGCGCCGTGAAGAAAACAAAGGAAACAAGAGCAAGCAGAATATTGTTGGACATCTAGAACCTCCAAAACCGCAGTTGTCAAAAATCTTTTCGATTATGGTCGAAAACGGACTGAAAAGCAAGGCATTTCGAAGAGTTCTCCAACTTATTCGAAAGGCAATTTCGGACTGTCGGCAAAGAAAAGCGAGGGAATGGGGCAGGGAAGAGCAACAACCGACTGTACCGCCATCCTGTCGGTAGCCGGCGGCGCAATCATGCTCCACGGCATCCCGGTTGTCGTGTGCCACGGATCGATAGGGAGGTTGCATGGGATTGAGTTTTGAGGATCGGTATTGTATAGTTAAGAAGTATGAAACAATCTTGGGCGATTTGGTCAATTGCGGTGCTTTTTCCGCTTTTCTTGACATCCGGCTGTCGGACACCGACGACCGGAATGGCCCGTGACGCCCATTTGCTGTGGTCTCCTTCTCCGAAGGAAAGGGAAATTGCAGAATGTCGACAGTTCGGCCCCTTCTACGAGAAAGTTGTCACGGCCGAAGGGACGTCCCGCGAGTCGGTCCGTCCTTTTTTGTGGACCCGGATCAAATCCGGAGATGGAATGGTTTCGCATGACGAGTATCTGTGGCCGCTGTATGCCTGTGAGCGGCGCGACGGGAATGTCTCTTGGCGCTTTCTCTGTTTCTTTGGAATGAATCGGCAGCCTTCCGGTAGCAATCCCCAGGATCGCACGTGGCTCATTCCGTTTTGGTTCAGCGGCACCGCAAAAACGGGCGATTCGTATGCGGCGCTCTGGCCCATTTACGGAACGATTCGCGAAATGTGGTGGGATCGAATTGATTTTACGCTCTTTCCGTTATGGGTGACCTGGGATCGGGCTGACAATCATACGTGGAGTGTTCTTTGGCCGTTCGTGATGCATCAGACGGGTCCTGAGCGTGACGCTTGGCGTATTTTTCCGTTTTGGGGGCATACGGTTGCCGACGGAAAATTCGAGTCGCGCTATGTCATGTGGCCGTTCTGGATTCAGAATCGCCATGATGGCATCAATCCGGGGCATGATTGGATGTTGTGGCCTTTTGCGGGGCATGTCGACCGCGAGTTGGAAAACCAGTGGCTGGTTTTGCCGCCCTTTTTCAGTTTTTCGCATGGAAAAGGAAGTCAATCGGCATATCGTCGTATCAATTGTCCGTGGCCGATATTTGGCATTTGGGACAGCAAGGATTCCCACAATCGGCGGTTTTTTCCGTTTTGGAGCCGGCGCTGGCTGTCGAATGGGCATGCGGAGAACGAGTGGATTCTTTGGCCGTTTTGGAATCGCCGCCGGGTTCAGCTCAGCAAGTTCAGCAAAGACGAGTGGACGCTCTTTCCGCTCTTTCACCATTCGGTGCAAAAAAACATAGATCCCAAAACGAAAGAGGAGACGCTGTCGGAGGATTTCTTCCGGTTTTGGCCTTTGTATTCGAATCGGAAAGATCCCGAGCATCGACTCACGAAAGTTCCGGATTTCAGCATTTCCAAACGGACGGGGGCATTGGAACGCAATCTATTGGGGATGTTCACGCTCTATACGAGAGGCGAGCAGACCGATCCGGAGCGCATCGATCACCAAGCGTTGTGGGGGATGTTTCGATATGGATATGGTACGGCGTACCGTACCTCTCGCGTTTGGCCGTTGTGGGATTCGGTTGAATCGGACGGACAATGGCGGTGGCGCATTTTGGGAGGTCTTTTAGGGCGAAGCGGAAGCGGGGACAAGTCGAATTGGCGATTTCTTTGGTTTTTCGGTGGAGATGCCGAAGAGAAAGAGGTTCGACCCGCTACGGAAAAGGAGGTGGCAGAGCAATGATCGTACGAGAGCCGGAAAGTCGTCCGGAGCCGCGTAATTTTTTGGAGGCTTTAGGACAGAAAGTATTTACGCTGATTTCGGAAATCGGGCGTGCTTCGATGATTTGCATCGAAGGGACGCTTTGTTTCCGGCATCTGTTTCGAAGTCGAACGAGGCATGAGGTCATTCGCCAGCTCCACATTTGCGCCGTCAAAAGTCTTCCGGTCGTAACGGTCGTGGCGTTTTTCATTGGTATGATCCTTGCGCTTCAGATCGGCATTGAATTGCGGCGGTATAATCAAGAGACGCTGATCGGTCCGGCGGTCATGACATCGATGCTTCGTGAAATGGGGCCTTTCATGTCGGGATTGGTTCTTGCCGCCAGCGTAGGTGCCGCCATGGCGGCCCAGATCGGCACGATGATGGTCAATGAAGAGATTGCCGCGTTGGAGATTATGGACATTTCGCCCGTTCGATTTCTGGTCATGCCCCGACTTGCGGCGATGATGTTGACGGTTCCGTTGCTCTCATTTTACACTTGCATGGTCGGCGTTGTCGGCGGCGGGCTTGTCAGCTATACCCAATTATCGGTTCCATGGGCTGTTTATTGGCAAAATGCGATGGATTTCGCGAATATGAAAGCGTTATACGTAGGACTGTTCAAGGCGCTTCTGTTTGGCTTTACGATTGTAACCGTCTCTTGCTATGAAGGCTTTCGGACGAGGAATGGGGCGGTTGGCGTCGGACAGGCCACGCGTCAAAGCGTCGTTACGAATTTTCTTGTCATTCTCGTCATTGGCTACTTTGTGACCCGTCTGTTTTACTAGGAGCCGGAAATGATTCGATTTGAACATGTCACAAAGCGATTTGGGGCAAAAGCCGTTTTAGATGACGTCAGTTTTACCATCGGGCGCGGCGAAATTTTTTGTATTCTCGGACCTTCCGGGACCGGCAAAAGCGTTACGCTCAAGCACATGATCCGTTTGCTCACGCCGACATCGGGTCGTGTGATCGTAGGAGAAGACATCGTCAGCGAGGCAACGGGCGCGGCGCTTTCGAACATTCGCGGTCGATTCGGCTACCTATTCCAAAGTGCCGCTCTGTTGGCTTGGATGAATGTCTATGACAATGTTTCATTGCCTTTGCGCGAGCATTCGAATTTATCCGAAGGCGAAATACGCGACCGAGTCATGGACGCATTGGAGAAGGTCGGTTTGGAAAAGGACCTATACGCCATGCCGGCGGACCTCTCCGGCGGCATGCAAAAACGAGCGGGCTTGGCACGTGCAATCGTGACGCAGCCGGAAATCGTTCTGTACGACGAACCGACCTCCGGTCTCGATCCCGTTACATCGCGCCGCATCGACGAGCTGATTCTTGATCTCAACCAGCGTCTCGGCATAACCTCGGTTGTCGTGACGCACGATTTGCACAGCGCACTTTCCATTTCCACGCGGATTGCAATGTTGTCGGCGGGGAAGGTTGCGTCCATTTCCACTCCTTCCGAGTTCATTCATTCCGATTTACCTGTTGCCCGTTCGTTTTTAGACGCGCAGTACATTACGCGTCGCGGTCGCTGGGAAGAATAGCATTCCAGGACCGGATCGTCCTTTTTTTTCTTTCACATCCAGACACCTCCACCATTACCATGCGCCACTCATCCGTCAATCGCGAACTACGAACCGAGTTTGCCGTTGGAGCCCTTGTCGGTCTTCTTTTCTTGGGTTTAGCCATCTTTACCATTGTCATTTCCGGAAAGAGTTTCTTCCGGAAAAACGTATTTGAAATGGAAGCGGTTCTACCGGATGCCATGGGTTTGCGTCGAAATGACCCCGTAATTGCCAAAGGGACGACGGTCGGAACGGTCAAGGATGTATTTTTTGCAACCGACGGCGTTCACGTATCGGCCATTTTGGAGGCGCCGGTTGTTTTCCATGAGGGCTATTCGGTCAAAGTCGTTTCCACGTCGATTTTAGGCGGCCGGCAGCTTGTTTTGTTTGAAGGCGATCCAGAAAAGCCGATTGTGCCCGATCCAAAGAAATTGATTGGCGAAAAGCCGGCCGATTTCATGGAAGATGCGGGGGCCGCCGTCGGAAAGTTGCGGGAATTTTTGGATGGGAACGCATTGGACGACTTCAGTTCCTTTGCCGCGAATCTCAAGGTTCTCGGTGCACGCCTTGAGAACGGAGAAGGGACGCTTGGCAAGCTGCTTTCTACGGATGACGAGTTGTACACGAATCTGAACGCGACTGTCTCCAATCTGCGTTCCATTACGGATCGTTTGGAAGCGGGAGAGGGCACCCTCGGGCGCTTGCTATCTTCGGATGACGAAATCTATACGAATTTGAATGCCACGGTTGCCAATTTGCGCTCCATTACGGATCGTTTGGAAGCGGGAGAGGGTACACTCGGCAAGTTGCTTTCCTCGGATGACGAAATCTATACGAATTTGAATGCCACGGTTGCCAATCTGCGCTCCATTACAGACCGTTTGGAAGCGGGAGAGGGTACGCTCGGCAAGTTGCTTTCGTCGGATGAGCAGATGTATGACAATATCAACGGTGCGGTTACCGATGTCCGCGAGTTGATGGACGACATGCGAGAGGCGAATACGCTTTCCACCTTCACTTCGCTGTTGTTTTCCGGATTCTAGGTTTCGCGACGGTCTTTGGGTCAATCGGTCCGTCTCCGGAGTGTTTTGCGGAGACGGACTTTTCATATCGTCTGTGCAGGGCGTACCGCATCAGCAAGAGGAAGTCGCTGATGTCGGCGAAGAAACAGTAACAGAGGAATCTGTTGCGGAAGGAGAGGATATTTCCTCAACAACGGAAGAGCCCGTTCAAAGCCGGGAACAGGATGCTTTTCGGATTCCGCGCAACAGTTTGGTTCGGAAGAAGTTCAGCAGACTGAGCAGACTGAAGAGCCAGTTCAGACCGCAAAAAGAAGACTGTTGAGAAGGCGGATGCTTCAAATCCGAAAACAAAGTCAGATGATGAAGTAGACGAGAAGGCGAGAAAAGAGCGCGTGACAGACGCGGTGTTCGAAACCTTGGCAAAAATGGATGTACCGGGCATTGGCGAACCTGTATCGGACGACAATTGTCAAGTCACGGCTCCAGGTTAGCACTTTGTTCTTGATGATTGGTTGATTCAG
>JAEDLN010000160.1 GCA_016295275.1 Kiritimatiellia bacterium
TCCCATGCAGACCAGCTGTGCCGACGGCGCGGCCTGGTTCAAGCAGCAGGGGCGGTATGAGACCGCGCAACGGGGCACGGGCGGTGCGCACGGCGAGAAGGCACGGGAAGGGGGCGGGATGGCAAGCCGCGCACCGCGACAAGGCATCGAAAAAGGACGAAGCAAGGGGCTTGCTTCGTCCTCGAAAGATCCGGAGTCGTCCGGTTCGGTTATTTTTCGATTTTTGCCTTGGAGCGGAGATCGGCGACATATTCGCTGAGTTTCTTTCCGCGGCGTTCGTGGCGGAGAACGTCAAGCACCTGATCGGCGACCTCGTCGTATTCCGGAATGGCTTCCTTTTGTTCTTCGTTTTTGTAGATGATATGGTATCCGAATTGCGTCTTGATGATATCGGAGAGCCCACCGACGGGCATGGAAAAAGCCGCTTCATCGAATTCCTTCACCATCATACCGCGGGAGAACCAGCCGAGGGAGCCGCCGGCTTGTTTGCCGGAAGGGCAATCGGAGTGGGCGGCGGCCTCTGTTGCAAAGTCGGAACCGGCGGCAACGCGTTCGCGGATTTCGCGAATCTTGGAAATAGCCGCGAGATCGTCGCTTGGCGAAGCGCTTTTCGGGGTGACGAGGATATGTTGGCAACGGACCTGCGCTTCCTTTCCGAATTCGGCGCGGTGTTCTTTGAAGTAGGCCTCGGCCTCGGCGGGAGTCGGATCGGGTGTTTCGGACGTGATTTTGGCAACAAGTTTGTCGACCTTCCGTCCGCGACGGATTTCATTACGGAGCTGGACGATATTCTGTCCCTGTTTGGAAATGATTTCACGAAGTTTTTCCGCGCCGCCGGCTTGCTGTTCCATGGCGCGAATCGATTCGTCGATTTCCTCTTCGGTAACGGGGATATCCAGACGGTTGGCTTCTCCGAACAGGAGGAAGGTGCCGATGACCTGCTCTTCCGCGCGGGCCTTCAACGATTCGAGGCTAGCCTTGATTTGATCTTGAGGAATGCCGTGTGTCACGTAAAAATGAATCAAGCGATTCAGTTCGTATTCTACGGCTTTCTGGGGAATTTCTTCTCCGTTGACTTTCATGGCAAGAACGTATGGGTATCGAGGTGATTAGAGTGTGATGGCCTTGCGGATATAGGCGGGGAGTTCGGCGATCGGGAGGCGGATCTGTTCCATGGAATCGCGGAGGCGCACGGTAACCGTATCGTTTTCGAGGGTATCGAAATCGACCGTCACGCAGAACGGGGTTCCGACTTCATCCTGGCGGCGGTAGCGGCGTCCGATGGCGCCCGTTTCGTCCCATGCGCACTTCCAATCGCGGCGAAGGTCGGTAAAGAGTTTCCAGGCCTTTTCGCGCAGTTCCGGCTTGTTTTTGACGAGCGGGAGGACGGCGACCTTGATCGGTGCCAGGGCGGGGGCGAAGTGGAGAACTGTGCGGATATCTTCCTTGCCTTTGCCGTCGACGAGTTTTTCTTCGTCGTAGGCATTGCAGATCAGGGCGAGAGCGAGACGGTCGGTACCGGCGGAAGGTTCGATGACATGGGGGACGTAGCGGCCGAGGAAGAGGTCTTCGACGAACTGTTCGGCGGCGGCAGCGTCCTTGCCGCGGGACGTCCAATCGGCGACGACCTTTGCCTTGAAGGCGTCCTTTGCCTCTTGGGACATTTCGGCGCAAACGAGGCGGAGGCGGTCATCCTGCACCTGCATGGACTTTCCGGAGAATTTCTGATGTTGGGAGAGGTCGAAGTCCGAACGGGCGGCGATACCTTCGAGTTCCTGGACACCGAAGGGGAATGCGTATTCGATATCGACGCAAGCGCGTGCGTAGTGAGCGAGTTCGTCCTTGGTCTGCCAGTAGAGGTGGAGATCCTCTTGCGGGAGACCGGCGAGTTTGTACCAAGCGAGGCGCTGTTCGACCCAATAGCGGTGCCAGACTTCCCAGCCCCAGTTTTCCTGCGGTTCGCCGTTCAGATCCGGATTGTCTGCGAGGGTGGCGACCTTTCCGCAGATCAGTTCGACGGCTTCATCGGGGCGGATGAAGAATTCGAGTTCCATCTGTTCGAATTCGCGGGAGCGGAAGGTGTAGTTGCGGGGATTGATTTCGTTCCGGAAGGATTTTCCGGATTGGGCAACTCCGAAAGGCACCTGTTTCCGGGCAGTCGAGAAGATATTGGTAAACTGGGCGAAGATGGCCTGCGCGGTTTCCGGGCGAAGGTAGGCGACGGCGGAGTCGTCTTCGACAGGTCCGACGTACGTTTTGAACATCAAGTTGAACGAGCGGGGCTCGGTAAGATTCTTGGAGCCGCAAGCCGTACAGACGGTTCCCTCGGGGAGCTGGAAGGTTTTTCCCGTTTGGATCAGTTTTTTGCCTTGTTCCTCGCAGAGCTGGTCGGCACGAAACCGTTTCTTGCAGTCTTTGCAGTCGACCATGGGATCGGCGAAGCCGGCGGCGTGGCCGGAGGCCTCCCAAATCCGGGGGTGCATGATGATGGTGGCATCGAGCCCGACGACATCGTTCCGCCATTGCACCATGAAATGCCACCAGGCGTCACGGATATTGCGTTTCAATTCGGAACCGAGAGGACCGTAATCCCAGAAGCCGTTGATACCGCCGTAGATTTCGGAGGACGGGAAGATGATTCCGCGGCGTTTGCAAAGGGAAGAGATCTGTTCAAGATTTTTTTCCATAATAGAGAGAGGCTTTTGGGGTGGAACAATATGAAACGGATCCGTCAGGGAGTTGACGGAAAAAGGGTGGTGATTTGTCAGGATTGGGCGTTTGCCGCGCGAAGGGAATCGCAGAATTGAGCGAGGCGGTTGACGCCCTCTTCGATTTCCTCGAGGGAGCAGGCGTAGGAGAGACGAATGCAATCGGGTGCGCCGAAAGCGGTTCCCGGGACGCAAGCGACATGCTTTTCATTCAGCAAGCGCTTGCAGAAGGTTACGGAATCGAGACCGAAAGCCTTCACATTCGGGAAGATATAGAAAGCGCCATCTGGGCGCATGACGCGGATGCCGCGGATTTTCTTGAGTTTGCGGTAGATGAAGACGGAGCGCTTCCGGAATGCCGCGAGCATTGGCTGGATGGCCTCCTCGCCCTTTGTAAGGGCTGCGAGGGCGGCATATTGGGACGGGGTGGAGGGGTTCGAGGCGCAGTGGCTCTGAACGGTTGTCATGGCCTTGATGACCTCGATGGGACCGGCGCAGTATCCGATTCGCCAACCGGTCATGGAGTAGGTTTTGGAGACGCCGTTGCAGGTGAGGGTCCGGGCCTTGATCTCGGGAGAAAGGGATGCTATCGAAACGAACGGCGAATCGGTCCAAATCATGCGTTCGTACATTTCGTCGGCGATGATCCAGAGATTGTGCCGGACGCAGACGTCGCCAATTGCGCGGAGTTCGTCGGCGGAGTAGGTGGCACCCGTCGGGTTGGAAGGGTAGTTCAGGACGAGAACCTTTGTCTTCGGCCGGATTGCCTTCTCGAGGGCGGCCGGAGTCAGCTTGAAATTGTTGGATTGTTTGGTTTTGATAAAGCGTGGCTTTCCGCCGGCGATTCGCACCATTTCGGGATAGGAGAGCCAAAACGGGGAAGGGATCAAGACCTCGTCGCCGCGATTCAAAAGGGCGAGAAACGCATTGGCAAGCGATTGTTTTCCGCCGCTTGAGATGATGACTTGCGAAGGATCGTACCGGATGTTGTTCTCTCGGAGAAGCTTATCGGCGACGGCCTTGCAAAGTTCGGGGATGCCGCGAGCCGGCGTGTATTTGGTTTTTCCTTCGGCGATTGCCTTTGTGGCAGCGTCCTTGATGATTTGCGGGGTATCGAAATCGGGTTCGCCGGCGGCGAACGAGCATACATGGATACCTTGGGCGGACAGTTCTTTTGCTTTTGCCGAGATGGCGAGCGTCAGAGAAGGTTGGATAAGTTCAAGCGTAGCGTTCATAGTCTGCTTGAGAAAACAATCCGAAATAGTGTTTGGGAGGAGGTGAAACGGGAAAAAGGATATGCGCCGATGCCCGCGCCGGAAATCGGCGCGGCACGGCAAAACCCGGGAGGATCGATTATGAGCAGTACTTGTGGATAATGGGGCTCATATTGTCGCCGGCGATATCGATGATCTTCATTTCGCGGGCCGCATTTTCCGGGGAATCGGACGCATGGGCGGCATTGATCATGATATTGGTGCCGAATTCGCGGCGGACGGAGCCCGGCCGCGCCTTCGATGGATCGGTTGCACCGAGGAGATCGCGGATTTTGAGAACGGCGTTTTCGCCCTCATAGACAAGGGCAAGGCATTCGGCGCCGGCACGGTTCTGTTTTTCGTTTTCCGGAACGGCGGACGGACGAAAGCCGGTCATGAATTCCACGATATCTTCGAACTGGTTCTTTGCAAATTGCGGTGCGATCGTCTGGCAGAGACCGAAAACGCTTTGTTCGTCGACCTCGAAGCCGAGTTCCCGGGAAACGGCGCCGGCAACGCGCTTGGCGCCAAACAGCGGAAACTTTTCGGTCAGCGATTGAACGACGGGACCGTAGAATTGTTCGGCTTGCGCGACCGTCATTGCGAATTTTTTGACGCAAATGACATGAAGACCGGCGGAGGAGAGAACGTCGATTATATTTCCGGCGCGGAGGGAAGGGCGCTGAAAGTTATCCGGCTTGAGCATAACGAGCGTGCGTTCGTACCCGTGGGCATTGATGATGCCGCTCTCGGCCATATGGTTTGCGAGGATCTTCAGGGTGGCGATTGCGAACGAGCGTGTAGGGGAGACCAAAACGGCCGGTTCGAAATAGGAGACGTTTCCGGCGGCGTCGGTGATATAGTCGCCGAAGGTTTCGCGGACGGTTTGACCGCCGCCCCAGCGGAGTGTCACGGAGCCTGTGACTTCCCAAATTTTACGGATGGCGTCCTCGCCTTCGAAAAGGAGGCACATGCAACGATGCGGACGACCATTTGGCTTGGTCGGCGCATATTCGCGCATAATATAATCGTAAAGGAGCTTATCGATTTTCGGATCGGAATCGGTCCGAGAGATAACCGCGTTGGCGTACTCTTCGGCCAATGCCTGCGAGGGGCCAAACATCCGGGCCGCGACCAGTTTCAGATCGGTTCGGCTCAGATAGCGGGCGATAACGCCGCCTGTTCTGGACTTACGGATTGTGTACGGATTAATGAGAACGTATGCGAGTTCTTTCATGGGATTTCCGTTTTATGCGTTGCAATGGTTTGCAATCCTATCAAAAAAAGAAACTATCGTCCAATAGCAAAACCGGGGTGGCGAGGGTGAGGGTGGCGGGGGTGAGGGCGGCGGGGGTGTGAGTGGGGGGCGGGGTGGGGAGCCCCCACGGGCGATAGCGGCCAAGCATCGCGCCGTGGCCGTGCATAATGCGCGTGGGTAATGCGCCTGCGAATTTCGCGGGTGTAATGGCGGCGCGATAATGACATCGCGCTGGGTGCGCGGCCCTGCCGCGCACCGTGCTGCGGGCGGGGAGCCCCCGCTGGCAAGCCGCGGCATGCAAAACTCTCAGCGTGTG
>JAEDLN010000161.1 GCA_016295275.1 Kiritimatiellia bacterium
CCCGTTGCGGTAGGGCGCGATGTCCCCATCGCGCCGCCAACCCGCGCATCGCCCGTGTCCCGTTGCGGTAGGGCGCGATGTCCCCATCGCGCCGCCAACTCGCGCATCGCCCGTATCCCGTTGCGGTAGAGCGCGATGATTGGCCGCCGGGCCTCCCGGCTCACGCCGCCGCGCTGCATCGCCCGTGGCGGCTCACCGCCGCGGTGCTTGGCTTGGCAAGTAGCACACGCTGAGAGTTTTGCAGGGGCGTCTCCGTGCGCCCCTCATAGCCGCGCAGGGCGCGGCGTCCGGTCCCCCACCCGCGGCACGGCCGCGGGACCGAACCATTACACCCGCGCATTACCCGGGCGGCGCGATGCTTGCCCGCCGGGGCTCCCGGCTCACGCTACCGCGCCTGCGAAAACTCCAAAATCTTTGTGTTCCTATACATCCCGTCCCGTCGCTCTTTGTATTCCTTTGTGTTAAAAATTCGTGCCCCGGCGGCGCGCCACTCGCGCCTCCGACTACGGCTGTCGCGCCTCCGACTACGGCTGTCGGGACTCCCGCCCCTCGCCGCCGCGCCTTTGCCCCGGCGGCGCGCCACTCGCGCCTCCGACTACGGCTGTCGCGCCTCCCGACTACGGCTGTCGGGACTCCGCGGCACCCCCGTGGCGGCTCGTCATCTGCCGTTGAACCGACTCCCGACCATGCTTGTCGCAACCCAACGGCGCCACCGGTTTGCCAATCAAATCGCGCAAAACCGCATGCGCCAATAAAATGCCTTCCGTCCCAACCACCGTCGATAAGGTTCCGGCCGCCACAAACCGCCCCGTTTCAAGCGTAAGCGGCAGCCGCGGCTCCTCATCGGAAGCAACGACCCTCAAATGAGTAATGCCAAACTTGCGAAGCCGCTTGCGCATGATCTTCGCCAGCGGACAGCGATTCGTCGATGCCAAATCCATAATCGCAAATCGCTCCGGATCAAGCTTGTTTCCACCTCCCATGGCACTGTACAACGGAATGCCCGCTTGCGAACAGCAAACGGCCAAATGGACCTTTGCAGAAACGAGATCGATTGCGTCAATGACCAAATCCCAATCGGAAAGGGGAACCTCCTTCGAGGTTTCTGCCGTAAATTTCACCGGGAAAACCACGACCGACACCTGCGGGTTGATATCCAAAATCCGCTCCCGGATGACATCCACCTTGCGCCGCCCGAGCGTCGAACGCAAAGCGCCAAGCTGACGGTTGAAATTGGAAGACGAAACAACGTCAAAATCAACCAGCCCGATGTGCTCCACACCGGCACGGACAAGCGCCTCCGCACACCAGGAGCCAACGCCGCCAAGCCCCATCAGAAGAATCCGGCTGCTCCGAATCCGTTCTATGGCCTCCGCCCCCAACAGGCGTTCCGTCCGCTCCGTATCCATGATTCGCCCAGAAACGCCACCCGTCAAATGCCAAGCGGCGAATCCTTTTCATCCTCCGCAACCGGCTCCCCTTCCACAAAAGGCGTTGCCGCTTCCTGCGCCGCGGGTACGGAACTCCCGGAGATCTTTTTCCGACCACGCCAAAAACAAAGCTTCGAAAACACCTTCTTGAAAAAACTCCCGATGCGACGTCCCAATTTCGGATGCTTCAACTCTTCAAGGCGCTTCCACCCAGCCAAGACCTCTTCAGGCGTGAAATCCTTGCGGTACACATTCTCTTCCAATTCCATCTCGAGAATACGCACCTCGTCCGCCCCTTCAATCACACGGACCTCAATCGTCCGCCAACCAAGCGAACGGGCCGCACTCAACCGGCGGAAGCCCGCAACAAGCTGGTAGTCCGGCGTAATCGTCACCGGATTGAGCTGACCGATTCGCTGCAGACTTTCCATGAGGGGCTTGAGATCGCCAATCTCTTTGCGGACACGATCCGGAATCTGAATACTCGAGACGGGAACCCTCATCGTAAAACCTCCAACGGAGAAGTATACTAAATGGAAGACGATCGGACAATCTCGTTCTTTTTGCCGTCAAAAACAACGACACGCGGCTTGTGCGTCTTGATTTCGTCGTCTTGAAGCATACAGAAGGTGAAGACGATCACCTGATCGCCAACCTGCCCCTTGTGGGCCGTCGCACCATTGAGGCAGACGATTTTCGAGCCGCGCTCCCCGGCAATGGCGTAGGTTTCAAACCGCTCTCCGTTGCGGAGGTTGGCGACCAATACCTTCTCGAAGGGCTGAATTCCGGCCGCTTCGAGAAAATCAGGATCGAATGTCATCGAACCCATGTAGTTGAGCTGCGATTCCGTAACGCAAAGGTGATGGAGCTTGGCTTTCAGAAAAAAGGAAAACATGGCGCACAAAATCCCAAAAACCGTTTCTTGCGATGCCAATGGTCAAAATCGATACCGGCGGAAAACCATTGGCGTTTGCCGGAAACAACGCCATGCCAAACGGGTTCCGGCATGGCATGAAAAAACAGAAGGAAGGGACGGGGTCGCCCAAAAAAGACGACCGCCCCTCCCCCTCGGTCATCCCTACTTGATGAGATGCATCTTGCGGGCATAGGCAAACATGCCGCCGGCTTCGACCACCGGAGCAACCGCCCCGAGATCCTTCAGCCGGAAAACCTTGCCGTCCGATTCGCGGGTCAACGTCCCGGCAACCGTGTCAAGCGTCGCTTCGTCGCCGGTCTTGAACTCCTTGACAAGCGATTCGACCGATTCAAACGGATAGACCTCGCCCGTGGAAACCGAATTGCGGAAGTAGATGCGGGCATAGTACTCGGCAACGACGGCCTTGCAGCCTGCCGCACCAAGCGCAACCGGCGCATGCTCGCGAGAGGAGCCGCACCCGAAATTGCGTCCGGCAATCAAGATGCCGTACGGTGTTTTGCCCGTTGCTTTGTCGACAAACGGAATCGCATCGTCGGGCAACCCGGCCATCGCGTACGAACCGAGCTTCTCATACTCGGCGGGAATGGTCGGAACGAGATTCAGATATTGGGCGGGAATGATGTTGTCCGTATCGATATTGTCGCCGACAACGTAGACCTTCGCACTGATTTTCATGTTGAATGTCCTTCGAAAACCTTAGAGAAATTCGCGCGGATCCGTAATGCGACCCGTGATGGCGGAAGCCGCCGCCGTGAACGGAGAGGCCAAATAGATGGGGGCCGTCTTCGAACCCATGCGACCGATGAAGTTGCGGTTGGTCGTGGAAATGACAACCTCGTTGCCGTGCGTGCGGCCAAAGGTGTCGACGGGACCTCCCAGACAAGCCGCGCAAGACGGCGCAGCAACCGGCAGACAGCCGGCGTCAATGAAAATCTGAAGCCACGTCTTGTCGCCGATCTTGCGCGTGCGAAGCGCTTCCGCAACCATGCCCGTCGCCGGAACCAGGAAGGTGTCGATCGATACCTTGCGCCCATTCAAAATGCGCGCAGCCATCTCGAAATCCTCAATCTTTCCTCCCGTGCAAGATCCGATGTACGCACGATCGAGCTTGACGTCCGATTTTTCGGCGGCGGGAGCATACCGGTCCGGCGTGTGCGGACAGGCAACGCACGGAACAAAGGTCGAAACATCGTAGGTGAGCGTCTGCCGAACCGGCGCATCGGGATCGCCGTAAAGCGGCTCGAAAGGCTTGTCCGTGCGGGCGCGGACATACGCTAGCGTCTTTTCATCCGGCTCGATAATGCCATTCTTGGCACCGGCTTCGACCGCCATGTTGCAGATGGTCATGCGATTTTCGACGGAAAGCTCGCGGATGGCTTCCCCCGAAAACTCCATCGCACAATACGTCGCACCGCCAACGCCAATGTCGCCGATCAAACGCAAAATGATATCTTTCCCGGTAATGTACTCGGGAAGCTTGCCATTCAGGACAAAGCGAATCGTCTCCGGTACCTTGAGCAGAATCTTGCCCGTCCCCATGACAAATCCGGCGTCCGTGTTGCCGATGCCCGTCGAAAACGCGCCAAGCGCACCATGCGTGCATGTGTGCGAATCCGTTCCGACAATGATTTCGCCGGGACGGACATGGCCGTGCTCGGGCAAGCCGACATGGCAAACGCCGCAATAGCTTTTCGTGCCGGGATCGTAGAAATACGGCAACCCCTGCTCTTTCACGAACGCACGGAGCGTGTCCACATTGCGGTGTGCTTTCTCGTCCCGCGTGTGAATGTAGTGATCCGGAATGATGACGATGCCTTCCCGATCGAAAACCTTGGCGTCTTTGCCGAATTCACGCTGGAAAATGCCGATCGTTCCGGGTCCGCATACGTCATGCGTGAGCAAAATGTTCACATTGACCCAGATGTTTTCGCCGGGCTTCACAACATCTTTCCCGGCCGCCCGAGCCAGAATCTTTTCAGTTAATGTCATCATATCGTTTGAGACGTATCCTACGTCGTAAGATTGAATGCCGATGGATACCGGCGGATGAATGGTGAAAAAAAGGGGACAACAACGTCTGCGGAAAACGGTTTACCGGCGCGTGCGATTGATCAGGCTGAAAAAACGCTCCTCGTAAACCTCGAAGACATTGTACTTTTGCAAAAGCTTGCCAAGCGGCTGAATCAGGGACGAATCCTTCATCGCCGCCGAAAAGGCCGATTCGATCTCTTGCCGTACGTCCAAGGTCAGTCCGTTCCGTTTCGTTTCAAACAGATTCTGTTGCGTCATTTCGTAGAGATTCTTCGAAACCGACGACAACACGATCGTGCGGAAAAGCGGAACAAGACTCATATCCCACGGATCGTCGATGCCATGGACGAGCGCATGATAGGGATCGTGCTGCCCGCGAATCTCTTTGGTCGCATCCTCCAAGACCTCCTTGACGGGACGCCGGACCTCATCCTCTGAAAAGGTTTCCCTCGAAAGCGTATACCCGTAGCGAAGAATGCGGATGTCCTTCTCCGTCTCGATGATGTGCTGCAAGAATGCCCGGGCTTCCGGACTGAACCCTTCCGCCACAAAGGAGGAAACCGAGGAGGGGGTGATGATCTGCGGACGCTGCAACTTCATGCGCCCTGTTCGAATGTGGCACGTGTCGACATCGTCCATCGATTCGCTGATCAGCGTATAACGCAACAAGGTATTGCCGAATGTCTCCAACGTCCCGGACGGCGGGATGAGGATTTCGGTGTTGTCTTCCGCATATCGGAAATCAATGTGGTGGTCGATACTCATAGAATGGCTTTTAAGAATAGCAAAAACACCCCCTGCTCGCAACCTCGACACCGACCCCATGCCGCAGCTCAATTGCACAGTCCCATTGAGTGCCTCTTCCGCCGCGCCCCGTTGTGCGCCTCCGTGGTCCGATCTCGTCGCCCCGCGCCCCACGCTCGTGTCCCGTTGCGGTAGGGCGCGATGTCCCCATCGCGCCGCCAACCCGCGCATCGCCCGCGCCCCGTGGTGCGATCCCGTTGCGGTAGGGCGCGATGATTGGCCGCCGGGCCTCCCGGCTCGCGCCGCCGCGCCTCGGCGCGGTGCGCGGCTT
>JAEDLN010000162.1 GCA_016295275.1 Kiritimatiellia bacterium
CCGAAGCGGGAAGGAAGGCTGCGTGCGCTGAAGCCGGAGAAGGAAGGTTCCGTGCGTTGGCCGGAGGAAAAATCCGGGAGGAAGGCATCAGGTCGGCCTTTGGTTTCGTCCGGCGGAATTTCGGGCGAGCATGAATCGGGGTTTGGCTTCATGGCGTTTCGGTTCCGGATTTGGAAGCGTCGGTCGGCCGCGTTGTTTTTCCGTACAGGGATTCGAGCATACGGATATTTTGCGAGCACGCCTCTTTCATATCGATGATGAGCCGGTCGATTTTAACGAGCAGGAGATTGAAGCCGAAGTGAGCGGGGATGGCGACGATCAGGCCGCCGGCGGTTGTAATTGCGGCGGTAATGAGCGCATCGGCGACGGTAGAGGTTTCGACGAGGGGGAGGTTTGCGCGGTAGGCGATCAGCGCCTTCAGGATACCGAGAACGGTACCGAGGAGTCCGAGAAGCGGGGTTGTCTGGGCGATGAGCGACAGGAGGGAGAGGCGGCGTTCCATGCGTGCGATTTCGGAGCGACCGGCCTGGTCCAGTTCGAGAACCAGGGTAGCGCGGGGATCGTTGCGGTGATGGATGGCGACGGCGGTCAGGCGAGCGACGGGGCCGGGCGTTTCCTCGCAGAGGGTGACGGCCTCGGTGATATATCCGCGTTGAAGGGAATTGAAGATGCCATGGAGGAAATCGCGCACGTCGATACGGGCCCGATGGAGTTGCAGGGAGCGTTCCAGGTAGACGGCTGCGGCGATGATGCCGAGGGCGATGATGATGAGGAGGACGGGACCCCCGAGCGAGTAGAGCGTCATGGTTTGGAAGGGGATTCGGAGGAGTTGGAGAGAGACAGTTGGCGTGCGGCCTCATTGGCGGCGGGAAGACCGGATTGAGCGAGGCGTCGAAGCAGAGCGTTCGCCTGATCGTATGCGTTTTCGAGGCGCAGGATATCTGCGGCGGCGAAGACGGCTCGGGCGTACCAGACGGCATCGGTGGGGCGAAGGGACTTTTCGAACGGCAAGATTACGCCCTTGTAATAGAGGTCCCGTGCGGATTCGAGGCGGTTCAGTTTTTCGAGGGACCGGGCGATTTTGTATTGGCATTCGAGTGTGAATCCGAGAGAATCGCAAGCGGGGAGCCGGAGAGCGGTTCGATAGGCCTCGATGGATTCGTTGTACCGATCGGGCTTGTCGCCGGCGAGCGTAAAGAAGCAATCGCCCTTCCGGATGGTTGAGCGCAAGACGAGTTCTTCGGAGGCGGCGGGATTGGCGGCGACCTGAGCGAAGAGCAATGCGGCCTCATCGAAAGCCAGGAGTTGGCAGTTGGCTTCCGCTTGGACAAAGCGGATTGCGGGGATATTCCGGGAGGTCGGGAATTGTTGGATTAGGCGGGCGGCGAGGCGGGTCGCTTGGCTAAATTGGTTTGCGCGAAAAGCGGCAATGGCGGCGTGGTGGAGAGCCCATTCGGTCTGTGGGATGTCGTAGGCGTCGGCGAATTCGGCAAACAGGGATGACGCGAGTGCGTAATCGCCATCGTTGAATGCGCGGGAAGCGCGCCAGAAGCGGGCATCCGGCATCCATTGGGAATGGGGGTAGGCGTTGGTAAAGGACTCGTATGCGGCGATTGCTTCGGGCACCCGGTCGAGGGCGACCAGCGTCTGCGGGCGGAGAGCGGCGGCTTCTTCGGCGATGGTTCCGGGGGTTGGGAGTGCGGCGGCCAGGTCGAGGGAAGCGAGGGCCTCTGCGAAGTTTCCGAGGCGTTGCTGCAGGATGGCGACGGAGAGGGCGGCGGATGCCTGGATGGTGAATTCTTCGGTTTCCTCGGAATGGGCGGTCCGGGTATTGTCAGGGGCGGTGTTTTTCTCTTGGCCTTCGGCCGTGGAATCGATCTCGACGCTGTCGGTGGAGACGACGGACCGGTTTGTCGCCAGTTTTTTGTTCAATTCGGAGGCTTGTCGGAAAAGGTCGATGGCGCGACGGAGTTGCGGTGCGGCGTTAGCGATGCCATCTGTTCCGGCATTGGAGGAAGCGGTCAGTTGGGCGGCTCGAAAGAGGGCGGTAGCGGCTTCGGCGGTAAAGGGATATTTGGCGGGCAGATCGAGAAATGCGCGGATGGCGGCCGCGGGATCGAGCGGCACGAGGCATTCGGCGGCGAGGAGGTCGGCGGAGGCTCTCAGGGGGGAGGCCGGGTTGGCTTGGTTGAGGCGGGCGAGGGTATCGGTTGCCTGGCGGTAGAACCCGCCAAGCCGTTGTTCGTCGGCTGCTTTGTACAGGGCCGTTTCGTAGAGAAGGCTATCGGGGGAAGAGAGTTCGGCGACGCGCAGGAATGCATTGGAGGCCTCGGTGTGGAGATTGAGGCGTGCGTAGGCGTCGGCGCGGAGCTGTTGAAGCGCGGCCTCGATTGCGGGATCTGCGACAAAGGAGGCGAGATGGAGGTTCATCAAGGAGAGCGCGGTTTGCGGGCGGTCGCACTTCAAGGCGCGTTCCGCGGCCGTTCGGATTTGTTGGGCGACCGTCGGATTTCGCGGATAGGAAGCGATGAGGCGTCGAGCCAGTTCGAGGGCCTCTTCGTTTCGGTCGTATTGCGCCAAGAGTCGCAAGTATGCGCCTTGGCATTCGAGTTTTGTTTCGGGTTCGGAGGAAAGGTCGATGGCCGCCCGTGCGAGATCGAGGACGTCATCGAGCGGGGTTCCGGCGTCGGCGCGGAGCAATGCGGTAGCGGCGAGAGCGGTTGCGCGGGTATCCCGGGAGATTTCGCGATTGGCGGCGGGAACGGCTGCGAGGGCGATCAGGGCATTGGAGGAGGCGCCGATTCCGGTATAGGCGCGGGCGAGCAAGAGGGCGGCGGGAGCCGTTGTTTCGACGTTGTTTGTGACGGCTGTCAGCGGGGTCAGCAGTTCGATTGCCTCGTGATATTGACGGGAGGAAAGGAGCAGACCTGCGAGATCGAGTGCGATGCTGTTCTGATCGGCGTCGGCGGCGGTCTTCGCCTCGCGCAAGACGGCCGATGCCTCGGCGGGGCGTCCGGCGGCGGCGAGGGCATAGGCGTGATCCCGCAAGGCGGGTTGAGCGAGCAGGGAGTCTGAGGGAAGTCGCGAACGGAGATGCTCCAGAAGGGGAATTGCCTCGGCGTGTCGACCGAGTGCGGAGAGGGCTCGCGCACGGTAATAATCGGCGGGATTTTTCGGGGTATCGTCCGGCACGGAATCGAGCCATGCGAGAAAGTCTTCCGGCGCGAGGATGCGCTCTTGGGCGGCGGCCTTCAAGGTAAAGGCGGATTCGCGTTCGGAGGTTGTCGCAGATGCGGACAAGGCTTCATCGGCGGCATTGGATGCGATGGAAGGAAGACCGTCGCGCAGGGCGGAGACGGCGGTTTCCGCGGGGGAGACGATTTGGGGAGAAAGGTTGCCGACCGGATCGGCGAAAGCATGGCCGCAAGAGAAGAACAGGAGAGCCGGAAGCGCGATGCCGAGTCCGGGCATCGCTCTCCGGCGGGTAATCGGAAACGCTTTTCGTTTTGGAATGCGGTTAGTCATGAAAGCCGAAATAGTTGGCGGCATTGTCGTGGCAGACGGCGCGAACGAGGGCGCCGACGAGCGGCAGATCATTCGGGAGCAGGCCACGGTCGATTTCGTCTCCGAGGAGTTGGCAGAGGATGCGGCGGAAGTATTCGTGCCGGGTATAGCTGAGGAAAGAACGGGAATCGGTCAGCATTCCGACGAACCGGTACAGCAGGCCGAGTTGCGAAACCGTTTCGAGTTGGCGTTTCATGCCATCCATTTGATCGTTGAACCACCATCCGGAGCCCATTTGGATTTTCCCGGGGACGGGGGCGCGTTGGAAGCAGCCGGCGAGAGACATGACAAGTTCGTTGTCGCGGGGGTTCAGGGAGTAGAGGATGGTTCTGGGAAGGAGGTCCTGTCGGTCGAGCGTATCGAGGATTTTTGCGAGCGGGGCGGCGACGTTCCAGTCTCCGATGGCATCGGCGCCGGCGTCGGGGCCGTAGATTTGGAAGAGTCTCGTGCTATTGTTCCGGATGACATTGAAATGGAGTTGCCATGTCCAGTCTGCCCGGGCGTCCATTTCGCCGCAGAGGATCAGGAGCCGGGAGCGGAAACGGGCCTCTTCATCCGGCGTTGGGGTTTTTCCGCTGCGCGCCTTTTCGAAGATGGCGGCCATTTCGGAATCGGTGCAGGGCTGGGCGAGGACGGCGTTCAGTCCGTAATCGGAGAGGCGGCAGTTGTGCGCGGCGAAGAAGTCGTGGCGTTTTTGGAGGGCTTCGATAAAATCGTCGAAGGAGGCGATGGTTTGGTTTGCGGCGGCGGCGAGGCGATCGACCCATTCATTCCAAGCGGAAGGATTGCCGATGGCAAATCCGCGATCCGGGCGCCAAGCGGGGAGGACACGCACATGGAACGAGTCGTCCTTTGCAATCGCTTCATGGAAGGAAAGGGAATCGACCGGATCGTCTGTCGTGCAGACGGTTTCGACATGGGAGGCTTTCATGAGACCGCGGGCGGAAAAGCCGGGTGTTTCGCAGACGGCTTTTGCGCGATCCCAGATGGTCTGGGCCGTATCGCCGGAAAGCAGAAGATCGTCAATGCCGAAGTATCGCGCCAATTCGAGGTGGCACCAGTGGTACATGGGATTGCGAAGCGCATGCGGCATGGCCTCGGCGAATTTTTGGAATTTTTCGCGTCCCGTGGCATTTCCGGTGATGAATTTCTCGGAAATTCCATCGGAGCGCATGACGCGCCACTTGTAGTGGTCGGCTCCCAGCCAAGCGTCTGCGATATCAGTCCAGCGCCGATCTTCTGCGATTTCCGCGGGGGGAAGATGGCAATGGTAGTCGATGATTGGAAGAGATTCCGCGTATTCGTGATAAAGAATTTGCGCAGAGCGGGAGGACAGCAGAAAATCCGGATGGATGAACTTCATGGCGAATCGAAACGAATGGGGATCGGTTAAAATTGCATTTGACGAAAGAATAACAGAAAACGGGCAAAATCCAAAGCCGATCTGCGGGTGTCGGGGAGAATGGTGCGAAACGCCGGGAAAGGCGGGGTATGAAGGGGCGCATTCGATGTGCGGAAATCGGGACGATTTCCTACCGATGCAGCATGCGGGAACACGGCGTTTGCCTTTTCCGGCCTCTCTTTGGCACGGCGGGATGGAGTTGCGAGTGTTGCGAGGGAAAGGGAGGAGTACACGCGAAGGATCCGTCCGGCGGCTTGTGCGCGTCCTTTTTGTTTTGTTCGACGGCAACGGTTTCTTCTTGCGGGGCATTTCGGGAAAGGATACAACAGCGGAAAGTCTTCTTGGCGTCGATGTATTCGGAGTCGGGCAATCGACGATGTTCCGCTTTGAGAGGTTTCGGCCACCACGGGCAATGGGGCGCGGCGGCGCGGGTGCGGCGCGGGGGTGCGGCGCGGGTGCGGCGCGGGGGTGCG
>JAEDLN010000163.1 GCA_016295275.1 Kiritimatiellia bacterium
TTTTGTTACACTTTCGGTTGTCAAAGAACAATTCCAGCCAGTAAGCCTGATAAGGCTCAAAGCAAGTTGTTCTCATCTTACCTACCGCCAAGCCGCACTAGGGGGTGGAGCACACGAGGGTGCACGACGGGGCGCGGGATGCAAAGCCGCGCACCGCGGTGGCGAACCGCCACGGGCAAAGGCTCGGCGGCGCAAGCCGGGAGGGTGGGGAGCCCCCACGGGCGGTGGCGGCCAAGCATCGCGCCGCGCCAAGGCGCGGCGGCGCGATGGGGACATCGCGCCCTACCGCAACGGGGCACGGGCATTACGCGCGGGCGGGAGCGTGGGTGCGGGGCGGCGTGTGCGGGGCGGCGTGTGCGGGGCGGCTCAGGCTTTGTTGCGGTAGCCGGTATGGAGGATGGAATTGGCGAGTTTGATTTCCTCGGAAGAAGGGGTACGCACATTTTCGAGGGCGTATGGAATTCCGAGGGCCTTCCATTTGAACACGCCGAGGGTGTGGTAGGGGAGGACTTCGACGCGTTTGACGGCGGTACCGAGCGAATCGATGAAATCGGCGGTTTTTCGGAGGATTGTCTCGTCGGTTGTGATACCTGGGACGAGGACGTGCCGGATCCACATCGGGTGATTTGTTTCGGCGAGGAAACGCGCCATATCGAGGATATTGCGGTTTCCGTGTCCGGTCAGTTCCCGATGGGCCGCCGAATCAATGTGTTTGATATCCAGCATGAACAAATCGGTTTTTTCGGCGATTTTCCGGAAGGTGGAAAAGAATGGCTCGTTTCGGGTAAAGGGTTCGCCGGCGGTGTCGATGCAGGTATTGATATTCTGTTGTTTGGCGAGGGAAAGAAGTTCCAGCAGAAAGTCGGGCTGGAGGAGCGGCTCGCCGCCGCTGATGGTGATACCGCCCTTTTCGCCCCAGTAATCGCGGTAGCGCATGGCGTCCTGCAAGACCTTCTCCGGGGATTCCTGACGGAAGGTGTCGGGGCGTGCCCACGTATCGGGGTTGTGGCAGTATTTGCACCGCATGAGACAGCCCCCGAGAAAGACGATATAGCGGATACCGGGGCCATCGGAGCAACCGAAGGATTCGGTCGAATGGATCAGTCCAATTGACATACGGAGACGGGGTAGAGAGGAATGAGCGATGCGGAGGGGGGATGCGGTTGCGAAAACGGGCAGGGAGCGCGGAAGCACCCCCTGCCCGGCGTTTTGAGCGTAGGCTCGGCCACGCGCCGCAGATTTACGGCTTAGAGATGATCGTGGCAGGTACGCTTGATCACGTCCATTTGCTGTTCCTTGGTCAGGTCGATGAACTTGACCGCGTAACCGGAAACGCGAATGGTGAAGTTTGCGTACTCGGGCTTTTCGGGGTGTTCCATGCAGTCGATCAGCTTCTCGGTGCCGAACACGTTGACATTCAAGTGGTGAGCACCCTTGAGGAAGTAGGAGTCCATGACCTGAACGAGATTTTCGATCCGTTCCTCTTCGGAGTTTCCGAGGGCGGACGGGTTGATCGTCTGGGTATTGGAGATACCGTCGAGCGCTTGTTCGTAGGGGAGTTTTGCGACGGAGTTCAGCGAGGCGAGCAGGCCGTTTTTCTCGGCGCCGTAGGAGGGGTTGGCACCCGGGGAGAGCGGCTCGCCGGCGGGGCGGCCGTCGGGCATGGTTCCGGTCGCCTTTCCATAGACGACATTGGAGGTGATCGTCAGGATGGAAGTCGTCGGTTCCGCATTCCGATAGGTCGGGTGCTTCCGGATAAGCGTAATGAATTCGCGGAGCAGCCAGCGTGCGATATCGTCTGCGCGATCGTCGTCGTTTCCGTAGCGGGGGAAGTCGCCCTCGATCTTGTAGTCGACTGCGAGGCCGTCTTCATCGCGGATGACGGACACCTTTGCGTACTTGATTGCGGAGAGAGAGTCGACGGCGTGGGAGAATCCGGCGATACCGGTTGCGAAGGTACGGCGGACATCGGTATCGATGAGCGCCATTTCGGCGGCCTCGTAGTAGTACTTGTCGTGCATGTAGTGAATCAGGTTGAGCGTATTCACGTACAGGCGTGCGAGCCATTCGAGCATCAGCTTGTACTTCGAGAGGACCTCGTCGTATTTCAAGACGCTGGCGGTGATCGGTGCGGTCGGCGGAGCGACCTGTGCGCGCGTCTTTTCATCGACACCGCCGTTGATGGCATACAAAAGAGCCTTGGCGAGGTTGGCGCGGGCGCCGAAGAACTGCATTTCCTTACCCGTCTGGGTAGCGGATACGCAGCAGCAGATGGAGTAATCGTCACCCCACACGCGGCGCATGACGTCGTCGTTCTCGTATTGGATCGAGGAGGTGTCGATCGAAACCTTGGCGGCGTAGTCGCGGAAGTTTTTCGGCAGACGATCGGAGTAGAGGACCGTCATGTTGGGTTCCGGGGAGGGGCCCATGGTTTCCAAGGTATGGAGGATGCGGTAATCGTTCTTGGTGACCATGGAACGGCCGTTGTTTCCGAGTCCGGCGATGGAGAGCGTGGCCCAGACCGGGTCGCCGGAGAACAGCTCGTTGTAAGCGGGGATACGCGCGAATTTGACCATGCGGAGCTTCATGACGAAGTGGTCGATGATCTCCTGTGCGTCGGTCTCGGTGATGAGGCCGTTGCGCAGATCGCGTTCCATGTAGATATCGAAGAACGTGGATACGCGTCCGATGGACATTGCGGCGCCGTTCTGCGTCTTGATGGCGGCGAGATAGCCGAAGTAGGTCCACTGGACGGCCTCGCGGGCATTGGCGGCGGGACGGGAGATATCGAATCCGTAGGAAGCTGCCATTTCCTTCATTTGGCCGAGGCTGCGGATCTGATCGGAGATTTCCTCACGGAGGCGGATCACATCGGGCAGCATGGTGCCGTCGCCGCAGTTGGCGAGATCCTGCTTTTTGCACTGAACGAGGAAATCGATGCCGTAGAGGGCCACGCGGCGATAATCGCCAACGATACGGCCGCGGCCGTAGGTGTCGGGAAGACCGGTGATGATTTTGTTTTTACGAGCGGCGCGAATCTCGGGCGTATAGGCATCGAAGACACCCTGGTTGTGGGTCTTGTGATAATCCGTAAAGATCTTATGGAGCTCGGGATTGGGCGTATAGCCGTAGGTCTTGCAGGCCTCTTCGGCCATGTTGATACCGCCGAACGGCATGAAAGCGCGCTTGAGCGGCTTATCGGTCTGGAGACCGACGATGACCTCAAGATCTTTGTCGAGGTAACCGGGATTGTGGGAGGTGATGGAGGAGACGATATCCGTATCCATATCCAAGACGCCACCCTTTGCGCGTTCCTCTTTTTGGAGAGCCTGCAGCTTTGTCCAAAGGATATGCGTACTTTCTTTGGCGTCTGCGAGGAAGGAGGCATCGCCGTCGTACTTCGTGTAGTTTTTGCGGATGAAGTCGGAAACATTGACCTCATGCTGCCAATCGCCGGGGATAAAGGAGTTCCATTCTTGATTCATGATCGGTTCCATCTTTTTTGTGGGGGCGGACAAAACGCAGATACCCTGTTTTGACAGGGGATTGACAATCTTGAGCGGAGCGTTCGCCCATGTCGTGAAAAAGTAGCGAAGACTATAATCAAAACGACCGAAAAAGCAAGCGAAAAATGACGTAAAATCAAATTTCTTGCATTTTTTTTTGAATCAGAAAACAAGGTTGGGAATGGAAGTCCTTGATTTGGAAGCGTTTATTCCCGGGGGAAAAATCCGGCGCGTGGATCGGGCGAAGTATCGACGCAGATTGTTTGACCGGAAACCGGGTGGAAAAAGGTGAGCCGGTAAGCCCGAAGCAAGTATCCGATAGCTCCTGGCACGGCGTCCGGTCTCGGGATACCGCCGGGAAGGAAGAGCGGATCTCCGAGAAGCGGGTAACCGATGGAAGCGAGGTGGATTCGAATTTGGTGCGGGCGTCCGGTTTTCAGGTCGATGTCCCATTCGGCTTCCGTATCGGAGCAGCGGAGGAGGGTGCACAAGCTGCGGGAGGGGCGACCATCGGGCGTTGCGGCGTGGACGTTGCCCAAGATGGGATGGGGAACGGGTGCGATCGGCGTCCGGACATCGACGGTGGTTCCGGCGGAGACGGGGTTGGCGTTGTTTTGTGGTATGGAGGTAATGGCCCGGTATCGTTTGACGGCGCAGAATGCGTCGGCATCGCCGACGGTCGACAGCGTATCCGGGTGACGAAACTGCCGGCAGAGCGATTGAGCGGCGTGTTGGGAGCGTGCGAAAGCGACAAGGCCGGACGTTCCGCGACCGAGCCGGTGGACGGGAACAGGGCGGGCGGGAGAGGCGGAAAAATCGTTTCGGACGAGATAGAGGAGGGTATTTTCGAGAAATCCGCCGCCGGGGAGGACGGGCAGACCGGCGGGTTTGTCGACGACGAGCACCTCTTCATCCTGATAGCATACGGCGTAGTGGAGAGGAGCGGGCGGTTCCTCCCACGGGGGACGATTCCAGAGGAGCCGGTCGCCTGCCCGCAGGGGTTGGTCGACGAGGGCGGTTTGACCGTTCCGGAGAACTTCGCCGGCGATGATACGGGCTTGCCAGGCAGCGACGGAATCGTGGGGATAGCGGCGCGCGTAGTAATCGGCGATTGAGCTTCCGTCCGCGTCGCGATGGATGGTATCGCAATAGGTCCAGCCGTGATTCATGTGTTTGCGTTCAGAGGAGGCGAAGATTGTGGAGGCGTCCGCGGGTGCGGAAGAACGCGGCGAGGAATGCGAACGAAAAGTCGAGCTGTGTTAGCTCAAACGGGTACCGGAAGCGCGGCTGATGAAGGGTGAGAAGGTAAAGTTGCCGGAGGAGGTCGTGTTGGTAGGCATAGCGGTAGACCGCATACAGGTAGTGTTTCGCCAGCAAGATGGAAGGGGTTTCGCCGTAGCGGGCCATGGTATAGACGGGATCGCTTCCGGAGAAGCGCAGGAAGCAGGCGAAGCAAATGGGAGCGGACAGATCAGAATCGGAATCCGGTTCGTTGTTTTCGCGGGGAAACAACGGGATGCTTCGTTGTGGCGCTTCGGCGCCGCAGAATGGGCAAATTTGGCCGGAGAAGGGATCCGGCTTGAAATGGTTTGGCGGCAAGGTGGCGGATTGCGCTTGCGCGGTTTCGCGGATTTCCGTATAGAGGGCCTGGCAATCGGCAAAGAGTCGGCTTCGGCGAAGGGGAACCTTCAAGCAGGCTTCCACCGTGACGAGGCGCGCATAGATCGCGGCCCATTCTTCGAAAAGAGTGAGCGGAAGCGGTCGCGGATAGCGCGGATTGAGGTCCTTTGCAATCATTTGCGTCATTCTAGCATAAGACAGCCGTCAAACGGAAGAAGCGTTTGGTGGGGGGCGGGACACGAGAGGCGCACGGCGAGGGCGCACGGCGAGGGCGCGACGAGGGGACGCG
>JAEDLN010000164.1 GCA_016295275.1 Kiritimatiellia bacterium
AATGCGCGCGGGGCCAACTGCGTTATTTAGGTTTATTGGATAGGAGATGGGAATTTAGGACTTCCATCGTTGTTTGCTTTTTTGTCTGGAAAAAGCGACGGGGTCCCAATCCCAGTTCCACTGAGTTTATCAATCGTGCAATACGGGTTTCTTTTGATGACATATTTCCTCGTTTTTCGAAAGAAACATTTTTCAGTCTCAGCATGGATTCTCGGTCTATTTCTTTCTTTACTCATTGTACTGCTGTTTGCCCCGATTTCTTGGACCCATTACATTTTGCTTTTGCTTCCATTCTTTCCTACTTGCCTCAAACTAAACACAGGAAGGAAACTTTTGTCTCTATATTGTATTGGGTGGAGTTTGGTATGGTTCCCAATTGGCAACATGATAAAGTATTTATGTAAACTCCCCATCCTTGGATATGGGCGGACACTGGGGTATATTTGTCTTCTTATTTGGGGGTTATTCACCTTATGGAACTTGTCCGAAGATATCCTACAAAAGGAATTATCTAACCTGGATTCCCGACACGCATGACAACGCGGTCTTTGCAACGGGTACATTCATGGCCTCGTAAATCTTGATTTGAAGTTCGAGCCGTTCGCAGAAGTCGGATTTCGCCCGGAAATCTCAAGTAATTCTATGATTCCGGCTCGACCGACAGGCTTTGAAGCGTGTCGTCTTCGAAAAGCCCCGTGCTCTGCATGTGTTTCTTGGTGCGTGAGAGGATAATCGGGATGCCGAAGTGCTTCCCGCCCCCTCGTATTCCTATCAAAAACTCTTTCGGCTCAATCGCCTCCGTACACGATGCTCAGCCTCGCACCGCGCCACGACGTATGGCGGCGACGGAAAGCCGAGGAGACGACCCGGCCGCCATGCTTCGCGCCCTACACGCTATCGCCCCCAGCCGCTGCCCGCGTCATGTTGGGAGCAGGAGGGGCAGGCCGATACAGCGTCTGCGATACCGCAGTTCATGACGGTCTGAACGCCGATGGTGGCAAATTCGGATATCTGGATTGACGAAAATGCCCGCGCGAACGTCGTCATGACTGTACCGAATGAAACCAATTACCCTCGACGACACTGTCAGATACGATCGCACTCGCCGTTCTCATCGAGTGCGCACAATCAACAGTGCCTCAACAGAACCGTGCTGCGTGTGAACAACTGCCGCCTACTGACGAAGCGGTGCGACAGATCGCCTTACGCGAACGATACGCCACCAAACAAAAAACATCCCCGATTCAGAAAATCGGGGATGTTTTTCTTAGTTGAGCAAGAACGGAACTTACTGAACCTTGCGACCGCCAACGCCGGCAGCCGTCTTGGCACCCTCGTGCTCCGGCTCATGCGGACGAAGCGAACGAACGGTCGCCGCAGCCTTCCAGCACTCGGAATCGCGCATGGCCGTGAGCTTCTTCTCAAGAGAATCCTTGTAGTTCTTCTTTCCGCAGTCGCGAATCACTTCCTTGCACTCCGTGCGGTTGGTGACGGACTTGTAGAGATCCTTGAAGACAGGAAGAAGGGCCTTCTTGAAAATCGGACGCCACTTGAGCGCACCATGCTGAGCCGTGGCAGAGCAGTTGCGATACATCCAATCCATGCCATTCTCATCGACGAGACGAATCAAGGACTGCGTAAGCTCTTCGCAAGACTCGTTGAAAGCCTCCGACGGCGTGTGGCCATTCTTGCGGAGAACTTCGTACTGCGCCTCGATCATCGCGCAGAGGCAGCCCATCAGAGAGCCACGCTCGCCCGTAAGATCGGAGGAAACTTCCTTGTGGAAAGTGGTCGGGAAAAGATAGCCGGAACCGACGGCAATGCCACATGCAAGCGTGCGATCCATCGCCTTGCCGGTTGCGTCCTGAAAAACAGCATAGGAGGAGTTGATGCCGGCACCGCTGAGGAAGTTGCGGCGGACATTCAGACCCGAGCCCTTCGGTGCAACCATGATGACGTCAATGTCTTCCGGCGGAATGATGCCCGTCTGCTCTTTGTACTCGATTCCAAAGCCATGGGAGAAGTAAAGAGCCTTGCCCTTGGTCAAGAACGGCTTGATTTTCGGCCACTGTTCGACCTGTGCGGCATCCGTCACGAGGAACATGACAATCGTTCCCTTTTCGGCGGCTTCCTCAAGAGAAAAGAGCGTCTTTCCCGGAACCCATCCATCCTTGATGGCACGCGCCCAAGAGCTGTTCGGCTTATCCGATTTGCGCTGGCCGACAATGACATTGAATCCGTTGTCACGCATATTCAAGGCTTGTGCAGGACCCTGAACGCCATAACCGAGAACCGCAATCGTCTCCTTCTTCAGGACGCGACGAGCCTTGGCCATTGAAAATTCTTTACGGGTAGTAACTTCTTCCATTACTCCGCCAAAATCAATCTGTGCCACGGGAATACTCCTAATGCTAAGGATGCCTTCGATAAGAAAAAAATTGGTTGCCTCGCTAGGATTCGAACCTAGACAAACTGATCCAGAGTCAGTTGTGCTACCGTTACACCACGAGGCAATGTTGAGGCAGAATTATAGGTAAACAAATTTGAGAACGCAAGCGTTTTTTTCTTTTCGTCACGTTCTTCGCAAAAGCGGAGTCGATTTTCCTTTCTTTTTCCCATCGAACGGGTTGCAAAGAACGGCTGAGGCGAGAGACAATCGACACAAATCCGGTTTGACGAAAACAAGAGAGAAACTCCTATCGATATGCCAGCGCTCCCGCACGAATGTTTCGCATTCGACCGGGAACATAGGGGACACCCCGTCAAAGCCCGTTTCCGAAAACGATGACGCATGCCGATCCGTTCTTCTTCGTAGGTGAAAGAATGGAAGAAACGCGATAGAATCGCTTTCGCCTACCCTCGCACCATTCGCCGATTCCCGTCTTCCGATTCGGTTCATCTGCGCACGGTCCGTTGCCGCGCACTACGGTTCAGTCCGGAAAAGAGACTGAAACGACGGAAGATTTGAAATTCCCGGTGGAATACGATGAAAATAGAATTCAAAAAAATAACCGATTTTCATAGAGGGATTTTGTACGATATTTTGTCGGATGCATATTCGTTTGACAAAAGGTATGCCATCTGTTGGAACAAAAACTGGAAGCAGGCGGACGACTTTTTCTTCGACAATCCCACTATTGCCGACGCATATGGGTTCGTAACTTGCTATAACGGGGAACCGATCGGCTTTATCTGTTGGGACCCGAGGAACCGCCCCGAATATGTCGAAATAGGGCACAATGGCATTCGAACAGCATACAAGGGAAATGGATTTGGGAAACTCCAACTATGCGAGGCGATTCGGCGCATAAAAGAAGATGACGGACTGAAAGAAATCCGAGTCAAAACCAATCGGAATCTTCTTGCACCGAAGAATTACGAACGTGTCGGCTTTGTTCTCTGCGATACGGAAGAAAACAATGGTGAGGCCGCTTTTTCGGGTGACTATTTGTACTACAAAATCCGACTGAAATCGTCTGAACGAAACTAGAAGAAACCTGTCCCCCTCGTTCGTCTGGCGCAATCTGCGGCGCCTGCACCAAGTGCGATGTGCTCGTACCCTGTCCCCGGAATGAGGCCCAATTTCCATACCGGTCTCCGTTTCGGAAGGGCACGATACTTGGGTCGTCAGGGTCTGTCGAACCTCCCGCCCCACGCCGCCACACTCTTCCGGCTGGCGGCACGTCTCCGCAAAAAGAACGGACCCTCCCGCTGTTCGCAGGAGGGTTCGAAGAAAAGAAGCGAAAAACGCTACACGTCCCGTCTGTCAATTTTGGACAGTCGCCGGAGGAGGCTCGTTGGCATCGGACTCTGCCGCGCCATCCGTCATCTCCGTCGCAAAAGAGATATTCCAAATATCCGATTTCGCGCAGGTATTCATGACATTCAGGATATGCTCGTAGGGCGTCGCCTTGTCGGCCCGAAGCACAACCGGCTGCCCCGGAAAGTTCTTCGCCAGAATAAGGCACTTTTCGCCCAATTCCTCCAGCGTCAAGACACGCTGGTTGACCTGAATCACGCCATCCCGGTTCAAATTGATGATGATTTCACCGGGCAAACGCTGCTCCGGTGATGTTGCCGCGTCCGCCGTCGGAAGTTGAATGTTGATCTCGCTCTCCCACTGGGAATAGACCGACGTGGTCACGAAAAAGCACAGCAAGAGAAAGACTACATCCATCATAGGCGTTATCTGAAAGCTGGGAAGCCCGCTACCGCTTTTCGAAAATTTCATTCTGTTTTTTCCTCATCGGAACGAGGCAACAGCAACAACTGCAAAACCTCGGAACCACGGCATTCCAAGACAGCCGAAAGACGACGGGCGACGCGACGGAAAATCGCGTAGAAAACGGCACAGGGAACGGCAATCACCAGTCCGAAAATGGTCGTGACAAGTGCCATGGATACGCCGTTGGCCAATACGACCGGACGAGCCGCCGAGACATCGCCAACCGCATGAAACGCCGTCAGCATGCCAATCACCGTACCGAGCAAGCCAATCATCGGAGCAATCGAGGAAATATCCAGAAGCCATTCCGAACGTCCATCCATTCGTGCCGCTTGGCGCGCACCTTCGCCTTCAATCGCATCTTCGATAATGGAGGCGATTGTCGAAGGATCCTTTTCGCTCAAATTGGTAACGGCGTCGATACCCGCCATCGCAATATGGGAAAACGCGCAATGGTGATAGTCGCAAATGCGCCGCGCTTCCTGCAGCTTTCCCTTCTGCAGCGTATCGGTGACATCGCGCACGATCGCACGCGGCGCCACGGCACCTTCCCGCAAAACGACCGCAAGGTACAGCACCATGGAAATCGCGAAAATCGAAACGGCAAGCAGAACCCACATGATGATGCCACCTTGCTGGAAAAGCTGGCCAAGTGTCGGCACTGCATTCGAATCAGAGACGGCCGCAGAAGCTTCTTGCGCGGACGTGAACGCAACCGAAGCGAGAAACGCAGATGCGGAGGAGAGCAATAACTTCATAAGAACTCCGGAATAAAGACTGCTCAGAGTCTAGCAAAAGCCTTTCACATGAGCAACCGGCGATTTTCGAACAGACTTATCCCCCATTATTTTCGTGTAAGCTTCATTGCCTCGCACGTGCCCCGTCGGAACCCTCTATAGTGCCTGCAGTGGCTCACAACTGCCTGCCGAGGCTCCCGGCCTTTCTATTCATCCCGTCCAAAAACTCTTTGTGCGAAACATTCGCGCTCCATTACGCACCGCACGTTACCGCACGCGTACGATACGGGCGGCGCGGCGGTGAGCCACCGCAGGCGACCATCGCACCGCCCGGGTAATGCGCGTGGGCAAATGGCGGCGCACCCCACGCGGGTGTAATGGCGGTAGGGCGCGATGTCCCCATCGCGCCGCATCGCCCCGTGGCCGTGC
>JAEDLN010000165.1 GCA_016295275.1 Kiritimatiellia bacterium
GGGCGCGATGTCCCCATCGCGCCGCCGCGCCATCGGCGCGGTGCGCGGCTTGGCATCATGCGAAATTCGCACGCAATATTCGCACGCGCATTACCCGCGCGGCGCGATGGGGACATCGCGCCCTACCGCCATTACGCACGCACCCTCACCCGCGCATCGCCCGTGGCGGTTCGCCACCCGCGGTGGCTCACTTCTGGCTGCCGGACCTTCCGGCCTTTGTGCTTCTATACACTCGCTCAAACGCTCTTTGTGCCCCTTTGTGTTAAAAATACGGTGTATTACGCACGCGCATTGCCCGTGGAGAGAGGGGCTCGCCACACCCAAAAACGGAATAGATGGAATTACGGCTTGTTTTCCTCTTATTGGTAGGTGGAGGGACAAATAACTGCCCCCGGATCCCGAAAAGAAGACGAACCATACACTTTGAAACGAAAAAAAATGCGAAATTGGTGGAATCTTTCTCTCCATGTCCCTAATCGAACGATGAAGGGACAAATTGCTCCCCGAACACAAAAAATGCCATGCCGGACAAATCTGATCGACAAAAGCAAAATGCGTGGAAATACAATCTGTCTGCTCCTTATTCTCCGTAGAAGAAACAATACTCACTGAAACCAAAAACGCCGAAAAGAATATGCTCAACGAAGAATGCCTACCAGCACTCCCGATTCCCCACTGCCCTGTCATGCTCGTCCTCGACACCTCCCACAGTATGTGGGGACGCGGCATGCAGGATCAGCAGAATGCCCTCCGGGCATTCCACAAGACCATGCTTGCGCATGAGTTTTCGGATTCCCGAATTGAAATCGCCGCAGTCGGCATGGGCGACAACCTGAAAACGCTGCAGCCCTTTGCGCCGCTCGCAAAATCGAATATCTCGGAACTGGCCATCCGGCCAAAGGGAGATACCCCCATCGGCGGCGCACTCCGGCTCGCACTCGACGAATTGCATCGGCGGACAGAAGAACTTCATCGCACCGGCGATGACATCGCGACGCCGCAGCTAATCATTCTTTCGGACGGAAAATCCTCGGACGACTTCATCGCCGAAGCCGCCGAAATCCGACGGGAAACGACGGCGGGCCGACTCGTCTGCCGGGCCGTTGCAATCGGCGAGAACCCCGATCTGACCGCTCTCGCCCGCATCGCAGGGGAAAACGTCAGCCGCCCCGACTACGGAAAGCTCCGCGAAACATTCGCGCAAATCGGCGAGAAGGTCTCGCAAACCTATGAGGACGCCGTCCCCGAAATCCTGATGGCCGAAGCCAATCAAACGTCAAGCGAAATCGGCAACGTGAGATCCAATACATCCTCCGCCGCCGGTCGTCTGTCCGGACGCACCATACTCGTAGACGGAACAAACGTCTGTTTCTGGGGTCGGTACGAATCGTCCCCGAGCATCGCCCCGATCCTCACGCTTGCCCAGGCGCTCGATGCGGAAGGTGCCGATTGGCAGATATGCTTCGATGCCTCCACGCGCCATCACCTGGCCAAGTCCGGAATGGGTGACGAGGTTGCTTACGAGAATCTGCTCCGCAGCCGCTCGGAACGCTTTACAGAGATGCCGGGAGGATCCTGCGCCGATGTATTCCTCCTTGGCGCGGCCGCCGCAGACCCGAAAACCATCATCGTCACGAATGACTTGTTTCGGGATCACACAGAGCAGTATCCATTCGTTCGCGACAAAAAACGGCTCATCCGTGGCAGCGTATTCCATAATCAGTTGTGCATCCCGAAACTCGGGATTTGCCGTGCGCTGATTCAGACGAGCGCGGAGACAGATGCTAAAAAGCCGGAATGGGAGAAAAAAAACAAATTCGCATGGAAAAACCGGCGAGAAGATCCTTATCTAGAGTGAAGGACGCAATATAGCATACGACAGATACGACAGTACAAAGAGAAAACACATGATTATTCCAACGATTGCACTCGGTTATTTGGGCTACTTAGGCTGGAACATGCTCAAAGACTTTCTCTCCGACTCGGATTCGGAATCATCCGCATCGACCCCGTTTACGAGGTCAACATCGTATGCGTCGAAAGGTTCGAATCGCCACTCGGCCGCACGGAAATCGACGCACAGCCGGAAAAAAACGTCATCGCCTCAGACCGCGGGCGGCTGGCTCGCCCAGTGCGGTTCGAATGGCGTTCCAACGGGTGGACCGGCGACTGTCTATGACCAAAATGGAAGCCCGCTTCAGCTCTCCGCTGCCGATGAACTCAAAAGCGGCGGCGAGGGGACCGTGTATCGTTGCCCCATTCACCGTTCGTGCGTGATCAAGCTCTTCAAGCGGGATATCGTGGAGAACCCCGAGAAACAGAAGGCCGTCACAAAACGCCTGTGCGATATGCTCTGCATCGAGACACTCAAAAAGAATCCTGACATCGCCTGGCCGCAGATGCTTGTATTCGACAAAGAAAAGCGCGTAACGGGATTCGTTATGCGCACCATATCAGGCACGCCCGTCAGCTCCCTTCAAGGCCCCAAACAGATCCGGAAGCACTTCCCGGACTGGGATCGGAAGGACTTGGCACTCGTAGCGCAAGACTTTCTCAAAAAGATGCAACTGCTTGAGGATAATGGCGTCTTGGTGAACGACTTCAACCCGGCGAACTTTATCGTGGGACAGGATCGCAAGGTTCGTCTAATCGACTGCGACAGCTACCAGATTCCATCCTCGAAAGGCGGCTTACCGCATATTTCGAAGACCTACTTCGCCTCGCATGTCGCGCCGGAACTCCTCCTCAACCCCGAAAAACTCAAACAGCCGCGCAGCTCGGAACAGGCTCGGTTCGGAGCAGCCATCATCGTCTTCCAACTCTTGATGTGCGGACTGCATCCCTACAGCCACAAGTTCAGCGGTGCGCCCGAGCAGAATCTCAAGTCCGGCAAGTGCCCGCTTGGAATTGGTTCTGGTTGCTACATTCCGGATGGCTGGTACAACCTCCTAAGCTACCTTCCCTATAACCTGATGAATCTGTTTATCCGTATGTTCCGCGATGGACATGGTGACCCCTCGGCCCGACCTTCACTCGTGGAGTTGCAGAAGCAGATAAACGTCTTCCTGTTTCTCATGAATCAGGACAAATGCCGTAGAGATATCTCCCCGAGTGCATCAAAGAAAGAAACCTCTTCGGATAATGCCTCGCAAATTTATTCGGCGGGCTAGTGGAAAAAACACCCTCCGAAGGCTTATCCCAAGTGAAGGCGGAAACACCGTTTACTGATAAACCTAAAACCTAGAATCAATTATGAAAGACTACGCGAACAGCTCCTTCCTCGATGTCTCCAATCCCGCGCCACGTTGCCCGGTCATTCTTCTTCTCGACACGTCTGCCAGTATGTCCGGAGCCCCCATTAACGAACTCAACAAGGGCGTCCGGCAGTTTCTGAATGAAACGAGGAACGATGAAGCGGCCAGTATGAGCGTTGAACTGGAGATCGTCACCTTCGACTCTAGCGTTACTCGTGTCATTCCGTTCAAATCCATCTCGAGTGTAAAAAGCCTGCCCACATTCCAAGCCAACGGAATGACCTGCATGGGCGGCGCACTGCAAATGGCGACAGCCGACCTTAAGGCGCGACGCAAACTCTACCGACAAACCGGCATCGCAAGCTATCGGCCTTGGGTGGTGCTCATGACGGACGGAGGTCCAAACGACGAATGGGAGGTTGCCGCGCGACAAATGCGTCAATTGGGAGAAAACGGTCGCATCCAGTACATCGGCATTGAAATCGGCAATAAGGCAGATCACCGGACGATGTGCCAGATTCTTCCGCCAAACCCGGGTCCCGTTCGCTTGCAAGGCCTGAAGTTCAAACAGTTCTTCCGATGGCTTACGGACTCTTTGCGCAGCGTATCCCACAGCACGCCGGAACAGGAGGATCAAGTGCGGTTCGGCGACGTCCGCTCCTGGGCCGATTTGGCAAACCTTGAGAACCTCTAAACGATGACAGAGACGAAACTCATGACGAAAGAAACCAATCCAACTTCGCGCGGCTTCGCCGCCTCCATCCCCGGCGCGGGGCATATCCGATACGCTACGCCGTGCCAGGACGCCTCCGGCACAATTCTCATACCCCGCCCGGCAGCCATCGTCTGCGATGGGCGCGGGAGCGCCAAGCTCTCCCATTTCGGTGCGCAAGGCGCAGTACGCGCATTCTTCAGCCAGCTTAATGTTCTCGAGCCCTTCCTTGCCGGCGTCCTCGATCGGGCAGCGACTCAGCAACAGTGGAACAATCTGTGCCGCGTTCTCTACCGGACGCTTTTGCAGGTCAAACTCGACCTCGCGGCGGAGCACGGTTGCGAGGAAAAGGAATTCGATTTCACCGTGGCGTTCGCCGTTGCCGGGTCGGTCTCTATCGGTTGCTTCCAGGTAGGCGATGGCGCAATCGTTCTGCGCAACCAAGGTGTCTGCCGAACCGCGTTCGAACCCGACAAAGGCGAGTTTGCAAACCAGACGCAGTTCCTCCGTCTGGGCGGCGATGCCGCAGGCAAGTTTCATGCCAGTCTATTCCGCGCCGAGGGTAACGAAGGCGTGGCAATTACCTCAGACGGTCCCGAGCATCTCATGTTCCACTTGCCCGCAATGGAGCCGGGAATGATCTTCCAACAATTATTCGACGATCTCGCCGCCGGCGACCTCTGCGAGCAGGACCTCCGCGATTATCTCACGGGCTCGCGCTGGGTGAAAGATCCACGCGGAACGGACGACCGATCCATCGCCATCCTTCTCCCAAACGCCACACAGACCGCAGTCTGCCCGGTAAAACCGAATCAGCCCGACGATCATCAACCGGAATCGGAGTTCCATCCGGTCTTGAACGAGGACAATGACGAGCCGACAGACAATCCGGAAGAACCGGAACACATGTGGAGCGATGAGACTCCCGAAACCGATCGCGCCGAACACGCCTCGTGCGAGCCGCCATGTCACTCCGTTTCCCTTTGGATTGCCGCCTCCATCCTCATCGCGGATATCGCACTTATCACGGAAATGCTCCTTTCCTGACAGAAAACTCTCCCCGAATGAGGCAATACCGCCCCTTCAAAACGGGTGCCGCATCGCCGCACACCATCGTCGCGTCCCAATGCCGTGCTCACCTCTCGTTCGGCTTGGCGATAAGGCGCGATGCTTGGCCGCAACCGCCCGTGGGGGGGGCCCACCCTCCCGGCACGCGCCACCGCGCCTTTGCCCGTGGCGGTTCGCCACCGCGGTGCGCGGCTTGCCCCCCCGTGCCCTCGCCGTCCCCCTCGTGCCCCGTTGCCGTGCGTACCCCTCGTGTGGCTTGGCGGTAGGGCGCGATGTCCCCATCG
>JAEDLN010000166.1 GCA_016295275.1 Kiritimatiellia bacterium
GCCGCCATCACCCACGCGCATTACACCCGCAATATTCGCACGCGCATTACCCACGGCCACGGGACGATGCGGCGCGATGATCGCCTGCGGTGGCTCACCGCCGCGCCCTACCGCCATTACACCCGCAAAATTGCCCGCGGTGGCTCAGCGCCACGGTGCGGGGCTTGGCAAGTAGCACACGCTGAGAGTTTTGCATGCCGCGGCTCTGTCCGCGGCACGGTGCGCGGCAGGGCCGCGCACCCGGCGCGATGTCCCTATCGCGCCGCCATTACCCACGCCACCATTACCCACGCGCATTTCACCCGCAATATTCGCCCGCGGTGGCTCACCGCCGCGCCATCACCCGTGGCGGCTCGCCACCCGCACACGCCCCGTTTCAGTTGGGCGCAAAACCTGTGCGGTTCTACGTTGTTTGATCGGTTGCTAAAACGATTTCGTACCAAACGGTTTCATCCTCCGGTCGGACCCGGAAAGAAAGAACCCCATTTTGCATTGTCGCAGCGACGGAAGACTTCCGCCGTCCTTTTCCGTCTAGCGCCCAGACTTGCCAAGCCGTTCCCAAAGGCGGTTCTCCAACCGTCAACGAAAAAACTCCCGGAATCGTTTCGCAACGCGTTGGAGCCCGTCCCCATTTCGTACCGACTGTCGTCTTGGCCTCGTTCCAGCCCATGTCGGTATTGCTCCAGCGCCCGCACGTCACCAGCAGATAACGCGACGCACGGCCAATCGTCGAATGGATTGAATCGTCTTCATGGTGCGGAATCGCCAGGAGTGCAAGAGTGCCAAACCGGGGTGTGCCGGTTTGTGTATCGAACCGAAAACCGGGAACAATTGGCGCAGCCTCCAATATCCCTTCCAGCATGCCGCTCCAGATGAGCGCATGTTGCGAGAACGCTTGATACGGCTTGCCGTTCGTCCAATGGATGACAGCGTCTTTTCTCGGCGTTCCACTGTGTTCCACGCGCAATTGGCTTTTCGCATCTGCCGTGTAATCCAATCGAATTCCAAGACGACGCTCTACCCCGCTTTGTAGCGCTGCTTCCGCTTGCTTCCATGCACCTGGGACACTATTCCAACGCAACGCCGTCTCGTCCGGCTCCGCGGCAGGCAGCACCAACGTTGATTGCTCCCCCGCAACCGGCATCGCCTCCCCACGGAATAGCAACGCCGCAACCGGAACAAGCGCCAGCTTGGCGGGATGCCAATTCAATCTGAAAAAGGTATTGACAAATCCAGGCCTATCATCGGTTTGCCCCCAATCAAATTGGAAGAGCGCGTCCCAATCCTGCCAAGCGGCATAGCTGCCGAACAAAGCAAACTGCTCTGACGCAAATTCATTTGGCGCCGGTTGATCGAATTCAGTAACGGAAAACGGCTTTCCGATTACTCTTGTTCGAGCCAACGCCCCAAGGTTGGACCCCTCCGTAGCTTTTTCGCTCATGGCGACATTGCTCAGCATCCAATCGGACGCACTCCAGTCCCCCTTTGGAAAGGAAGGGTGCTGCCAATAGCTGTGCAGATCGATCATGTCATAGCGCGATTCGCGCAAAAGCCCGTGCAACCCGCCATAGCTCGCTTGCGAATCAAACACAATGCCGGAAAATCCAACTGCACGGATACAAGCCAAAAGTTCATCGCCGTATGCCCGTTCCTGCTGCGCCAAAAACCGGCGCCAATCCTGCCCGCGTTTCGTTCCGGACGCCCGATTGGCAATAAAGCCGATGTTGCCCTGTTCAAGAGACTCCCCTTCCAAAAGGCCGCTGACACCACCAGGCCGCAAGGAAATATCGCGCACATGAAGGCTCGTGCCAATCGCAAATCCGCTCGTCGGAATGTCGATGCGCGTCTGCTCGAGAACCGATCGAGCCGTAAACGAAAAGGAAAAGCGTTGCGGCTTCCGCGTCAGCCGAATCCGTTCGGACAGTCCGCAATTGCCGTATGCCCCGCCTTGCTGACGCGCATTCACATTCACATGGACCGGCTCAGAGGCCCACGCTTCAAATTGCAAGGTATACAATTTGCCTTCTTCCAACTCGCAACCGAGCCACTGCAATTGCGATCCCCACGACTGAGCGGGTTTTCCTTTCTGCCGGACATGGACCCCTTCTTCATCCACTGAAAGTTCCAAATAGGCGGGGCCCTCCACGACCGCCGGTCGCCGGATCAGATTTTCGCCCAACGGAATCTCCGCACCCCACGCCTCCACAAGCGCCTTCTCGTTTCCATACCGTTTTTTGAGCCAGGCATTCCACGACGATTGCACGGCTTCGGCATAGTACGCGGGCAACAAATCCGGACGCAGATCCATCAGCGAATTTTCGTTGTTGATCTCCACAATGGCCACCATCGGATCGCTCGCGTACGTACGCCCCGTAAACACATTCACATGCCCAAGATAATCCTTCACGAACTGCTTCTGCAAATCGATGTAGGGACGAAAGATCTTGTCGAGCGCCTTTCCGTATTTCGGCAACAGATTTCCCCGTTCCCGATCGTTCTGGATTCCATCCGGCAAATCGATCGCGTTCCAATACATGCGGGAAACGTGAAGATTCAAATCGACATAGATGCCGTTTCGACTCAATTCGAATAGCAATTTGTCCAATCGCCGCATTTGTACCGGATCGAATTCCGTCCGTTTTCCGTCCGCCGTCTTTTTCCAGATTCCCATCGGTGCGGCTTCTTTGTCGTGATGATGGATTCGGACTGCGTTGATGCCCATGCTGGCAAGACGCTTGGCCAAACGCGGCGAATCTTCCTCGGCAGGAAAGCATTCGCCAAAGGTGAGATTTGTCCCGAATAGACGCACGCGACGCCCCTTCGCATTGACGATGTGCCCATTTTCGTCCACATGGAGCGGCGAAATTCCATCCCTATTCAGCCAACTCAAATCGACAACACCCCGATTCGGATCGTTTCCGCCCATCGAAAACGGGAAAAACGAGCCCGCTTCCCGCGTCTCCTTCGCCGAAAGAAGCCGATCGGCTCCCGTTTCATCCAAATATCGAATCGGCGTCGTGAAAATCCAGCCGTCGCGCTTCAACTGCTCGAGAACAAGTTTGAAGTGCGCCCACGACTCGTCATTCCATAACGCCGGATGGCCTTGCAAGGTCAACAGCACGTCCTCGCGATGGTTTTTGTAGCGGGTCAGAAATTCGTCGTACGCGATCCGCCCTACCGGATTCTCCAGACTCGCCGTACGCAAAAACGGATATTTTCCCGCAACGTCACTGCCCGGCTCCGGATAAAGCCAGACGCGGATTTCCGGATGCTCGCGCAATAGTTTCCGGGTGATGTCGGTGACATTTCCGCAAGGCGCGCAAAAACCCTCCAACGGCTTTCCCGTCCGGTTGAGAAAGGCTTGCTGCGCCTCCTCGAAATGCCGGCGCTGATACGCCTCGTCCGGAACCGCAAATTCCGCCGGATAACGCTTGCCCTCGAACTCGACATTCATCCCGTGATCCCAGCCATGCTGCCAAAATTCAAACAAACCGCCATTGCGGCGATCCGTTCGTTTGAACCAATCGATATACGCCGGACTTCCTGTCGGAAGCGTGCGGCAAATCACGCCGAAAGCCGCAGGAATCCGGCGTTTCTCCAAATCGTCCGCCACACGCTTGATGGCCGGATGCACGCCACCATCCTTCCCGCCGGATGTCACATCATCCAACTTTAGAATGACATAACGCCTTTTTTGCAAGGCATCCGCCGATAGCGGCGGCAATTTCATCTGTGCGGGCGAAGGCGGCACTTCAAGCACCGGATCCCCTTTCCAGTCGGGATAGCGCTGCGATCGTGCGAGGCGCTCGCGTGAAACCGAAATCGTCAATCCGCGCATTTCCACAACCTGACGCTCCAATCCGAGAAACAAGGCCAGCGTCAGATCCCCTTTCGGATAGTCCTGCGCCGCTTGCGCTTCATACCGAAACGACTTCCAAACCGCCTCGGAAGAACGCGGCTCCTCCCGAATCAATGCACGCGTCGCCCGATCCTGCAACTTTACCGCAATCCGCCCGTCCCCATACGCCGCCTTTCCCCGCAACGCAAATTCCACGGTGATCCACTCACCTTTCGCAACCCCTTCCGACAACGGCGTCGACGTTTGCAAATCCCAAGCGCGCGGTGTCGCTTTCGCCGAACGAATGACAAGCGTTTCCACTCCATTCGAGTCGTTTCTGACCTCCGCCGCGCCGCCGGACCGCTTCGCCAATACCGAAAACAGCGCATCTGCAGAAATGACGCGAGGCGCGGCAGAAGAAATCGCGAGCGTTGACAAAAACAGCAACACCGATAAACCATTCGTTTTCATTTTCTTCTCCTTTTTATCGATCCTTCTTAGCGGTACAGGATGAAAGTCGTGTAGCTTTTCGGACGATCCAGCCGCATCAGCGAAATGTTATCCACCAATAGCCGCGTTCCTTCCAGCGTACTCATGCAATTGCGAATGCGAATCCCCTGAAACGAAGCCATCTTCTCCGGTTCCGTATTGAACGCATAGTCCGATACCACCTCATTTGCATCCACCAGAATGTCATAGACGCCGTTGCCATAATCCATCCGAACCTGAATCGTATGCCAGCCCGTGCTGACGTTTTCGGTCGTATCGTACAAAAAACCGTTGAGCCGTTTCCAGCCCGCGTCCTGGAAGTTAATCGTGCCTTTGCCGTCTATCGCAAAATAGGTGACGCGCGTATTCGAATTGCCCAACGAATTGGCACCTTGCTGATAATTGACGAAGACGTCCATGTTTCCGCTCGGCATCGACGTCTGCAAAAGGCAAATATCTATGGAAAACAAATAGATTCCTTCCGGATTAAACCCCGTCTCGGAAACAACCGTCTCATCCCAAGAATAGTCCGCTCGCACCCACTGATCGGTGGAAGAGGCCGTCTCCGTACTCGAAAGACACTTGCTCCCATCAGGACCCAACCCGTCAACGACAACCCAAACCGGATTTTGCGTCGCCGTCAGATTGGAATTCCACTGCGAAGCAGCTGCCGACGGCTGCCATCTTACGGAACCAAGTTCATAATCGTTGAAATCGATTGTCTCTGCAGCTCGAACGCAAACGGACAACAGAGAAAACACAACGGAAAAACAAATTGAACGATAAGCGGAGACGTTCATAAAGGATTCCTTTCAGTTGGAAAATCAGAATAAAAGTAAACTTTTCCGGAAGTTTAGAACACGAGTACTAAAATGTCAAGTATGTGCCCGCAAAGAGATTCGTTCGTCACCATTTCGGGTAATCTGCCCCATCCCCCCCCGTGCGCGCTCGCCGTG
>JAEDLN010000167.1 GCA_016295275.1 Kiritimatiellia bacterium
CGCGCCGATGGCGCGGCGGCGCGAGCCGGGAGGCCCGGCGGCCAAGCATCGCGCCATACCGCTACGGGACCGCACAACAGGGCAGGGCGATGCGCCACGGGACTGCGCGACGGGGTACGCCACCGCCCACGTGCGGCGGTGACGCGCGCCCAAAAAACGGGGGATAAGCCGGGCGAAAGATGGTTTGCTTTTCCGAACGGAATATGACAAAATGAAAAAAGCGGGCTGGAATTTTGAAGCACGCGAAATCCGTATCTGTTTTTTTAATGACTGAGGAGACTGTCAGCATGCCTACCATTCGCACGTTGTTGGTGGACGCCGCCGCGAAATGTCCGGACCGGGAATTTGTCCGTTGGAAAGCAAACCATGTTTGGCACAACTGGACCTTCCGGGAGCTGTTGAAGCAGACCCGGATTGTCTCTGAAATGCTCTCGCTTCTCAAATTGAAACCGGGCGACAGGGTTGCCGTCGTCATGGAGAACAGGGCGGAATGGATGTCGGCGTACTTGGGCATTGCCTGTTGCGGGTTGACGGTTGTTCCCGTCGACTATCGTCTTCAAGCGGTGGAGCTCTCGCACATTTTGCGCGATTCGGAGACGAAGGCGGTTTTCGCGTCTGCGCCGGTCTGGACGGTTTTGCGCGAAATCGAAGCGGATTTGCGGACGCTTGAGAGCATTGTGATGCTGGATGGCATCGTGACGGCGCAGTTCAAGGACAATGGTGTCGTCCACTGCGATTTTTCGACGCTTGCGCTGCAAGTCGAGAACCGTGCGAAGGACGCCGAATCCTTTTTCAACCGGACGGGGCCGGATGAAGAAACGCCGGCGTCCATCATCTACACATCCGGCACGACGGGGCGTTCGAAGGGCGCGATTCTTTCGCATCGCAATTTCTGTTCGCAGATTCGTGCCCTCGAGTTTTTCCAGGTCAAGCCGGAAGACAACTTCCTGCTGGTCTTGCCGCTCTATCATGCCTTTGCCTTCTCGGCCTGTTTCGTCGTACCGTTGGCGGCCCGCTGTTCGGTTTCCATGGTGGAAAACATGCGCACGATTCCGGAAAACATGCGGGAAACGCAGCCGACGGTTTTGCTGGCGGTTCCGCTGCTGGCGGAAAAGATGATGAATGCCATCCAACGCAAGCTGTCCAAGAATCTGCTGGCAAAGACGATGCTTTCGATTGGACTCGGCAAGGCGGTCGGGCGCAAAATCATCGACAATCTCGGCGGCCGGCTGCGGCTGTTGATCTGCGGTGGCGCGGCATCGGATATCAAGATGCTCAAGAAATGGGCGCGGCTCGGCATTGCGACGCTCGAAGGATACGGTTTGACGGAGACGTCCCCCATTTGCGCCGTCAATCCGCAAGACCGGATTCGCCTTGGCACGGTCGGTCCCGTTTTGCCGGGCAACGAGCTTCGCATTGCGGATCCGAACGAGGAAGGCGTAGGGGAGATCGAAGTGCGCGGTCCGTGCGTCATGAAGGGATATTTCCGCAATGAGAACGCCACGAAAGAAGCCTTTGACAACGGCTGGTTCCGGACGGGCGATCTCGGAAAGCTCGACGGGCAAGGCTACCTGATGATCACGGGACGCAAGAAGAACATGATCGTCAACCGCGAGGGCAAGAACATCTATCCGGAAGAAGTCGAGAGTTATCTGGCAAATTGTCCGCACATCTTGGAGTCGCTCGTACTCGGCTATCATATCGAGGAGGAAGGGAAGGGCGAACATGTCGGCTGTATGCTGGTCGCCAATATGGAGCGTTTCGAAGAGGAGCGCAAAGCGGGATCGTCCTCGCCGCTGACGGATGAAGAGATTCGCGACATTTGTCTTGCGGAGGCTCGCGAAGCGCTTCGCGGAATCGCCACCTATAAACATCCGCGGAAGATCGTCGTGAAGTTCGAGCCGTTCCAGAAAACGCAGACGTTGAAAATCAAGCGCTTTCTGTATTCGCTGGATTAGGTCGGCTTCGGGCGGCCGTTTCGGCGAAAACAAGATTGCGCCGTTTTGCCGGGCGAGGAACGGGCGGCTTCCGGCGCAATCCGCTGTCGGCAGGCTTCCGTTTGTTCCCAAGAACGGCGGCTTGCTTCGGTCTTGTATCCGGCGTGTTTTTTCTTGCTTTCGAATTTCCTTTTGCGTATGATTGTCTACCAAATTTTCCGAGCGCCGATTTTCTTTCAGACAACGGTTCTCGGGCAACCACTATCTAGGAAAAAGTTCCATGGCAACTAAGAAAACCTGCTGCAAAAAGGCCGGTTGCTGCAAGAAGGCGGCTTCCGTAGCCGAGGAAAAGCAACCCACAAAGAACGCCAAGCTGCTCGCTTGGGTGGAAGAGTACCGTAAGCTCTGCCAGCCCGATCGCGTCTATTGGTGCGATGGTTCCAAGAAGGAATGGAAGACGATCTGCGAAGAAATGGTGCAGAACGGCCAGTTCATCAAGTTGACCTCCAAGAATCGCAAGGATTGCTACCTTGCCCGTTCCCACGAGTCCGACGTCGCCCGTGTCGAAGGTCGCACCTACATCTCCTCGAAGCAGAAGGTCGAAGCAGGTCCCACCAACAACTGGGAAGATCCGGTTGCCCTGAAGGAGACGCTCCGCGGACTCTACAAGGGTTGCATGAAGGGTCGCACGATGTACGTCATTCCCTTTGCAATGGGTCCTCTCGGCAACCCCATCACCAAGCTTGGCGTTGAGATTACCGACTCTCCCTACGTCGTGGTCAACATGGAAATCATGACCCGCGTCGGCAAATCCGTTCTCAAGGAAATCGACAAGGGCGAATACTTTGTTCCGTGCCTGCACTCCGTCGGCGCTCCGCTCAAGAAGGGCCAGAAGGATGTCGCATGGCCGTGCGCCCCGATGGACAAGAAGTACATCGTCCAGTTCCCCGAGGACGGCGAAATCTGGTCGTTCGGTTCCGGCTACGGCGGAAACGCCCTGCTTGGCAAGAAATGCTTCGCGCTTCGCATTGCTTCGACGCTCGCCCGCCGCGAAGGCTGGATGGCCGAGCACATGCTCATCCTCAAGCTCACCTCTCCGGAAGGCAAGGTCCATTACATGACGGCCGCATTCCCGTCTGCTTGCGGCAAGACCAACCTGGCGATGATGCTGCCCCGTCTCGAAGGCTGGAAGCTCGAGACCGTCGGCGACGATATCGCTTGGATCAAGCCCGGCAAGGACGGCCGTCTCTACGCCATCAACCCCGAGAACGGCTTCTTCGGCGTCGCCCCCGGCACCTCGAAGAACTCCAATCCGAATGCGCTTGATTCCTGCAACAAGAATACCATCTTCACGAACGTCGTTCTCACGGACGATGGCGACGTGTGGTGGGAAGACATGGGTATCGACGCTCCGGAGCACGGCATCGACTGGCGCGGCAACGATTGCTGGCGTGCCGCCGATCGTGCGGACAAGATGGTTCCTGTCAAGGGTGCCACCTACGCCGAGTACAAAGGCAAGTATGTTGCCGCCCACAAGAACTCCCGCTTCACCGCTCCTGCCGTCAATTGCCCGGTTCTCGACAAGGACGGCTTCGACGGTCTCTTCAATGGCGAGCCCGTCGGCGTTCCGGTTGACGCGATGCTCTTCGGTGGCCGTCGCCCCTCCACGATTCCGTTGGTCAATCAGGCGAAGGACTGGACGCACGGTGTCTTCATGGGCGCCGCCGCCGGTTCCGAAATCACCGCTGCCGTCATCTCCGACAAAATCGGTCAGGTTCGCCGCGATCCGATGGCCATGCTTCCGTTCTGCGGATACAACATGGGCGATTACTTCATGCACTGGCTGACCATGGCCCTTCGCACCGACGCGACCAAGCTGCCGAAGATCTTCTTCGTCAACTGGTTCCGCAAGGATGCCGACGGCAACTTCATGTGGCCGGGCTACGGCGACAACAGCCGCGTTCTGAAGTGGATCTGCGAGCGCATCGAAGGCAAGGTCGACGCCGTCGACACGCCGATCGGTTTGCTGCCCCGTCCCGAGGATATCGATCTCACGAATTGCGAAGTTTCCAAGGAAACGCTCGCGGAACTTCTCAAGGTCGATACCGAAGGCTGGAAGAAGGAACTCGCCGGTCTGGAAGAAGATTGGGCCGCCAAGGAGAACTTCTACGGACGTCTTCCGTATGCTCTCAAGGCCAAGCTCAACGAAATCAAGGACGCGCTTGAGGCGAAATAAGTTCGCGCCACTTGCAACTTCTGATTGGATTAACGACCTCTGATCGTCAGTCGTCTGCAAGAAAAAAGCTGCCGTGCGGAAATGCCGCGCGGCAGCTTTCCATGTTTCAAATAACCGAATTGCGGCAAGCCTGCCGCATTCGCCATTCTCACAAAACAAAAAAGAAATTCATCTATGTCTACGATTCATCATTCGGGTACAGAGGTCTCTGAATTGCCGGTTCCGGAAGCCGGCTCCGGCAGCGAACTTCGCGACGGCATTCGTCTCATTGCCATTGTTTCCGGCATCTACGTCGGGCTCCAGCTGATTTCGAACATTGCCTCTTTGAAAATCGGGGTCGTACTCGGTCTGGCGGTCGATCTCGGGACGTTCTGCTATCCGTTTACCTTCACGATTCGCGATTTGGCGCATCGCGTGTTGGGAAAGCGCGGTGTCACCGGCCTTGTTTTCACCTCCTTCGGGGTCAATCTCGCCGCATCGGCGTATCTGGCGTTGTGCGCCATTGTGCCCGGCGAAGATTCGGAGGCGGCGGCATCGTTTTCGTTTGTGTTTTCGCCGATGTGGCGTCTCGTCGCAGCGTCTCTCGCGGCCATGCTCCTGAGCGAGTTGGCCGATACGCAAGTATACCATTTGGTTCGCAACCGCATGAAAAACCGCCTTTGGATGCGGGTCTTGCTGAGCAATGCGGTTTCCATTCCGATTGACAATCTGGTCTTTTCGCTCGGTGCCTTTGCCGGTGTTCTGCCGTGGAATGTGGTGTGGGAGATTTTCCTTTTCAATCTCATTGTCAAGGCTGTCGTGAGCGTGATCGGTTTTCCGCTCATCTACCTGATTCCGAAACGATTCGATCGGATCTAAAGCCGGTTTTCCTCATTTGAATGGAGACGAATCGCCGTTTGGCGGTTCGTCTTTTTTGTTTCCACACGCCCTGGGGCGGCTCGCCACTGCGGTGCGCGGCTTGGCATCGTGCGCCCCGCTGGGGCGCTGGGGTGACCAGACGCCGCGCCCTGCGCGGGCTGGGAGCCCCGGCAGGCGGTAGGGGGCGCACGGAGACGCCCCCGGCAAAACTCTCA
>JAEDLN010000008.1 GCA_016295275.1 Kiritimatiellia bacterium
CGGCGCGATGGGGACATCGCGCCCTACCGCCATTACACACGCAAAATTCGCACGCGCATTACCCAGGCGGCGCGAGCCGGGAGGCCCGGCGGCCAAGCATCGCGCCCTACCGCCATTACGCCCGCGCGGTAGGCACCCGACCCCAAAATCTTTGTGCTCCTATACAACCCGCTCAAATGCTCTTTGTGCCCCTTTGTGTTAAAAACATCACGCCCTACTGCGGGTTACCCACGCGCATTGCCCGTGGCGGCTCGCCACCCCGGGCGGCGCGATGGTCGACCGCCCCCAACCCCATGGGAGACTAAAGCGTCCGCGAAATCTGCGATATCGCCAGATGGCGCAGCAACGCATGCGCCGCTTCCTGTTCGCTGCCGGCAGGCCGGACTTCATCCAATGCCCGCAAGCCGTCATCGGTCGTCTGCTTTGCAAGCGCAAGCGCTTCGTCCTTGCCCATGAGCCGTAAAATGGAAATCTCCTCGGCCTTTGCCGGATCGTCCGCATCCAGCAAATCATCGATAATCTGAAAAGCCGTTCCCAACGCAAGCCCGTACCGGTGGAAGGCATCGGCTTCCGCGTCGCTTCCGCCACCGGCTAGGACGCCCATATCCAGCGCGGCGCAAATCAAATCGCCCGTCTTGTGCGCATAAATGTAGTCGAGCCTCTCCTTGCTCAGCGATGCCGTCACACAACAATCCTCCCACTGGCCTCCGACAACGCCCGCCGGACCCGCCGCACGCGCAAAAACATTCGCCAGCCGACAAATCCGCTCCGGCGAAACCGGCGACCGGAACAGCATCTCGAACGCCGCCGCCTGAAGCGCATCACCCACCAAAACCGCTTCGCCATAGCCGTACTTCGCATGCACGGTCGGTTGCCCGCGCCGCAAAAGATCGTTGTCCATGCACGGCAAATCATCGTGGACAAGCGTGTAATTGTGCAACATCTCAATGGCAAGCGCCGCCGGCAAGGCCATATCGGATCTTCCGGAAACCGTAGCGCACGCCGCCAAACAACAGACGGGACGCAATCGCTTTCCACCCCCCAGCAACGCATACCGCAACGGCTCGACAAGCGGAGCCGGAATGTCCGCATCGGTCAGAATGCCCGCCGGAGTGAAGAGCTTTTTCAACGCCTCTTCGACACGCGAACGGAACCCACCGGCAATTTCGACAAAATCATGCATGACCATATCCAATCGAATCAAAAAAAAGAAACCGAAACAAAATCCTAGACAACCGACGAACCCCCGACTCCCTCGCCACGGAGCGCCGCAGCCGTCGCTCCCGGCATACCGGGTCGCAAAAAGGCCTCCGGCGTCCCCGTCGCGACAATCCGGCCGCCTTGCTCGCCCCCATCCGGTCCTAAGTCAATGAGGTAATCGGCCGCCCGGATCACTTGCAAATTGTGCTCGATGACAAGGACCGTATGTCCATTCGCGACGAGACGCCGGAAAATGCGCAACAGCGTTTCAATGTCGGAAAAGTGAAGCCCCGTTGTCGGTTCGTCGAAAATCAGCAACGAGCCACCCGTATGAACGCCTTTCTTTTTCCCGTTCGTCACCGAGGCGTCCGGATGAATGCCGGCCAGAAAGCCCGCCAACTTGAGTCGCTGCGCTTCTCCGCCCGAAAGCGTCGGTACGGCCTGCCCCAAGCGCAAATAGCCAAGCCCCACGTCCAATAGCGGTTGCAGACGGCGAAGAACGACCGGATGCTCCGCAAAAACCTGCGCGGCTTCGTCCCCCGTGAGCTGCAACACATCCGAAATGGTGAGCGCCCGCTTGCGCCACGGATACGTGACCGTCAGAATCTCCGGTCTGTAGCGAGAGCCTCCGCACGTCTCGCACGGCAAATAGACGTCCGAGAGAAATTGCATTTCAATGTGCTCGAATCCCGTTCCTTCGCAATCCGGACAACGCCCCGTGCCGCTGTTAAAGGAAAAATCGCCGACGCCGAAGCCACGCGCCTTCGCTTCGGGCAATGCCGCATAAACGGCGCGAATCGCATCGAAAATCCCCAGATAGTTGGCAGGTGTCGATCGGGATGACTTGCCGATCGGAGATTGGTCGACAAGCGCGACCGTGCCGATCGAATCGGCCCCCTCCAATGCCCGCAACTCGCCGGGAATCAGCCCAGGAACCGGCGGCAAACCGACCTTGCGACGCATCGCCGGATGCAAAATGTCGCAGACAAGCGTCGATTTTCCGGAACCGGAAACACCCGTTACCACGACAAACCTGTGAAGCGGAATGTCAACCGACACATCGCGGAGATTGTGCGCCGTCGCTCCCGTCAGACGAAGCCACTCCCCTTCCTTTTTCGACAGCTCGTCCGTGCGAACCGCTTTGCCCGCTTGCGGCACGCGCTCCCGTACGAAATAGGGCGCACTGGGTGATTCGGGACACGCGAGAAGATCGCCGATCGTGCCTGCACAGACAATCTCGCCTCCCCGTTCCCCGGAGCCGGGCCCCAGCTCAATGATATGATCCGCCGCCAAAATGACCGCCGGATCGTGCTCCACGACCAATAGCGTGTTGCCCGCTTCGCATAACTTGCGCAAAATGGCGATGAGACGGCCAATGTCTCGAGGATGCAACCCGATCGACGGCTCGTCCAACACAAACAGCGTGCCGACCAAATGCGACCCCAACGCCGTCGTGAGCGCAATGCGCTGCGCTTCTCCGCCCGAAAGCGTGCGCGCCGGACGATCCAACGTGAGATAGCCTACCCCGACCTCGACAAGATACCGCAACCGGGCGAGAATCTCCGTAAGCAGCGTACGCGCCGCATCGCCCGTCGGAGTGCCGGACGGAGCCGTATCGTATACCTGCGTGAGAAACGAAAGAATCGAATCGATCGGTTCCGCACAGAGCGATGCAATGGTGTGCCACTTGCCATCCGGCGCCACAAGCCGCCAGGCAAGAGACTCCGCCCGCAAGCGCGTCCCCGAACAGGTTCTGCAAAGCGTATACTCGCGATACCGCGCCAACATCACACGGACATGCAATTTGTACGCGCGACTCTCCATCCACTCGAAGAAAGCGTCAATTCCCGGCCATTTGTGCGAATACCAGCTTTTCGTTTCGCCATGCCAGACCCATTCCCGGACGTCGCGCGGCAACTGTTCCCACGGGCAGTCCGTATCGTAGCCTAACTCCTTGCAACGGCGCAGCAACATGCGCTGGCAGTCCCGGTTCGCTTCGGTCGTGAACGGCTTGATGCACCCCTCCGAAAGCGATTTCGTCGGATCGGGAATGACCAGCTGCTCGGAAATGCCGATGACGCGCCCGAATCCATGACACTCCGGACAGGCGCCAATCGGCGAATTGAACGAAAAGTGGTTCGGTACCGGCATCTCAAAGGTTTGATGGCAGTCCGGACACGCCAGACGAGAACTGTACCGGACCAAAAGCTCCGATGGCATGGGGCGCGTCCCGTCCGCCGCACGCTCCGGCGCGGCATAAATCGCCAATTGGCCCCGTCCGGCGTCAAATGCCTTTTCCAAGGATTCCAAAATGCGGGACTTCTTCTCCTCTTGCAAAACGAACGTATCGAGAAGAACGCATAATTTGCCGCAGGTGCGTATCGATTCGTCTTCCGGCTCTTTCTTCCGGGACGCTTTCTTCTTGCCCGCCGCCTTTTTTGCACGAACGCCGGTCGCTGCCGCCGTCGCCACAGGCGGATCTTCCGGATCCGGAAAGACGCGCGCATACCCCTGCTGCGCCAACAGCGATACAACCTCTTCGTACGAAACCGTTTCCGGCAAATCGACCGAAAAGACAAGGCAAAGCCGCTTCCCGGTCAATCCGCGCTTCCGCAAATCCGCAAAAACCGTTTCCGGCGTATCCCGGACGATCTCGCGCCCGCAATCCGGACAGTACAGCCGAGCACAGGTCGCAAACAGCGTCTTGAGATAATCCTGCAATTCCGTCATCGTGCCGACCGTCGAACGGAAATTGCGAACCGAATTCTGCTGCCGGATGGCAATCGCCGGCGGAATCCCGTCGACCGAATCAACCGCCGGCGGCGGAAGACGCTCCAAAAATTGCCGCGCGTACGACGAAAAGGTTTCGATGTACCGGCGCTGCCCTTCGGCATAGACGGTATCGAAAACAAGCGACGATTTGCCGGCACCGGAAAGCCCCGTCACAACCGTGAGCTTTCCGACCGGAATCGTGACGTCGATGTTCTTCAGATTGTTCTGGCGCGCACCTCGCACGCAGATCGACGTCGCCCCGCGCGGAAGCCGAAGACGCCCGAAGGCGGAACGCTCCGGTCCTTTTCCGGCTTTCGGCGGTTTCGCTTTCGGTTTGGCGGCAGATGAAGATCCCGACATGGCGGCAGAGAGTAGATGCGCTTCCATCAATGGCGGCGCGTTCGACAGAAAAGAAAGAAAGAAAGAGCTTCGGAATACTCCGGGAACGCTCTTTCTTTCATTGGAAACAAATGGCGCCCGTAACTTAGACGACAATATTGACCAGCCGCTTCGGGACGGCAATCACCTTGCGAGGAGTCGCTCCGGCCAAATAGCCCTTCACTTGCTCGTTCTCCAGCGCGATTTTCTCCATCTCCGCAGGCGTTGCCTCCGCCGGCATCTTGATGCGCGCACGGATTTTTCCGCGAATCTGGACTGCTATCTCGACCTCGGCAACGACAAGATACGCCGCATCCCATTTGGGCCACGGTACGTAGGCAATCGAACCCGTATGTCCAAGCGTCTCCCAAAGCTCTTCGCCCAAATGCGGCGCAAACGGCGCCAGCAGCTGCACAAAAGGCTCCGCCGCCGCACGCGGCAACGGCTTGCCTTCGCCGGAAAACGCATTCAGACAAATCATCAACTGCGAAATGGCCGTGTTGAACGCCAAAGACTCAATGTCATGCGTCACCTTCTGAATGGTGGCATGGACCATGCGAGCCTGCTCCGGCGTCAACGCATCCTCCGTAATCGGCTGCGTGGAAACCATCGTGAAGGCACGGCGGAGAAAACGCGAAACGCCTTCCACGCCCTTCGTATTCCATGGCTTCACATCCTGCAACGCACCCATGAACATCTCGTACAAACGGAGCGAATCCGCCCCGTAATCCCGGATGACATCGTCCGGATTGACAATGTTGCGGAGCGATTTGGACATCTTCGCGGCAAACTCCGTGAGCGGCTCGCCCGTCTTCACGTGAACCGGCTTGGACGGATTGCTGAGATCGACTTCGTTCGTCGGAATCAAAACGCCACGCGGATTCTTGTAGGAAAGCCCCAGAATCATGCCCTGGTTGACAAGCTTGCGGAACGGCTCCGATGTCGAAACCAACCCGAGATCGAACAGAACCTTGTGCCAGAACCGCGCATACAAGAGGTGGAGAACGGCATGCTCCGCACCGCCAATGTACAAGTCGACCGGCATCCAATACTTTTCTTTCGCCGGATCGCAGAACGCTTCGTCGTTGTGCGGATCGATGTAGCGCAGATAGTACCAGCAGGAACCCGCCCATTGCGGCATCGTATTGGTTTCGCGCCAGCCTTGCTTGCCCGTCGCCGGATCGGTATAGCGCAACCACTGGGTCGCTTTCGAAAGCGGCGGCTCGCCCGTACCCGTCGGCTTGAAATCCTCCATCTCCGGAAGCGTGAGCGGCAAATCCGCCGCCGGAATCAACTGCGTCGTGCCATCGTCCATGTGGACAATCGGGAACGGCTCGCCCCAATACCGCTGACGCGAAAACAGCCAGTCGCGCAATTTGTACTGGACCGCCGGCTTGCCAAAGCCTTTGGCCGCAAGCCATTCGGCCATCTTCGGAATCGATTTCTCAACCGTCAGCCCGTCAAGCGAAATCTCTTCGTTGGACGAATTGAACAGATTGCCTTCGCCTGTCCAACAGGCCTTGCCGGAAACGACATCCTCCAGCGATACGCCCGCCGCAGCGGCTTTCTTTTCGTCCGGCTTGATGACCGGAATAATCGGAATGCCAAACTTCTGCGCAAACGCCCAGTCGCGATCGTCATGCGCCGGTACCGCCATGATCGCACCCGTTCCATACGAGGCGAGCACATAGTCGGACAACCAAATCGGAATCTTTTTGCCGTTGACCGGATTGATGCCGTACGCGCCCGTGAATACACCCGTCTTCTCTTTGGCAAGATCCGTCCGCTCCAAATCCGACTTGTGCGCCGCCGCCACACGATACGCCTGAACCGCCTCGCGGCATTCGTCCGTCGTAATCTCCGGCACAAACGGATGCTCCGGCGAAAGCACCATGTACGTCGCCCCGAACAACGTGTCGGGACGCGTCGTGTAAACCGTTACGACCTTGTCCGTTCCATCAACCGGAAACCGCACCTCGGCACCCGTGGAACGGCCAATCCAGTTGCGCTGCATCTCTTTGATGCCTTCCGGCCAATCCAACTGGTCCAAATCCTTGAGCAACCGCTCGGCATACGCCGTAATCCGAAGCATCCACTGACGCATCGGACGACGTTCCACCGGATGGTTGCCGCGCTCCGAACGACCATTGATGACTTCCTCGTTCGAAAGCACCGTTCCTAAGGCAGGACACCAGTTGACCGGGACCTCCGCCATGTAGGCCAGCCCCTTTTCGTACAACTTCTCGAAAATCCACTGCGTCCACTTGTAATACTTCGGGTCCGTCGTGGAAATCGTGCGATCCCAATCGTACGAAAATCCGAGCGAATGAATCTGCCGCGTGAAATTCGCAATGTTCTTCGCCGTCGTAATCTCCGGATGCGTTCCCGTCTCGACCGCATACTGCTCGGCCGGAAGTCCAAAGGCGTCAAACCCAATGGGGTGCAATACGTTGAACCCGCAAGCGCGCTTGTAGCGGCATACGATGTCCGTCGCCGTATATCCTTCCGGATGGCCTACATGAAGCCCCGCACCCGAAGGGTACGGAAACATGTCCAACGCATAGTACTTCGGTTTGTCGGAAAAATCGACGGCGGCAAAGGTTTTGTTTTCAGCCCAATAGGCTTGCCACTTCTTTTCGATTTCAGTGAAATTGTAGTCGGAAAAGCTCATAATCGTTCAACGGAGCTGAGTAAAATAGAAAACGTCCGTATCCTATCAAATTCGCTCCCGTATCTCAACAATCCAAAACCCGCCCCCACTCGATCCCCATCCCGTGTCCACCAATCGCGCGGCATGGCGTGCACCCCGCTCGTGCCCTGTCGCCGCCCCACTCGCCCCCCACCACTCGTGCGGCATGGCGTGCACCCCACTCGTGCGGCATGGCGGTAGGGCGCGATGATTGCCCGTCGGGGCTCCCGACTCGCGCCGCCGCGCCATTGCCCGTGGCACCCGCCCCGCCGGCTCTTCCGCTCCTCAGAAGAATTCTTTTCCGGCTTGTTTCATCAATGCCCGAACCTCTCGCAAGGTTTCAGGTCCTTGAAATTGAACTTCCGCATCCTCCATGTCATCCAACCCCTCGAAATGAGCATCGGGGAACGTCTCCGGTTTCGTTTGATTCGGAAAGTTCAAATAGGCCTCCCCGCGAAACGCATAGCGGATGCCGGACTGTTCATACGGAATCTCGGAGCGGTTGAGAACAAGACAATTCACGAGCCGAATCACCGTATTGCTTCCTTTCGAAAGAAAGCTCGCATCCAAGATTCCCGGTCCGCACACCCGATACTCGTGATTGTCCTCCAAGACAAGCGGTTTTTTGAAAACATAATGGCCTCGAACGCCCTGACCTCGATAGAGACGAACCACCGTGCTTGGTATTTCCGTCTCTTGCAAGGATTCCGTTTGGCAAATGGCATTCCATTGATGGCGCTCTCGGACAGTCGGTACGAAGCATAAGGCAAATAGCCCCGACAGCAATGCCGCCGCCAGACAACCGACGAGGCAGTGCTTCGCCCGGTTGCGTTTGCGAATGGCCCGCGCAAATGCTTCGACCGTCGCATACCGCTGCGAGGGAATCGAGCTGGTTGCACGACGGATGATGGCGTCCCATGAATGCGGCGGATTGCCGCCAAATGCCGCATTCGCCATTCGGCCAAGTGCGTGAATATCGGCAGCCTGGGAAATCTCGCCGCCCATCAACTGCTCCGGAGCCGCATACTCGGGCGTTCCCGCCGCAACCACCTTTCCGGATACGATGGAAATATCCGTTCGGGGCCGTGCCGAGAACAAGGGATCCTTGGCAAGGCTGAAATCAATCAGCACCATCTGCCCGTCCGACCGGCGCATGATATTCTTGGGCTTGAGATCCCGATGGACAATGCCCGAAAGATGAAGCGCGTGCACACATGCGCAAACAGCCAGCATGAAGTCGGCAATGCCTTTCTCGTCCGTCGGGACCTCGACCGGCTCCAACAGTTCCAGAATGAAGTAGGCCCGTCCGTTCGATTCGCCACACTCGAAAAACCGAGGAAACTGCGGCAGCCGATTCTCAATGAGAAAATCGATCTCGTTCTGGAAACGCCTTTTCGCCGGTTCATCCGACCGAATCAATACTTTGGCCGCCGCCGATATCCCTGAAAGGGAATGGACAACCCGATAGACTTCGCCGCTTCCGCCACGCCCGAGAAAGGCCTCGATGCGCCAAGAACCAAGCATCTCGCCGACGGCAAACACCTCTTCCCTGTCCTGCATCCGCGAAAGCGTGTCCTTGCCGCTATCCGACAGAAACTTGCCCAACTCGCCGATATCCGTCGTGTTTAACATAGGTCTTTTAGCTTCTCCACGATTGTCTGCAGTTTCTGGAACGTGCGCGAACGCATGCAATCGACCGTATTGCGCTGAACCCCAAGCGACTTCGCGACCTCGGCAATCGACTCTCCCTTGATTGCGGTGCGGATGAATGCCTGTTTGGTGCGGTCTTGTATCGATTCGTCTGCCAGCAACTGCTGCAAGGCAACTTCAAAAAGGGCGGCGCGCCATTCCTGATAGGATTGCTCCTGTACGCTTTTTCCGTCGACAAGAAAAGCCTGCTGCATCCGCTCTTGGATCTCCATCTGACGTTTTGCCTGATCGAGGGCGCAAAGAGCCTTGTTCCGAAGGACGCCTGTCAGATAATTGTGAAAGGCGCCGTTCTTTTCCGGGTCATACTTGTAGTCGGGCAGAATCTTCGTCAAAGCAACGAAGGTTTCTTGAATGATGTCGTTTGGATCAAGAGTCGGAAAACGCTCCCGCAGATACGCCTGCATCATCGGTTCGTAACGGGAATAGAAAAGCGACCATCTCGCGTGCTGCGCATCGGCAATATCCCGGAGGAGTGTCGTCGATGTGTCCGGAACCTTCGATGTTGACATATTCTTCTTTCTTCTTCCGCGCAGCCGAACCGACACGCTCTTGCGCGAAAAAAGAGCGGTGTTTCTCTTGATGGAATCTTGGCAAAACCGACAAGGCCTTCCCGAGGGAACCAATTGCGTGGAGACTATCAAAAGACGGTCTTTGTTTCAACGGAAACGCCACTTCGAAAATCGGAAAAGCGCTCCCGCGCCCTCCCGTTAATCGGCCGTCGGGCCTCCCGACTCGGGGCTCCCGATGCGAGACTCCCCCTCCACTTCCGACGTTCGGCCATCCTCCAAACCGATTGCAATCACAAAAGAACATTTTTGTAAAACCAAAGGCCGAGATCGTACGTTTTTGTAAGAAAGAAACGGGAAAACGGCGCTTTGACCCCGAAAATGCAACGTGGCACGGTCTTTGCTAAACCCTTGCAAGGGTCACTTACCATGAAACAGAATCTACGTGCTTTTCTCGACGAACAACGGGTCCAGGACGACCATCGTCCCATTGCATCGCGTCTTCAAGATTTTCAGGCGGTGGAATTGCCGCTGACCGACGCCCAGTTGCATACGCAGGCCGAACGCTGCATGAACTGCGGCATTCCCTTTTGCCAAGGCTGCGGATGTCCGCTGAAAAACGAAATTCCCGATATCAATGCCGCCGCATTTCGCGGCGATTGGCGGACCGCATGGGCAATCCTTTCGCGAACCAGCTCCTTTCCTGAATTCACATCCCGTATCTGCCCCGCACTCTGCGAAGGAAGCTGCACGTCCGGTCTGGCACGCGAGGCCGTCATGGTCCGGCAAATCGAAAAAACCGTCACCGACAAGGCTTTTTCGCTGGGTCTCGTCATGCCGCCTACGCCCACAACCGAACGAGGCGCCAAGGTCGCCGTCATCGGTGCCGGTCCCGCCGGCATGGCGACCGCCGCGGCACTCCGCAAAAAGGGCTATGCCGTCACTGTTTTCGAAAAATCAAAGAATATCGGCGGCCTCCTCCGCTACGGTATTCCGTACTTCAAATTCGACAAGGTGCTGATCGATCGCCGGCGCAACCTGCTCGAACGCGCCGGAATCGAATTCAAATGCGGTGCGGAAATCGGCGTCGATATCTCCGGCACCTACCTGCAAAAGAACTTCGATGCCGTTGTCGTTTGCATCGGCACCCCCGTTCCGCGCAACTGCAACATTCCCGGACGTGAACTCCAAGGAATCCATTTCGCCCTCGAATTCCTCGGCGGTCAAAACCGCTTTCTCGGAAAGGAACAAAGCGCCAATCCGATCGATACGAGGGGTAAACGCGTCCTCGTCATTGGCGGCGGCGATACCGGCGCCGATTGCGTCGGAACCTCCAACCGCCAAGGCGCCGCAAGCGTCACGCAAATCGAAATCATGCCTTGCCCGCCCGAAAAGCGCGACGAACGCTCGACGCCCTGGCCCCTCTGGCCCTATCAGCTCCGCACGAGCACGAGCCACGAAGAAGGCTGCGAACGCCGATGGAACCTCAATAGCCTTGCCTTCCTCGGACGCAACGGCAGCCTGACTGGCGTGCGTGTGCAACAGGTGAAATGGTCCTTTACGCCGGAAGGACGCCCCGCCAAATTCGAGCCCGTCCCGAATTCGGAGGAGGAAATCCCATGCGACATCTGCTTCCTCGCAATGGGCTTCCTGCGCAACGATCGGACCGCCATGCTCAAAAGCCTCGGTCTCGAAGATTCGCCCTCCCTCTTCTTTGCCGGCGATGCCGCCTCCGGAGCCTCCCTCGTCGTCCGAGCCATCGCTTCCGGTCGCGCTACCGCCGACACCGTCGACAACGCCCTCTCCGCTCCATAATCAAATTCCTTACGTCGGAATTTTGATGCGTTCGATAAAGGTCGGAGCAGATGGACACGCACCCGCGTTCCCATCTCTCCGCCCCTTTTCGTCTATGCGACCATCCCCCGCCCCGCACCTGCGGCAGGGCGCCAATGGCTGTCGAGCCTCCCGATCCCGACTTCGAACGGAGAAATGAGAAAGGCGACGGCGGAATCCGCATTGCCGATTCCACCGCCGACTGATACGGAAAAAGCGATTTTCCTACTTGATTTCCTGCGCGCCCTTGCCTTCCATCGCGCCGAAGAGCTTGAGGGCATCCTCAAGCGGATAGCGGTTGCAGAACATGTCGCACTTGGTCGTAATGGTACCTTGGAGCGGAAGACCCAAAACGCTCCTGAGACCATTGCACTTGTCATCGTCGAGCTTCGTGGACTCGGAATACTTCATCGATAGGAAGTTATTCAGATAAGCCGCGTTGATGCGTCCCTTGAATACCGCAGGATCCTTGAGATCCTCATTGTCCTCAATCGATTCGATCCCGTCGGTTCCCTCGAGATCTTCGAATTCGTCGACGCGGACTTTCGCGATCGAAGGCGAGATCGTCATCTGAATATCGCTTTCGCGGTTGAGGAAGAAGACATTGCCGTCGATCGACTGCTTCTTCATCGCTCCGGATCCCTTCGTGTTGTCGTAGCCCGTCAGCACGTTGAGGCCGATGATGTTGTCGGCGATGGTGGCACTGACGCCGTTGTTGTTGCGCAAGCCGAAGCCCATGTCCCCCAGATCGTTAAGACGGCTCCAAGTGAACAGGACGGTGTTGTTCTTGAATGTCCACGTCACTTCCGGCGACCAGCCGCTCTTCGGCCGATTGGGTCCGTCTTGCGGAATCCGCTTCGTGCAGACAACGCTTGCACCAATCATGCGGTTGTTGCAGAAGACGCAATTTTCAACGTCGATTTCGCCCTGATACCAGTTGATGTTCATGGCGATATTGCCGCCGTTCACGAAGGCGCAGTTCTTGAACGACATCTTGCCCGTGGCACGATTCTGCGATGCGGAATAGACGAGATAGCGGTTGGGGCTTACGCACGCGTCTGCCGGGTTCTTCGCCGGTCCCTCCAGCCACATGCCGGTATCGAGATCGGCGGGCTTGCCCTTAATCGCGTGGTAGGAGTTGGCGAAGCCTTCGTCGAAAATAAGGCCGTCGAATTTCATGTCGACGCCATCCGGTGCACTCACCTTGGGGTCGAATTCGATATGAAAAACCCCGAGACCCGACCCTTTTTTGTCGTTGTTGGCATTCTGGGCCTGGAACATCGTGCGGTGTTCCAACGGCTTGCGCTCGGAAAAATCCTTCGAGTAGCCGCCGATAATCGAAACGGCCTTGTCGATCAGGAACCAGTTCTGCTTCATCTTGCCGGGGTAGATGCCCTCGGCCACATGGATCGTGTCGCCGTGCTCGGCTTGTTCGAGTGCCTTCCAGAGGTTCTTCAGCGGAGCCTCCTTCGAGCCATCGTTTTTATTCTTGCCCGTTTCGATCGAAACATAGATGTCTGCCGCGCCTGCGACCATGACAGATGCGGCAAACGCCGCAGTCAATACGAGTTTGTTCATTCCGATTGTTCTTTTCTTGATGGTTGACGATATTGGTTTCAAAAAAGTTATCCGACAGAGGCCTGTACCGCCGCCTTCCCGCGCTTCTTCTTCCACGTCAGGTAGACAACTGCGCCCGCGGCAAGGAGCAGCAACACGCCCAACACGGGACGATAGACAATCCACGCAATCGCAATCGTCACGAGCGAACAGACTAACGCAAAAACGCCCGCGACCAATCCCGTCCCCCAGCCGATAACGGTTCCCAAGACGGGTAGCACGTCGCCAAGCACCGACAATGGCCGCAAAACCATGGAAAGCCCGATATACAGTAGGAAAAACCCAGCAAACCGGCCAACCCAGGTAAACAACGCATTCGATCCGCGCGCATCTTCGAACATTTCGCCGCAGTCGACGATGCCATCCTGAAGGAGATTGACTTTCTTCTTTGTCTTGGCCATATACGAAACAAATGTGTCCCCGCGTTGCTTGGCCACAATTGAGATGTCATGGGGTTTGACGACATGGAAGGTGACGCGCATATCGCCGACACGAGCCTGCGACGCGATCTCGCGCGTGTTCAACTCGTTGTCGCGCGTTTCCTTGTTGGGAACGAAAATCGTGTTGCCTTGCCGCTGGACGCGAGAAATCCTGCAAACAAAATCCGTCGGAAACGCATACGCCTGTTCATCGCCAATGCGGGCGATTTGGCTCTTCTCCAACCGAAATGCGCCGAATGTGACATTTTCCGCAACCTTTTCCTCGGACGGGAACTCGATGAAGCCTGGATTTTCGTGGCCTGCCTCCTTGAATTGGCTCGAATCGATCGGATCCTCGCTCCAAACCTGCTCGTATGAATAGGTTGTCGTGGTCGTAACACTCCCGCCAAGGTTCTTCTTCTCATGCTTCTCGGTTCTCTCCCTCCATTGGAGCATCTCGGTCTTGCGCACCAATCTTATGGCGGTAGTCGATATGCCGAATGTATCGTCCGACAGCACGTCTTGCGTATCGGCGCGCCCCGTCATGTACACGAGGCACCCGTCCATTTCAGGATCGATCGTTTCGTTTGTTTCCACACTGAAGCACGCGCCTTCGCCCTCATCGAGCGCCTTTGCGGTTTTCACGCAATTGCCCTCATTCCAGAAAAGGAGCGAAAAGGCGAGAATAAATAATCCGATGCCGACCGCCACGCCTTTTATCGAACCGCCCAAACGCGAAATCCACGATTCGTTCGTCGTTTCCGTTACTGCCATTGCACACCTGCTCTTCCTAATTGTTTTTTCTTTTGATGGAATCACCGTAAACGCCGAAACCTCGGCTCCCGCATCCGGTATCGCCAGAAAATAATCATTTCATTGGATTCGTCACCCATCGATGCCATACCGAGAACTCCGGGAACGCAGTTACAACCCGTATGATAGTAAAAAACATTCTCTCTAGCAATCGTTCGTTCGCCTTCGCCCGCGGTCCGGTCCCAATGCGGTCCCGTCGCCATGCGGTCCCGTCGCCGTGCCCCGTTGCGCGGACCCGTGGTCGTGTTCCTCTTGCTCGACCTCATCGCCGATACACCCGCGCATTACCCGGGCGGCGCGATAGGGACATCGCGCCCTACCGCCATTACGCCCCATCGTCGCGCACCGTTGCGCACTCCCGTCGCCGGTCCCGTTGCCGTGCCCCGTTGCGCGGTCTCATCGCCATGCGGTCCCGTCGCGGTAGGGCGCGATGTCCCCATCGCGCCGCCGCGCCTTGGCGCGGTGCGCGGCTTGGCATCCCGCGCCATTTGCCGCACCCCGTGGTCGTGCCCCATCGCCATGCGCTCCCATTGCGCGGTCCCGTCGCCGTGCGCATCACCACGCGTATCCCGTGGCGGTTCGCCATCGGCGCGGTGCGCGGCTTGCCAAGTAACACACGCTGAGTGTTTTGCGGGGGCGTCTCCGTGCGCCCCCCATAGCCGCGCAGGGCGCGGCGTCCGTCCCCAACCGGGCGCGGCGCGCCCACCATCCGTGGCGGCTCGCCGCCACGCGGCATCCGCGCTATGCGCGAATGAGGGTGACGACACGCGTATAGATCTCTTGCGCAACGTAGGGGTTGTTCATCGTATACAGGTGAATGCCGGAAACGCCCGCAATGAGAAGATCGACAATCTGGTTGACGGCATAGGCGATGCCGGCATCGCGCATGGCAACGGGATTGTCGCCGAAACGATCGATCAGACGGACAAACTTTTTGGGAAGATGGACTCGGCAAATGGAGACCATGCGCTCGATTTGCTTTTTATTCGTAACCGGCATGATGCCGGCTTCGATGGGAACCTGGATGCCGAGCGCATCGGTAATGTCGCGAAAACGGTAAAACTTGTCGTTGTCGAAGAAAAGCTGGGTGATGAGCCGCTCGGCACCGGCGTCGACCTTTTCCTTGAGGTGGCGGAGATCGTCGGCCTCGCTGACCGCAGACGGATGGGTTTCCGGATAACAGGCCGCATTGACGTGGAAGTCGCCGATGCCCTTGATGAAGCGGATGAGATCGGCCGCATACGGAAAATCGCCGGGCATCGGTGCGCCATCGACCGGATCGCCCCGCAACGCAAGAATATCGCGAACGCCCGCATTGGAAAAACGTTCCAGAATTTGGACGACCTCGTCCTTCGAGAGGTGAAGCCCGGGCAGGTGGGCGACGGCAGGAATTTGATACTCGTTTTGAACCTTGGAAACGATATCAAGGGTGTTTCCGGCATTCTGGGAGCCGCCGGCGCCATAGGTGACGGAAATGAAATCAGGTTGAGTGGAACGGAGACCATCCAGCGTGCGATAGATGGTTTCAATGGGAGAGGTACGCTTGGGTGGAAAAATCTCAAGGGAAAAGGTGCGCTTCATATGGCTTCCTTGGTTTGTCGTATGGTAACATCGAAATGAAAAACGCCAATTGCGCGGTAAAACCGTGCGCAATTGGCGTGGGGCAACTCTTTCAGAGGGCGGCTCAGGCTTCACTGCGCAGGGCTTTTGCAGCCTGCGTCATGTTTTCCAGAGAAGGAATCGTTTCAGCCCAGCCACGCGTCTTGAGACCGCAATCCGGATTAACCCAGAGCTTGTCAGGATCGACCTTTTGCAGAATCTTGCGCAACTGACCGAGAATTTCATCGGTCGAGGGGATGCGCGGAGAGTGAATGTCGTACACGCCGGGTCCAACCGCCGTGCGGAAGTGCGCAGCGGCAAGCGCATCGAGAATGGTGAGATCGGCACGCGAGGCCTCGAAGGAAATCACATCGGCATCCATGGCGTCGATATCGGCAATGATGTCGTTGAACTCCGAATAACACATGTGGGTGTGGATCTGCGTACCGGGCTTGACGCCGCTGTGGACGAGACGGAAGGCTGGAATGGCCCAGTCGAGATAGGCGCAATGCCAGTCGCTCTTGCGCAAGGGAAGCTTTTCGCGAAGGGCCGCTTCGTCAATCTGAATGATGCGGATGCCGTGCGCTTCCAGATCGAGTACCTCATCGCGAATGGCCAGCGCAATTTGCTCGGTGCTCCGGCGAATGGGAATGTCTTCGCGGGGGAACGACCAGTTGAGAATGGTCACCGGACCCGTGAGCATGCCCTTGACAGGCTTCTTCGAGAGGCTTTGGGCGTAGACCGCCATGTCAACGGTCATTGGCGCCCGACGGGAGACATCGCCCCAAATGACGGGCGGCTTGACGCAACGGGTGCCGTAGCTCTGCACCCAGCCGTTGGAGGTGAAACGGAACCCGGCAAGATGCTCGCCGAAGAACTCCACCATGTCGTTGCGCTCGAACTCGCCATGGACAAGAACATCAAGTCCGATCTTCTCCTGCTGTTCGATGCAACGCTTGGTTTCCGCTTTGTTGAAGGCATCGTATTCCGCGGCGCTCTTGGTCCCCTTCCGGAAGGCGGCGCGATTGGCACGAACATCGGCGGTTTGCGGGAAAGAGCCGATGGTCGTGGTGGGGAACTTCGGCAACTTCAACTCGGAAGCTTGAATGGCCGCACGCTCGCCAAAGGCCGGACTGCGTGTGAAATCGGCCGGAGTCAGCTTCGCCAGACGCGCATCGACGGCGGCATCGGCGCTGTTCGGACGATTCGCCTCCCAAAGCGCAACATTCGCCTTGTAGGCGGCTGTTTCGCGCGGACGCTCCGCCGAACAGAGGCTCTTCAACTCGGCCAACTCGGCCAATTTCTCTTCCGCAAAGGCAAAGTAGGCCTTTTCCGCAGGAGCAAGCTTCGGCTCGTTCGCAAGCGTATACGGAACATGGAGCAGCGAACAGGAGGTGCCAAGCACGACTTCGCCGGCATGCGGCGCAATCGCTTCCAACACATCCAAAATCTTGGCATAGTTCGCACGCCAGATGTTCTTGCCGTTGACAAGCCCCGCCACCAGCAACTTGTCCTTCGGGAAACCCTGCCCCGTCACAAGCTCCAGCGTCTTGCGACCTTCTGCAAAGTCGAGCCCGATGGCATCGACGGGCAATGCCGTAAGCGCCGCATACGAATCGCGAACATCACCAAAATAGGTCTGAACCAAAACGCGCAGCCCATGCTTGTCCGCCAGAAGCTTGCTATAGAGATCGGTGAAGAACGCAACGTCTTCGGCACTCTGATCGTGGACCAAATAGGGCTCGTCAAATTGAATCCAGCCCGCATTCCGCTCGGCAAACTGCGCCAACAGCTCGCCGTAAGCCGCCAGAAGCGGTTCGGCAAAGTCGGCCGCTTGCTTGCGTCCGGTATAACGCGCCAACTTCAAGAAGGTGTAGGGTCCCGGCAATACGGGGCGTGTTTCAAAGCCGAGCGCCTTGGCTTCGTCATACTGGTCAAAAGGCTTCCGTCCCGCCAGACGAATCTCCGTATCGTCCTCCAACTCCGGCACCAAATAGTGGTAGTTGGTGTTGAACCATTTCTTCATGGCCAACGCATGCACGTCGCCCGCCGCCCCCTGATAGCCGCGAGCCATCGCAAAATACGTGTCCCGCTCATCTAGCCCCAATGCACGATAGCGCGCCGGGACGCAATTGAAAAGAACCGCCGCATCCAAAAACGTATCGTAAAACGAAAAGTCGTTCGAAGGAATGAAATCGATCCCCGCCGCCGCAACTTGACGCCAATGACGGGCCCGTAGCGCACGAGCCGTCTCTTCCAACTTCTCGCCGGTCGTCTCCTTCTTGAAATACTTCTCGATCGCAAACTTCAAGTCGCGTTGCGCACCAATGCGCGGATATCCGATAATCGATGTTCTCATCTTCTTGTCCTCCTTTGAAAATCGGCTAAAAGCCGTACAGAATAAGATTTTTTGTGGCGTAGTATAGCAAAACAAAACAGCATGAAAAGCACTTTTTCAACGCTGTATGCGCCCCTTGTGCAAGGAAATGCGACCATTATAGTTGTATTTCGACAAATTGCAACCCTCCCGCACATTGCAGCCCTATCTTCCATTTTTTTGCGCTGCGCCGCCGCCCCATTGCCGCGGTGCGCTACTTTGCCTCGCGCCCCTCCGCCGTGCGGCTTGACGGAAGGGCGCGATACTTGGCCGCCGGGGTTCCCGGCCTCGCCCGCCGCGATGGCGCTAAATCACATTCGCACCCAAAGCCAATACGTGAACGAAACGTCGCGCGATTCACCCGCCTTGAGCTCAAACTCCCATGTCAACTCGTGTACGGAATTGACGCGCGAATCCTCCGGCGGCAAATCGTGGCATCTCGTCGGCTTGACGTCGCTCTCCACAAGCTCGCCCGAAAAAGTCTTCTTTACGCGAAGCTTCGCCGCATCCTTGCGGAAATTCGCAAGTTTCATCGTTGCGGTCACGATCTCCTTGCGGTAGTGATCGCCGTCGAAGACGAATCGCTCGTCCGCCCCAAGCGACGATATCTTCTCGGAAACAGCCTTGCCGTCGCCGCGCTCTTCGTAAACACCCTTCACCGACAGCGCCTTCGTCACTTTCACGATCGTTTCGTCGCCCGGATTCGTCCAGGCGCAGATATTCTGTCCGAGAATACGCCCCTCCTCGACAATTTCCATCGGCGCTGTCGTCAGCGGAAAATCGAACGGATTTTTCACCTTGACGGAATCCCATAGTTCCGGCGTGAATTCCGGCTGCGTCAGCCTCCCCCAGTAATCCCTCCGGTCATTGAGATCCCAATCGACCAGACGAACGGCCTGCGTCTCTTTCGCGCCAAGCGGCATCGATAGCGTCTGGCTTTTGCCAAGTGTCACCGGACCGATTTCGCGATAGCAGATGTCCAGCCCCTCGCTCGATTCCGCAGTGCCGTACGCCGCCTCATTCGGCGCGGCATTCATCATCACGCTCTGCGACATCACCCCGCCGATTTTCTTTTCTTTGCGGTATCCGTAGGAAGCCCAAGACTGATTGTGATTGCCCTCCGCGGAATCCACCGCAGCCTTGTAGTCCGCAAACGCCACGCCACCGCCAAGCAAGGACGGAACGGTTGCGTATTTGAGATTGGGAAAACCGGAAATGAGCGACAGCTCCGCGCCGTCCCAATCCTCGAGTTCGTTGCAGACTTCGGCGGACATGAAAAGCCGGGCCTTTCCCTTTTCATCGATTGCGAGCCGGTAGGACGGCGTCCAGCTCGCGCCCGTGGTCAGGTACTCGACGGTGAACGGCTTGTCCGTTCCCGAAAAACGCCATGATCCGCTTTCGGACGATCCTTTCACGGCAACCTTCAGCGCGGACGGAATACGGATTGTCGAGCCGCTCTTCAGCCGCAGCGTCAACTCGGCGCCATCGGCAATCAGCTTGCCGGATGCCGTGAGGACGCAATTCTTCTCGCTGCCGGCATAGGCCGTTGCCTCGATGAAGGGCTCCTTCTCGGCTTCCGAAAGAATCGGAGCGAAGTCCGCCGCCGCGCGGAACGAAACCGCAACCCCGTCCCTCACGGAGGTACGCGTAACCATCACCGGTTTGTCGGCAGAATGCCAAAACGTGCCGTAGGCGGGACGAGCCGAGTCGTCGATAACCGCCGTTCCGGTCGAGTCCGGCGTTACCTTGCGCGTCACCACGGCAAGACCGTTCTTGTAAAGACCGACCTTGACGATCGGTGCCGCATCGCCCGCATACGCATTCAACGCCGAAATGACCATCAAAGCGACGATTCGATTTTTCATGTTGTCTGAATCCTTTCGTTTTTTTTTTTTTTTGCGACGTGTTTTTCACCCTACTCGACAACGATGCTACACCTTTTCCTCCGACGTTTTCAAGAAATTTCGGCAACAACCGCCGGGGTCTGTCGATCTTGCCTCCTCATCCCCGCAATGCGTCCGATCCGATCTCTATGCTGCGACGTCAATCGCCGCTCCCGCGTCAATCGCAAACGCGACACCTTGCGCGAACGCCCTTATCCGTTGCATGAACTTCTTTTTCTCGTTTTTGTGGTATACTTCCGTCGTCTCTTTCCTTCGTCGTTTCATCCTCTCTCAATAATTCGGCAAAAGCATGAAAAAGATCGTTTTGATTGGCGACTCCATCCGTATGGGATACGACCGTGAGGTGCGCGACCGTCTCAAAGATGTCGCTGACGTTTGTTTTCCCGGAGAAAATTGCCGTTTTGCACAATATATCCTTCGCTATGCAATTCTCTGGAAGGAACGTGAAAAGTGGCCGGATGACGTCGATCTGATCCACTGGAACGCCGGTCTCTGGGATACGTGCCGCGTCCTCGGCGACGAACCCTTGACGCCGCTTCCCGTCTATCGCGATTTTGTCGTCCGCATCCATCGGAATCTCCGCATTCTCTTTCCGAACGCCAAGCTCGCATTTGCAACCTCGACCCCCGTCCATGAAGCCGGCTATGCGATCGAACACGGCAATCGCGCCCAACGCTTCAACCGCGATATCGAAGCGTACAACGCCGTCGCCGTGGAAGAACTCGCCGCCTTGGGCGAATCCATCGACGATCTCTATTCCGTCATGGCAAAGGCGCCTCTTTCGGAACACTCCGACTGCACGCATTTCTACACGCCCGCCGGAACCGCCAGAATCAGCGAGGCCGTAACCCGCTTTCTCTGCCGAGAACTCGAGATTCCCGTTCCCGACGCCCAATCCTCCATCGTCGGCGCTTCCTCCAACGATATCGGTCTCTAATCGCCCTCCCCTCCCGTGCATTTCCTCTCTCGAATCCTCCTGGCATTGCTCTTCCTCTTGCCGTCTGCCCTGCCGGCAAGTGCGGAAAACGTCTTGACCGCCGATATCGAACCCGAAACCGTCCTTCCCGGCGATCCGGTCAGGATTCTGATTCGCTACAGCGGAAACGATTCCGGCGAGAATGATGTCACCTTCGAAAAAGACGACCTTCCCGGCATCTCCTCCCCCTCCACCCAGATGTCGACAACGATCGTCAACGGGCAAATCGATAGCCGGAAGAGCTGGGGATACGTCTTCTACCCCGATCAATTGGGAACCTACGACCCGGGAACCGTCTCCCTCAAAACAAAAACCGAAACGTTGCGGGCGCAGATCCCCCCGGTCACGGTCATCCGCCCCGCCCCGATTCCGGGCGTACGCATCTCCTTGCGCTCGATACCGGATCCCGTCATCGTCAACGATACCTTCACCCTCGAAGTGCAAATCGACGTCGCCGACGATAAAATCGCCGACCGAAACGACATTCCCGAGCTGATCATTCCGACGCTTAAGAGAATGCCGACTTCAACCCGGAATCATTCCAATCCGCCTGTCGAAGCGGCATTTCATCCGGTCGAAGATATTCTGAAGCCGCGCATGGTCGCGCAAGAGGGAGACTGCTTCTCCTTGCCCGGCTTATTTGCCCGCCCCGTCCAAATCTATCTGAAGGGCTCCCCCTTCACCGAAAACGGAACCAACTTCACACGCTATGTCCTGCCGATCGGCCCTTGGCACGCGTCGGGAGAAGGCGAATGCCTGTTTCCGCCCGTTCGCATGACGCTCCGCGGGGAGAAAACGAACGCTGCCGGACGACTCAAGTCGGAGATTGCTCTCTCCGATTCTTTCTCCCTTTCCATCGTTCCGCCTCCCGCCGAAAACCGCCCCGCCGGGTTCTTCCAGGCATCTGTCCGCACCCTTTCCGCAGACATCTCGGTCAGTACGCAATCCTGCAAAAAGGGCGATCCCATCGAACTGGCGCTCACCCTCCGCGCGGATTCCCCCCTCTTGCCATCCGTATCCGCCCCGCCGCTCGCCAAACACCCCGCCATCGCAAAATCATTCCGTATGTCCGGAGAACCGGTGCGTACCGATGACGTCAACAAGGGCTGTACCGTATTTACCTACCGCTTTCGCCCCGTTGTCGCCGGCATCGTCGATATTCCCGCCTTTTCCCTCCCTTACTTCGATCTCTCCGAAAACGTCTACAAAACCATCGAAACCCCGCCGATTCCCATTTATGTGGAAGACGCGATCGTCTCCGTCGACGCCGAAACCATCCTCTCCGCAAAGGCCGATGAAGCCTCGTCCTCCGGCCATTCCGACCGGGCCCGCACGCCATCCGGTCTCGTTTTTTCCCCGGAGGAGGGCAGCCCCCGTCCTTCCGCCCTGTCCCGAAACGACGCTCTGCTCGCCTTTCTGCTTCCGCCCCTTTTCTATTTTGCCGTTCGACTGCTTTTGATTCTCGTGCGCCGCCGCCACGCACTTTTCTCCGCCCTTCGCCGCATGACCGCACGCGATCGCGCAACCGCCCGCATCCTAGCCGCCGAAACCCCTTCCGAAATCATGCAGGCCGTCATACGGCTCCTGCACGATCGGTACGGCATTCGCCACGCCGGTCTGACGCCCGAAGAAATCTGCCAGATTCTTTCCGCCCGAAACCTTCCGCCTGAAAACCTCGCCGAAATCAAGGCCATCCTGCTCTCCATGACAGAGGCGCAATACCGCCCCGAAGGCAATCCGGCGAAAATCGTGCGCTCCCAACGCACCCGCCTCGCCGCCCTCTTCAAAGCCGTGCGCATCCTGACGCTCTTCGCCTCCCTTTCCTGCTGGACAGCTTCCGCAAACGCCGCCGCACCCGATGCCGGCTCCGGTTTTCACTGGCGCGAAGCCAATGCCGCCGCTTCCGCCCCCGAACGAACCCCGGAAGATTGGGCCGCCGTCGCACGCCAATATCGAGACCTAATCGACCTCGCACCGCCGCGCGCCGGTCTCTACCACAACTACGCCATCGCCCTGCTCATGACGGATAGGCCCGAGCTCTCCGCAGGTCCGGCACTTGACGCCCTCTGCCGCGCCGAGGCCCTCTCCGGCACGACCCCCGAACTCGAAAACGATCTGCTCATCGCCTACGCCGCCCGCGCATCGCTCGCCGACGCCGATGCCGCCGCCCCCGAAACCCTCCCCTGGTACCGAACGATCCTCTCCCTCCATTACCGCTTGTCGCGGACCCAACGCTACGCCGCCTGCGCAATCGCGTGGGCGCTTCTCTGGCTTTGCCTCCTTTTCCGTCCGGGCCGTTTCCGGAACCTCCTCCTCCTGCTGTGCTTCCTCGCCTTGCTGCTCTTCAGCGCCGGTATTCTCGCCACCGAACAGACGCTGCTTCGCCCGCTTCCCGACTGGTCAATGGAGGAAATGGCATGAAACGAATCCTTCTCTCCTTCCTTTTTGCAGTCGGTATCGTCCACGCCGCCGAAGCGCCGGAGAACGAACCCGCCAAAGCACCCTCTCTCTCCGTCTATCTCAAGCCGGAAGCCAAAACGTACTATGTCGGACAATCTGTCGTGTTCGGCTTTTTCCTCGACTGCGCCGATAAAAATCTCGTGGACCTTGACGGCTATCGCTTTTCCAATCTCTCAAAGAGCCAATTCGACGGTCTTTCCATTGACAATTTCCGCCGCGTCTCCACGGCCCGAAGCAGTCTGCTCCACTTCCAAACCCGCTTCGTCTTCAATCATCCCGGCACCTATTCGTTCGATTTGTCCGTAAGCGGAACCTTCCTGGAAGAAAGCACCCACAACATGTATTACGCCCGTTCGAAATCGGTTCCCTTTACGCTGACTTCAACCGATTCCCCGGTCTACACCGTGCTTCCCGTTCCCGTCGGGCAACGCCCCGCCTCTGCCGTCGATGCTGTCGGCTCCTATAAAATCTCCGCCGGCTTCGTTTCGACAAATTGCCCGCCCGGAGGAATCGCAACGCTGCTGTGCACCATCCGAGGTCCCGCCGCGGAGCGCATCCCGCCCGTCTTTCCCCCCTACGATCCGGGAAACGGCTTTCGAACCTACCCGCCGCGCCTCGTCAAACAAGACAATGGCGAATTGTCCTTCCTATATGACTTCGTATTGCCGTCCGAAAGCGGCACCGTTCAGCCCACCCCCTTCTCGATCGCAACCTTCGATCCGCTCTCCGCCCAATGGCAGGTGCAGACGATTACCCTCCCGGCCTTGACCATTGCACAACCGCCCCCGCCACCCGCCAAAACGCCACCCGCTTCGAACGCCCTCGACGAGCTCCCCATCGCCCATGTGGACTCCCCGCCGCCCGCGCCGGCTCCCCCGCAAAACCCGCCCGCCCCGTCAACCGCCGGATGCGTATCCTTGCGGAACGAAACCGTGCGCATCGCCCCCGCCGCTCAGGCGCAACCCCTCTTTTCCATCCCCGCCGGAACACCGCTCCGTATCCGCGAAACCTTCGGCGACTGGTACCGCGCCCTCTGCCCCGATGGCCGTAGCGGCTGGCTCCCCGCAGACGCCGTCAATGCCACCAATTCCCGCTAGACCAATCCGTACCCCCAACCCCATTTCAGCATGAACCTTTTGGATAAAGTCGCTCTCGTCACGGGCGGAGCAAAACGAATCGGTCGAGAAATCGCGCTCTCCCTCGCCAACGAGGGCTGCGATATCGTCATCCACTACAATACGTCGCACACGGAGGCCGATGCCCTTGCCCGCGAAATCCGCTCGCTCGGCAGACGCGCCTGGACCGTATGCGCCGATTTTACAAACCCGTACGAGCCGGAAACCATGCTGCAAACGGCATGGGAACTCTCCGGATGGATCGATATTCTCGTCAATAACGCATCCCTCTATACCCACGAGGAACTCGATTCCATTTCCATCGAAGAAATGGAAAACCTCTGGCGAATCAATACGCTCGCCCCCTTGCTCCTTATCCGAAAAATGAGTACCCTCGCCACCGAGAGCGACATCCTCCCCGCCGATTACTGCGGCCGAATCGTCAATCTGCTCGATCGCGATATCGCCAAGCCCCCCGTACGGGGGCTTCCCTATTGGACGCTCAAACGCAACCTCGCCGATATCACCATCGCCGCCGCACGTCAGCTGGCTCCCCGCTTTACGGTCAACGCCATCGCCCCCGGCCCCGTCCTTCCTCCCGAAAACAT
>JAEDLN010000168.1 GCA_016295275.1 Kiritimatiellia bacterium
CTGACGCGAAAATAAGACAATTTCCCCGTATTAAAAAATACAGTTGCTGACCCTATAAATATGGAATGTGCGCGCTGGAACTGAGATATTCTGTGCTGGAGCAGTTACAGAGAGAGACGAAGTCTGTGGCACAATCTTTGTCGGATTGTCGAGCGTGTTCTCCGCTGTCAGGTCGTCAGAGTGGAGAGAGATGAGTTGGGCGGCGTATGTGCCCTTCTTCATTCCCTTCAGGTTGAGCGTGACAGGCTGAGGCTTGTCGCCTGTGTTGATGACCTTGATGACAACCTCGTTCGTGTTCTTGTCGAGAACGGCAGAGGCGAAGAGTCCATTCTGGCCGTCGTTGCCTGCCACAGGCTTGCCGTTCATGGTGAGGAAGAGCACGTTCGTGCCCTTGTTGAGCGAGTAGAGCTGCTGCACGTAGTATGAGCATGAGTTGAACTTGCGGAGATTGTCGTACCAGATTGCGTCAGGACGCCATTGCCATCCCTCCACGTGGGCGAAGAGAGGAGCGTATGTGGCCATCTCCACGATGTCGGCATTGCGCTCGAGGTCCGTCATAAAGGCCGCCTCCATGAGCGCAGCATTGAAGTGGTTCCACTTCTTTCCCCTGCCGTGGCATGCGTATTCGCCGACGAAGACCTTCGGAGCCATCTTCGAGCGGTCATAGTTGTCATAGCGGTTGCCGCTCTTCAGAAACCACTCCTCGTCGCGGTAGAAGTGCTCGTCGTAGAGGTCACAGCCAATCTCCTTCATGCGAGACTGCAGCACCTCAAACTCCTTGCCCTCGGAGTTGGGACCGGTCGTGCCGATGAGCTTTATTTCCGGGTGCACCTTGCGGATGGCATCGACGAATATCTTCAGACGCTTGGTGAAGGCAGGGTTGCCCTCGTAGTCCCATTGCTCGTTGCCTATACCGAGATACTTGAGGTTGAAAGGTTTAGGGTGCCCCATATCAGCGCGCAGCTTCGCCCACCGGTTGGTGGCGGGGTCGCCGTTGGCAAAGTCGATGAGGTCGATGCAGTCATCGATATATGGCTGGAGCTGGTCGAGCGGCACATGCACCTCGTCTTCATGCTCAATGTCATTCTGAAACTGGCAGCTCATGCCCACGTTGAGCACAGGGAGGGGCTCGGCCCCGATCTCTTCCGACAGGAGGAAATACTCATAGAAGCCGAGGCCGTATGACTGGAAGTAGTCTGGGAAGTAGCGGTTGGTAAAGGTGTAGTGCCAGCGGTTCTCGTTGAGAGGGCGGTTCTCCACAGGGCCGACAGAGTTCTTCCACTGGTAGCGAGTGGCGAGGTCTGTACCTTCCACGATACATCCGCCCGGGAAGCGGAACACGCCGGGCTTCAGTTGCTCAAGCGCCTCTGCGAGGTCCTTGCGCATGCCGTTTTCATGTCCCCTAAATGTGTCCACGGGGAAGAGCGACACGTGCTCGAGGTCAGTCGTCACCTTCGAATCGCCCCATACGCGCAGGTGCGCCTTGTCGAGCGTTTTCTTAGCCGTGAGCGTCACAGTATACTTCTTCCACTCCTTGCCGGAGATGTCGAGGCCCGCGTTGCCTATCTTCTGGTCGTCAGCCATTGCGGCGTTCTCCACGAGGTCAATCCATATCTTGGCATTGCCGCCGTCAGGCACACGAGCCCACACCGAGAAGCGGTACTCCGCGTTGGCCTTCACGCCGATGCCGAAGAAACCCTCGTTCTCTATCATCGTGTGTTTGTCGCGGTGGCCGGCGGGAGCGAGGCGCACATAGTGAGGATTCTTCTTGAACGGGCCGTCATCCTGCAGCGACACATTGCCGGAGATGGTCCATCCGGCGAAGTTGTTCGGAAATTCGAAAGAGCGGTTTTTGATGAGCTCGGCATAGAGACCGCCGTCAGCAGCGTAGTTGATGTCTTCAAAGAAGATGCCATACATCGTTGACGGGATAGGAGCCCCAGCCTTCGACGTGTCGATGTCGAACGTGTTTGTTCGGGCGTTCATGCCGGCTGACACATCGAGGGCAGCAACCATAGATGAGATTCTTTTCATAGTGTAACAATCGCAGGTCGTTCAGACAGAAAAGGGACTGAGTTTGTCGATATTAGGATTTATTGGTGCAGCTGATCCTCTCCGTTCCTACACTTGCTGCGGCGCAATTCGATGCACGGGGTCGCAACGCTCACGCAACCCCGTCTCCATCAACGGACGATTGATCCTGCACATTTTCATGCCGAACAGTCTATCATAAACGGCGAATTGCAAGAGCAATGGCAACCCGTCCCGGGGTGCGCATTCCATTCTGCCGCTTTCGGTGCAGCTTTCGGACGCTGCAAAAGCGGCGACCGATGTTGTGAAAAAGGGTGAAAAATGCTATTCTTTTCATATCTATAGATGAATTTGCAAAACCAAACCCAGACGAAGTTCGATTTAGAAGCCTGTTTTCGCTTTTTTACGGAAGCGGGCGTGCTTTCTTGCGCTACCGTCTCTTCCGATGGGGTTCCGCAGATTCGTTCGATCGAGGAGTACGATGTCGAGGCGGGTGTTTTCTATTTTTTAACGGCCAAGGGCAGTTCTTTGGCCCGTCATCTGGGCAATTCCGCGGTAGTCGCGTTTTCCGCGCTTGACAAGGAGACCCGCACGATGGTCCGGCTTCGGGGCTATGCCACGCAGTTGGATGAAGAGACGCAGTTGTTGTGGAAGGTCCGGTTTTATGCGCTCAAACCGCAATTGCGGGAATTGTATCCCTACAAGACCTGGCAGGTCGGGCGCGTCTATGCCGTCGAGAACGGGCTATTCGAGGTTTTACGGCGGAGCGGGCGCAAAGTGGAGCGTCAATATCTCCCTTTGGGCCATGGCTTCCGGCGTTCGGAGGGGTTCTCGATCACTGACATCTGTGCAGGATGCGGTGCATGCCGTGCGGTTTGTCCCGCCGATTGTATCGGCATTGGGAAGCCGATGATTTTGCATGAAGAGAACTGTCTTCATTGCGGTGCCTGTGCCGATGCATGTCCGCGCGGCGCCATTGTCCGGTTCGGCGAGAATCGCTTGCCGTAACTTTTTTCTTCGTTACCTTTTTTTGGATAGAACAAGCAAATGCGATTGACATGGATTATGGTTTCGGCGGTCTTCGGACTGTTTGCCGGATTCGGGTTGGGTTTTTGGGCTCGCACCCTATTGCTCGCCCGGGAAAAAATGATGGAAGCGACCCGCCTTCGCTCTCGCAAACAGGAAGCGGAGGAGGAAGCCAAGAGCATTCTTCGCGAGGGGGATATCCAGGCGCGCACGGCGGTTGTCAAGGCGCGGGAAGCCTTCGAATCGTCGATCAAAGAACAGCGGGATGAGATCAAGCAGGAGCGCGAGGCGTTGAATCAGCGCGAAAGCAAGCTTTCCCAGCGCGAAGACAATCTGGATCGGAAGGCGGAGGTGCTGGATCGCAAGCAGGAGGTCATGGACCGCAAACTGGCCGATTTGGAAACGGTGCAAGCGGCCGTGAAGAAGCAGACGGAGGAGAATACGCAGGCAAAGCTTGTTTTGGACGCCCGTTTGCAGAAGCTTGCCGGAATGACGCGAGAGGATGCCCGCAAGGATTTGTTCGATCGTGCCCGCGAAGACATTCAGAAGGACCTTGGAACGTACCTGCTGCGCGAAAAAGAGCGGGCGGAAAAGACGGCCTCCAAGACGGCTCAGAAGATTTTGCTTGTGGCGATGCAGCGTTATTCCGCCTCTCACATCGGAGAGAACATGTCGCGGACCTTCACATTGCCTTCGGAGGACACGAAGGGGCGCATTATCGGGCGGGAAGGACGCAATATCCGTTCGATCGAGGATGTGACGGGATGCTCGATTTTGCTGGATGTCATGCCGGGAGCCGTCGTGATTTCCTCATCGGATCCGATTCGCCGCGAGATGTGCGCCTTGACGCTTGAGAAACTGCTTGTATCGGGCCGCATCCAACCGCAACGAATCGAGGAAACTTACGCGGAGGTCCGCGAGAACATGAAACAGCATTTTCTCGGCTATGGACAGCAGGCGGCGGTCACGTTGAATCTCAATATCGATTCGGACGAAATTCTCATGACGCTCGGACGTCTTTCCTTCCGTCAGAGCTATTCCCAAAATGTGTTGTTGCACTCTCAGGAGGTTGCGGCGTATGCCGGGATGATTGCGTCTGAAATGGGATTGGACGCGGAATTGGCGCGGCGCATCGGCTTGCTCCACGACATCGGAAAGGCTTTGGATCAGACGGCGCAGGGGCCGCATGCCATCATCGGCGGTGATTTTCTGCGGAAGAACGGAGAAACCGAGGAGGTTTTCGAGGGGGTTGCGGGGCATCACGGAGAGGTTGCCAACCAGACGATCTATGCGGTATTGGTTTCGATTGCCGATGCGATCTCCAGTGCCCGTCCCGGGGCGCGTCTGGAATCGATTGACCGGTATGTGGACCGCATTGAGAAGCTGGAGAAGCTGGCACTTGAATTTCCTTCGGTTCAGCGTGCGTACGCCTATCAATCCGGGCGTGATTTGCGCATTCTCGTAGACGCCGACAAGACGACCGATCAGCAGGCGCTCTTGTTGGCGCGTGAGGTTGCGGCAAAGATCAGCCAGGAAATGCATTTGCCGGGGCAGGTTCGTGTCACGGTCATTCGTGAAAAACGGTGCATTGAGTATGCCCACTAAGGTTTCGAAAAGAGATTTTGGGGCATTTGTCCAAGCGGCGCGGCGACCGGGGGTGAGAGGCGGTTTGCCGTTTGGCGGCAGATGCGGCGAAACGCTGTTGGAATGCATATTAGCAATGGCAATTGCCACGATTGTCTTTGTTCCGGCCGGCGCGTCATTTCGGAATGGTGCGCGACTTTCTGCGCAAACCGAAGCCCGGATGCGCGAGGCGCTTTCGGTTCGTCCGGTTGCTAGGACGCTTGCGACGCGATACCGGCTTGGTGAAACTCCGGAAGCGTTTTCGTTCCGGCTCTCACCGGTGCGGATGGAAATGCGCGTTTCGGAACCGGACGAGTCGTCGGAAGAATGGAAATACGGACAGGATTTGGCGCGTATTGCCGTTGATTCCCCCCTTGCTTCCCGCGTATTGTATGCCCGAAATGCGTTGGCAAAGCGTTCGGAGCGTTCGGACGAAGAATGAGTGATTCCGCCGCGGTGCGCGGCGGTGGCGCGCCGCCCCGGGGCACGGGCGGCGCGCGGGGAAGGGCGCGGGGAAGGGCGCC
>JAEDLN010000169.1 GCA_016295275.1 Kiritimatiellia bacterium
GAGCCGGGAGGCCCGGCGGCCAAGCATCGCGCCCTACCGCAACGGGACCGCACCAAGGGACACGAGCGGTGCGCGCGGCGAGGGGGCACGGGCGTGGGGTACGACGAGGAGGCACGTGGGGCGGTTGCATTGCTAGGGTGTTGTTTTTTTGGTAGAAAACGGGGCATGCAAAGCGACATGTTTTCATTGACCGTCATGGGGTGCAGGCTCAATCATGCGGAAGCGGCTGCCATTCGAGGGGTTTTGGAATCGGAGGGGTTTGTTCGAGAGGAAAGCAAACCCCGGAAAGGCGTACCGTACCTTTTGCATACCTGTGCGGTAACGGCGGTTGCGCAGACAGAGGCATTGCGTCATTTGCGCTCTGCCAAGCGTGCGGGTGCCATGCCGGTTTTGGTTTCGGGCTGTGCGGCCAATGTGACGGAGCCGGAGCGGCTGTTTGAAGCGGGGGCGGATGCGATCATCTACAGGGTCGAGAAGCCGGAGGCGACGGGCTGGGCGCGCGGCGAATGGGCGGTACGGCAAGGCGAGAGCGCTTCGGAGGAGGCGAAGCGGTTGGCGGAAAAGGTTGCCGAGGGCTTTCAATTTCAGTTTCAGACGGGGATTTTCCCGCGCCATACCTCCACGCGGGCACCGGTGAAAATCCAAGATGGCTGTTCGTTCCGTTGTTCGTATTGCATTGTTCCGGATGCGCGCGGCAATCCGCGGTCGAGGGCGTTGGCGGATGTGTTGGAGGAGTGCAGGGGGCTTGCGCGGCGCGGTTTTCGCGAGTTGGTTCTGACGGGCGTCAATGTCGCTTGCTGGCGCGACGGAAGCCATGGATTTGCGGATGTGGTCCGGGCGGTTTCCGCGCTTGACGGGGTTGCGCGGGTTCGGATCAGTTCCGTGGAGCCGCATACGGGCGAGGAGGAGGTTCTATCGCTTCTTTCGGCGTCCGACACGAAACTTTGCCGGACGCTTCACTATCCGATGCAATCCGGTTCGGACAAGGTTCTCAAGCTGATGCGGAGGCGATACGATTCGGCCGCGTACCGGCGAGTATTGGATCGGATATTGGAGCGTGTTCCCGATATTGGGTTGGGAACGGACATTATTACGGGCTTTCCCGGCGAGGACGAAGCGGCCTTCGAAGAAACGGTTCGCTTGGTTCGGGACTATCCCTTTTCGAATTTGCACGTATTCCCGTACAGCGAGCGTGCCGGGACGCCGGCGGCGGAGTATCCGGACAAGGTGCCGATGCAGGAACGCCGTGCGCGAGCCAAGGTTTTGTTGGCGCTTGGCGAGGAGAAGCGGGCGGCCTTTGCGGCCACCTTTGCGGGAAAGACGGTCGAAGTGCTGATTGAGCGCGTGGATGCGGAAGGAACCGCGATCGGCTGGAGCAGCGAATATCTGCCGGTTCGCATTTCGGGTTGCACGAGCGAGCGGACGGGGCAACTCGTTCGCGTGGAGGTTGCGCGAATTGCGGGAGAAACGGTTTTCGGTTCGGTGGACGGACTTGTCTGACGGCTTGCTACGGGTGGGTCGTGCGCCATTCGCGAACGCGTTCCACGGCATTCGAGGCGATATTCCCCGCAAAGAACCAGATATCGTTCATGTGGAAACAGCCGCGCCCCATGAAGCAACGGGCGTCCCATTGGGAGTCTGAAGGGAGGGGGACGGCGATGGCGCCGCGTTCGGGGAGCAAAGTTGCGCCGCAGAAAGCGGGATATCGATTTGCGGCTTTTCCGGGGTTGCGGTAATCGTACAATTCGGCGAAGCGGTTGAGCGATGCGGGAGCCGGTGTGGCATTGGTCGTCCAGGTCAGCGGATTTACGCAGAGACCGTTTGGAGTCGTGAAGTAGGGATTTTCTTCGCAATCTTCGGATTGCGTATGCCAGGTAGCGACGACACCGACTCCATGGGGCGAGATAGCGAACGGGAACCGGGTTCCGAGGGCTTCCCGGAAGGTCTCGGGCGTCAGGTGCGGCAAGCCCGGCAAATAGGCGGCGACGAAGCCGTTTTCGGGAGTGATGGAAGGCTCGTCCCGGAGGAGGGCGAAGAGATCTATGGCGCCTTGGCTATGACCGAGAAGGACAAATGGGCGACCGTCGTTCCAGCGTTGAAGATAGGTTCGGAAAGCGACAAGCGTATCGCGTTTTCCGTTTGCGAGGACGTGTTCCGCAGATGGATCGCCGGGGTTGAGGAGGGCTGAGATTGCCGCGCCGTAGGAGGCTTGGCGCACGAAAGGCGCGAAGATCCGGGCGCCGGCCTCGGCGAGGGGTTTTGTCTGGGCCGTTGCGAAGGAGCGTGTTTTTGCGGCGACTGTCGGATCGGTGCGATCCATAAGCGGGCGATCCGGATCGTTTGTGAGCGTCGGATAGATATAGAAGACGTCGAATCCGGAGGTTTTTGCGGCGGTATTTGTTCCGAGAATCACCCATTCATCCGCCCGGCCATAATCGATATCGGCGAGAAGTTTTTGCCCTGCCGAAGCGATGCAGGAAAGAAACGCGGCGAAGAGAAGAGCGGCAAATCGGAACATGGCGGGTAATCAAGAGAGACGTTTCATCAGCGGAATCCAGAACAGAAGACCGAATGCGAGGATGCCGAGGGGGGCGAAGATGCAGAGACGGCGTGCGAGGAGGGAGCGTTTTTCGGGAGATGGGAGAATCGGGCGAGTGACGGACTCCGCTTCGGACGCGGCGGCGGACACTTGGAATCCGGTGAGCCATTCGAGAGCGGAAAGAAAGAGAATCCGGTTGCCTTCCATATATCCGGAAAGGTTGGCATTGGAAACGAAATCGGAATCGCCGCAAACGAAGAGGCGCGGATTGGCGGGATTTTCGAGGAGATTTCCGGCACCGAGTTCGGAGGCGACAGCGATCGGATAGGAAGCGTCGGCGCGCGTTTCGGCATAGACGACAGGGGTGACGGACGGTTTGTCGCTTTGTTCGGAGGCTCCTTCTTGGCTGACGGGCGAGACCATGCAGGGGCTGGAGAAAATACACTGGGTATTGCGGAGCATTTTTGCGATGGGGTGATTTCCGTATTGTGTCGATGCCGTTTTGCGGACGCCTGTCGCGAGTCTGGAATCGAGTTCCGCAGGAGGAGGCTCGAGTTGGATGCCCCATGCGGCGAGAAGCGGAAGGAGACCGTTGGCGTAGGCGTTTTCCAGCAGCAGAAGGAGGCGTCCGCCGCCGGAGAGGTAGCGTGAGATGCGTTCTATTTCCTGCTGCGAAAAGAGGGTCTGCGGGCCTGCGATGACGAGGACTGCGCAATCTTGCGGAATGTCCCGGTTGTCGTTCAGGAGCAGCGTTCGGACGGCGTATCCATCCGAAGCGATCAGGTTGGAGAGAAAAGAGGCTCCGGTGATCGGGTGAGCGGAATCGGGATCGAATTCGCCGTGTCCCGCCAGGAAATAGACGGGAAGCCGATCCGGGCGATTGATTCGCAGCATTGCGCCTAGGCATGCCTGTTCGCCGCGAAAAGCATGGGAAGCCCGGTTGGAGTCCCGGTTGCTCTCGTCCGATTGCACGGCCCCGAGTTCGAAGGCGTCGAGAACGCGGAAACGATCGCCTTGCACAATCAGGATGGAGTTGATTTCCATGGGGTATTTGCGCAGCAGCGTCGATGTTTCGACGATATCGCGATTGGCATCGACGGAATGGGCCCGGATGGTCAAATCCGGTATTCCGGCGGCGGCCTCCTCGAGTTCGTGGACGAGAATATTGGCGAGCTGCCGAAACGGATGCGTGCGTTCGAAGACCGCATACAGTTCCATTGTTCCGCAGATATTTCCGAGCGTTTGAATCGTCCGTTCGGAAAGCTGCCGCACCTCTCCGTTGTCGTATGTTCCGTGGACGTACAGACGCGTGGAGATCAGATTGACGACGATCAGAATAGCGGCGGCGAGCAAGACTGCCAGCAACGAGCGAATTCCGGCTGAGAGACGGCTACGGCGAAATTCCTGCATATTGGCAAGGGGGTGAGGGGTCAAAATGAAAAAAAAGCTGCCTCGGGAATACCGTGCAGCAAAAGGGCGAGTACGAAAGCAAAAACAGAAACAACTTCGTTTCATACTCGCCACTAGGGTCATGTTATCCGTCAGGCGAATCGAACCTTGCTACGAAGGCGAGATCACGAAAGAAGGATTCACACGCTTACCGATGGAAGGATTCGTTTCGTTTTTTTACCACTGGGATCCGCCTTCGGGGCGGGGACGGCGGTAAGGACGACGCTCTTCGCGAGGACGGGATTCGTTGACGCGTAGGGGGCGTCCGTCGAATTCCATGCCGTTGATGGCCTCAATGGCAGCCTTTGCTTCGTCGTTATTGGGCATTTCAACGAAACCGAATCCCTTGGAACGGTTCGTTGCACGGTCCTTGACGACGCGTGCGGCATCTACGGTACCGTATTGGGAGAACAGCTCGTGGAGTCGCTCTTCCGTGGTTGCGTAGGCGAGGTTGCCAACATAGATATCCATGACTTGATATGATTCCTGATTTAGGTTGATTCACCTTGAGTGAGGTATGATACTTCCTTTTGGAAGTTCAGCAAGCATACAGGATATTTTGGCGGACGGCAAGCGAAAGCCGCTTGTTTTCCCGATGGGGCGGCGTCTTTGTTTTCATTCGCCGATTCATTTCCGACAGGCGGACCGGAACGGAAACGGTTTCGTCCGGAGTCGACAGGCTGGACAATCATACAAAGGTATGCAACGGTTTCCACCGGCCCCGTTGTTTTTCGGCGCGTTTTTTCGGATCTTTTTCTGATCGGGCGTTGACATTTCGGCGACCATTGCCGATGGGGGCGCCGACCTGGATGTATGCGCGACCCGTCCTCCTTTTTTCGCATGGACGGATTCTTTTTCTCTCTTTTCAACCGCACCTTTTGAATGCATCCATGAATGCAGAATTGAACGATTCCCAGTCCGAGATGTCATCCGCGTCGCCTGTCGAGAAGGTGACCGGGCAACTGGCAGAGCCTGCCGCGCGTCGCATTGTGGCGCTTGTGGGGCGTCCGAATGTCGGCAAATCCGCCGTATTCAACCGCATTGCACGCGAGCGTGTTGCCATCGTCTTCCATGAAGCCGGGGTGACGCGCGATCGTCTGGAGCGGGAAGTCGTGCGGGACGGGCACAGCTTTACGCTTGTCGATACGGGCGGA
>JAEDLN010000170.1 GCA_016295275.1 Kiritimatiellia bacterium
CTCTTCCGCCATTGGTATTGCCATCGGCGAAAAACGACTCTCCCTCGATGATTGCGTTGTCGATTTTTTCCCGGAATATGCGGGAGATGCCATCTCCGAACGCATGAAACGGGTGACGGTCCGTCATCTGCTGACCATGTCCACGGGCCATAAAAGCTGTGCTCTTTTCGGGGAGCGCTATGCCGCCCTCAAAGTGCATTTCGACAATTCACGCCCGTGGGTTCAAAACATTCTGGAAGACGAGCTTGCGTACGAGCCGGGCTCGACCTTTGTCTACAATACCGGGGCCACCTTCCTGCTTTCCGCCATTTTGCGCAAGGCAACCGGACAGAATCTCGTCGCCTATCTTCGTCCGCGTCTGCTCGATCCGCTCGGGTTTCCGCAGGACGTCTATTCCTCGTGCAATCCCGATGGCATCGAGCTCGGCGGCTACGGACTTCATTTGCGCCTGCCGGAAATTGCCGCTGCCGCGCAATGCTGGCTCCGGATGGGTAAAGCCCCCGATGGCACGCAGCTCATACCGGAGGATTACATGCGTGCGGCCTCCTCCAAGCAGATTTCCAATGGAGATCCGGCAGTGGCGTCCGACTGGACGCAAGGCTATGGCTATCAATTTTGGCAGTGCCAGCACGGCTTCTTCCGTGCGGACGGAGCATGCGGCCAGATTGCCGTCATAATGCCTCGCTTCGATGCCGTTTGCGTGGCAACGGCCGGTCTCAGCAATATGCAGCTGGAGCTCGATACGCTTTGGAATCATTTGATTCCGGCTCTTGACGGTGCCACCGACGGCGATTCCGTCTGCACGCCTGCCTCGTTCGATTTCGATCCGCCGGGCAAGCCGCAGCCACTCGAACAGAATCCGGTCGAATATGCCGCAGTTCCCGGCAATCCCATCGGGCTGTCCGGACTCCGGCTGGAACAAACGTCCGATGGCGTGCGGTTGCTCCTCCGCTATGCCGACAGGACCTTCGAGCAGCTCGAAGCCGGCTTCCAAACGCCCAAATGCTCCTTGATCCAAACCTTGGAGTCGAAGAGTTCGTTTACCGCATACGGACGATGTCGCTGGACGCATCAGCGCGTTCTCGGACTCACCTTCGTCATTCCGGAATCGACATCGGTATTCCGGTATACGCTCGATCTTTCCGCCGAGCAGCCGATTCTCTCCCGAACGGCCGAGATCTACTTTGCAAAGCCCTGGCTCCGCGATGTGCGGATTCCTCTGATCTGACGCCCGGAGAGTCGAGTGGCGAGCCGCCACGGGCGGCAGCCGGAAGAAGGGAGTGCAAAACGTCCCGTTAGCGAAGCCGTGCGGAAACGAGCCAATGCGGCATGGGCGGCGGAATGGCAATGGTCCGTTCATCCGGATCGAAGCCGGTTTCCCGCAGCCACTCTTTCATTTCCGTATCGGAGAAGACCCATCCGTGCTCCGTGGTCAAGGCCATGCTGATGGCAAAGAGCGCGGAGAAGGCCGGGGCGGTGTGTGTGGCATCGGTCATCATATCGAGGATGAAGATGCGTCCGCCGGGACGCAAGGCGCGGGCGGCGCGGCGAAGAATATCGCGGATTTGCTCGGGCGATTCCTGATGGAGCGCTCCAAAGATCGTCACGGCGTCGTAGGCGGCGGGCTCGTATTCGTCGGCATGGTAATCGCCGGTGCGGCATTCGATGCGATCCTGCAGTCCGGCTTCGGCCACGCATTCGGCGGCCACGGCGGAAACGGCGGGAATATCGACGGTGACGGCGCTCAAGCCGGGATTGGCGCGAACGAGCAGCTCGGCATAGGCGGCAGGGCCGCCGGCCAAATCGAGGAGGCGAGAACAGCCGGAGAGATCGATTTGCGGCACGACGGAGCGCCCGATCGCCATGGCGCGGCCGCGCATCGAGAGTGCGAACCGGCGCGTGCGTTCGGGATCCTCGCCGAGATGCAATTGGGGCGATTCGACGGGTTTTCCGGTTTGTGCCAGCTGTGCAAGGCGTCCCCACTGCGCATAGATGTCTTGGTTGTAGCGAATGGCCTTGGTGAGATCGGCGGGGGCTCCGGGGACGAGCGCAAGGCGTCCCGCTTTCGTATTTCGGTAGAGAGCCGTTTCGGGGTCGACCCCCTCCTTTTCGAGAATGCCGACTGCGACGCATCCGTCCAGGAGAAGGCGCAGACCGTGCCGGCTCAGCCGGAGACGATCCGCCAGCCCGGCAAGCGTGGCGGAGCCGCCGCATTCTTCAATGGCACCGAAGATGCCGCAATCCAAGGCGGCAAAGAGCGTGGCAGAGCCGTAGAAGGCGCTGGCGAGTTGTACGATTTCAGGAATTTCGAGCATGGCGCGGAGAAGGAAAAGGGGTGAACGGCAGACCGGTGTCAGGAAGCCGGGGCCGTGGATCGGCGGATGTCGCGAATCAGGAATTGAAGCAGATTGAAATTGTCGCGATTGTACCGGAAGACGATGTCCAGCGCATCGCCTGCGCGGAAAGGCATGTGTTCTCGGTTGAAGAGAATGCCGGGAATGCCGGTTTCGCGAAAATCGAATCGCCAATTGGGGGCGCTGCGTCCGAAGCGGGTCGGATTCGAGGCGAGCGTGACATGGCGCAAGGCCAGCAGGGGAGGGGGATTCAGCGTGCCGAAGGGACCGACCATTTGGATTTCCTGCAGAAGCGCTTCATTGGCCTCTGCGGGCTTGATCCACGCTTCGATGCGGCTTTCGGGGCGCATATCGATGGTGTCCTCGGTCGAGCGGCAGACCTCGCAGAAATGCTGCGTAAAGGATTGCAGATTCTGTTTCGGGAGGGAGAGCCCGGCGGCGGCGCGGTGTCCGCCGAAGGCACTGAGATCGTCGCGGCAGTGTTCGAGGAGCGCCATCAAATCGAGTCCCGGAATTTCGGGACAGCGAGCGGAGCCTCGGAGCATGCCGTTTTCCTTGTCGGCGGTCAGGACGATGGTCGGGAGGCGGTTGCGCGCGGAAAGGCGCGAAGCGACGATACCGACGATGCCGGGATGCCAGTCGGGATTGTAGAGAACAATGGCGGAACGGTTGGCATCGGGCGGGGTGAGGGCGGCGGCGCTTTGTGCGGCTTGGACGGCCGCGGCTTCCTCTTGGCGCCGGAGATTGTTGAAGGCGACAAGCTGCTTGGCGAGGCGCTGCGCAACCGAGCTGTCGGTTGCAGAGAGCAACTCGATGGCGACATGTGGGTTGCCGACGCGTCCGGCGGCGTTGATGCGGGGAACGAGTACGAAGGCGAGATTGCCGGCGTCGATAAGACCGCGGATGCCGACGACATTGCGGAGAGCCCGCAGTCCGATCAGCTCGCCATGGGGCGGGCGGTTGAGAATATCCAGCCCGCGAGAGGCGATGACGCGGTTTTCGCCGATCAGCGGAACGAGATCGCCGATCGTACCGATGGCGGCGACTGCCGTGAGCGAACGCATGTAGGCGGCGCCGTCGCGCGGCGGGAGATGGCGGCGTGCCAGCTCGTGCGCCAGTTTGAAGGCGACGCCCGCTCCGCAGAGATGGCGCAGCGGTTCGGGCGTTCCGGGCGAACAGGGATTGACACAGGCGGCAATCGTCCGGGGCGTTTCCAAGCCGCTTTCATGGTGGTCGGTGACGACGAGCTCCACGCCCCGTTCGAATGCCGTGTCGCAGACCTCCTTGTGGACAATGCTGCAATCGACCGTGACCACCAGTTTGGCATCGGGATTTTCCGCCAGACAGCGCTCGAAAGCATTGCTGGTGACTCCGCATCCCTCGTTGATCCGGTCGGGGATGAAGATGACGGCATCGCCGCCGATGCGGCGTAGCATCGAGTGCAGAATGCAGGAGGCCGTCATGCCGTCCGTATCGAAATCGCCGAAGACGACCATGCGCGAACCGGCGGAGAGATGACGGTCGATGGTATCGGCGGCTTCCGTAATGCCGGGAAGATCCGAGGGGAGAATGCAGGAGGCAAGGCGCGGATGCAGAAATTCCTTCGCCAATTCCGAAGTGCCTTGACCGCGTCCCGCCAAAATGCGGGCGACGGTACGGCTGAGCTTGAGCTCGGACATGAGAAGCCGAATCGTTTCCGGCTCGACATCCGCCTCGCGCCATTGGCTGGAGGGCCATTCCAAACCCTTGGCCTCGTTGAGAGGCAGGGGCGTCATGTATGGGCTCCGGCGGATTTTGCGGCGTGCAGATAGGCGGACAGCGTCTCCGGATGCTCGTAGAGCGCTTTTCCGATAATGGCACCGTCCAAGTTCGGCAACCGCAATGCGGCGAGCGCTTCAATGTCCGAGGGGGCGTGAATGCCGCCGGAGGCGACAATCCACGCCTCGGGAACGCAACGGGCCAATTCCGTAACGGCGCGCAAATTCGGTCCCTGGAGCATGCCGTCCGTCGCCGTGTCCGTATAAATGATGTTGCGAACGCCTGCGGCAACGAGCGTTTTTGCCAAATCGAGCGCACGGACGGACGTGGTTTCGGTCCAGCCCGCCACCTGTACCAGACCGTCGCGCGCATCGATGCCGACGACAATCCGCTCGGCGCCATGTTCGGCAACCAGCTTGCGGACGGCGTCCGGGTCGGATACGGCGCGGGAACCGAGAATCACGCGGCGCGCACCGGCTTCGAGAACGGTCGCCACATCGGCATCTGTCCGTAAGCCGCCGCCGACTTCAAATGGAATCTGGAGCGTGTTTGCAAACTCGCGGAACAGGGACGTGTGGACCGGATGGCCTTCGAAAGCGCCATCCAAATCGACGATGTGCAGAAAATCCGCTCCGCCTTTTTCCCAGACCAAGGCCTGTTCGACAGGGGATTCGCCATAGACGGTTTCAGCTTCCGCTTTGCCTTGGCGCAGACGCACGCATCTTCCCTTCCGCAAATCAATTGCGGGATATATTTTCATGGGCGGCATTCTACCAAGAAACACCATCGTCCGCAACCGCGGTGGCGAGCCGCCACGGGCGTTGGCGCGTGCGCACCGGCAGACGGAACGGCCGTGCGAATATTGCGTGCGAATATTGCGTGTGTGTAATGCGCCGGGCGCCCGTGGTCGTGCGTAATGGCGGTAGGGCGCGATGTCCCCATCGCGCCGCCCGGGTAATGCGCGTGCC
>JAEDLN010000171.1 GCA_016295275.1 Kiritimatiellia bacterium
AATTTGCACGCGCATTACCCTGCGGCGCGATGGGGACATCGCGCCCTACCGCCATTACGCACGCGAAAATCGCCCGCGCACGGGGCACGCGCAATACCCGCAGTGACTCTCGGCCTTTGTGCTCCTATACAACCCGTCCCTTCGCTCTTTGTGCCCCTTTGTGTTTAAAACAACCGCGCCGCCGCGCCACGGCGTGGTGCGTGACTTCGTACCTCGCACCCCTCGCCGTGCGCCCCCCGTGCCCCACGCTCGTGTCCCGTTGCGGTAGGGCGCGATGTCCCCATCGCGCCGCCCCGTCCCGTTGCCATGCGCCCCGTTGCCGCCCTCACAATTACCCACGCGCATTACCCTGCGGCGCGATGGTCGCCCGCCGGGGCTCTCGGCTCGCACCCTACCGCCATCACACATGTGCGTCCCGTGGTGCGGTCCCGTTGCGCACCGCCATTACGCCCGCGAAATTCGCACGCAATGCCCGCGTCTCCTCTCCGCGCCCCGTCGGAAACCCAAAATCGCCCGTGGCGGCTCGCCACCTTTTCGGCTGTCGGACCTCCCGACCCGCACATGTTGACTTCGTCGATGCATTCGATGAAGAAGCCCCTCGAAAGGAGGCGATCGATAGGGTTTCGACAGAATCCGGGACGCCGCAAAGCCGGCGCGAAACCGGTTTCGCGATGGCGTTTACGCCGGCAAAAAGGCGTTTGCTCTGTCGAGTGATCCATTTGAAAAACACTTTTCAGAAAACCGGAATCTTGGTAAGACTAGTGCGCATCTTTCCCGGATGAACGGATAAAATAAAATTTATTTAATCAAAATCGATCTTATGCAAATTCAGTCGGACAGGTCCCTCTTCGGGGTCATCGTAGTGGGTGGCGGCCACGCCGGTACGGAGGCTGCCCTTGCATCTGCCCGGTTGGGCATAAAAACGCTCTTGGTGACGCTTCGGATCGACAAGATCGCCTCGATGCCCTGCAATCCGTCCATTGGCGGTATCGCAAAATCGCATCTTGTTTCCGAATTGGATGCGCTTGGCGGCGAGATGGGACGGAATGCCGATTACGCCGGGATCCAATTCCGGATTCTCAATACACGCCGCGGGGCGGCGGTTCGTGCAAATCGCGCACAATGCGACAAGTATCTTTACAAATCGCGGATGCAGGCGGTTTTGCGGGATACGAAAAATCTTGTTCTGTTGGAGGATGAGGTTGTCGCCCTTTTGCTGAAGGGAGATGCCGTTTGCGGCGTTCGGTGCGCAAAAGCCGGGGAAATCGCCGCGCAACGCGTGATTTTGACGACGGGGACTTTTCTCCGCGGAACCATCCATATCGGACACGAAACGATCTTCGGAGGCGGAAACGGTCAAATTGCTTCCGTACCATTGGCCGATCAGCTTCGGCAGGTCGGGCTTTCCGTTTCGCGGTTGAAGACCGGAACGCCATCCCGGCTTTTTCCGGATTCGATCGATTATCAACGCTTTCAACGGCAGGACGGGGTTTCGTCCGTTTCCTACTTTTCAGCTGCCGCCAGACGTCTCAAACGGGCGTTGAGCGGGCATTGCGTTTCGGAAGAAGAGGAGTCTGGGCTTCATCAACTTCCGAAAGATGGAGAAAAGCAGAATCTTACGGGTATCGCATGGTCAAAGCCGGACGATTTCACGCTGCATGAAAAAACAGGAGTGGAGCCGCATCGCGAGCCCGTTGTCTCCGTCCGTGAAACCAAACGAGATCCTCTCTTTCGATATGGGTGCGATCTGTACAAACCGGTATATGACGACGGCGTTCAAGTGCCATGTTGGGTGACGCATACGACAAAGCAGACAGGCGATATCGTCCGGGCTCATCTCAAGGAAAGCGCTCTCTATGGCGGCGATATTGTCGGTGTCGGTCCGCGCTACTGCCCTTCTTTCGAGGATAAGATCGTCAAATTTTCAGATCGGCCTGAACATCACGTCTTTTTGGAGCCGGAATCCTGTCTTGACGGGTGCAATCTCATGTATCCGAACGGGCTTTCGACGAGTCTTCCGCGAGCCGTACAGGAGGAAATGGTTCATTCCATTCCCGGACTTGAAAACGCTCGTTTTGCAGCCTATGCCTATGCCATCGAATATGACTTTTACGATCCTCGCGATCTGAAGGTTTCTCTCGAATCCATGAAGATCCATGGACTCTTCCTGGCGGGACAGGTCAATGGTACGACCGGATATGAAGAAGCGGCCGCACAGGGATTTATGGCGGCGGTCAATGCGGTTCGTTCGATTCTGGATACGGAACCATTCGTTTTGCATCGGGATGAAGCCTATATCGGCGTTTTGATCGATGATTTGATTACCAAAGGAACGAACGAACCGTATCGTATGTTTACTTCGCGTGCGGAGCATCGGCTTACGCTGCGTCAGGATGCGGCACACTATCGTCTGCTGGACAAGGCGGAGGAGCTCGGTATAGCAGCGCCGAAGCTTCTTTCTTCGATTCGGGAAGACCAGAAAACCATAACGGATGAAATGGCGCGACTTCAAACGCAGCGGCAAGGTGGCGTTTCTCTTGCCGTTCGAATCTGTCAAGGTGCGGCTTATCGGGATCTGCCCAATGCCATTCAAGGGTTGAGTTCCGATTTGGTTCGGGAGATCGAGCTTGGCGTCCGCTATCAAGGGTACATCCAAATCGAAAAGCGGTCTGCACAGCAAATGCGTCGGCAAGAGGCAATGAAAATACCGGAGGGACTCGATTTCATGTCCATTGGCGCATTACGGTTCGAATCCAGAGAAAAACTTTCTCGTGTTCGTCCGGAGAACCTTGGACAGGCCGCCCGTATTCCCGGTGTTACTCCTGCCGACATAGCCGTTCTGAGTGTCTTTCTGACACGGTTGAAGCGTACGGAAAAATCGCTTTCATAGAACGGCTGCTTTTTCTTCCGTAGGTCGGCTGCAGAGGACGCTCTCCGAAGAATGATCGGTTGTGTTCCACGTGGAACAATTCCGCGGAGCATTCACAAACGGTACGAGGATTCTTTGTTTGATCCTTTTTTGAACCGATTTCTCTTTTGATAATTCAAGGTTGACGGTTTCCCGGACGTTTGGTGATGTTTTGCAGAAAGGATCGTCAAACATCGGAGGATGGACTGGAAGAGCCAAAATACGGGTTCGTGTCAGAGGCGATGCGGAAATTTCCGTAATTTTCAGCGGCTCTTTTGACGCAAAGAGAAACGGGACTTGTGAGCGAATGGCGGATGAGAAAGATGCTCTCCGCAAAAGGTTACGGATTGAGATGAGAAGCCGGAAACGCGCCATCGGACTCTCTGTTGTGTAGTTCTCGAATCGTTGCAATCGGTAAGATATTAGCTGAATGATGCTTTCAATTCCATTTCCATTATTCAGACATCTGGAAGCATCTGCATGCGCCAATCCGGGCTTTTGCAACCATGCAACAACACTTGTTGTTCTATCGAACCGTTTTTCGGTCGCAACCGCCGACTTTACGAGAGAATTGTCAATCTGCGTCGCGCGGTTGTTGGGTGCAGCTCCTACGGTTGGCACGCCTCATTGCGCCGAGACGGGGATGGCTTATGCGAAAACTCGATAAATGCGTGTTCAAAATCTAGCGAATGTCGTGACAGTATTCCAACGAAAGGCGGTTGCGATTGGTGGCGAGAGTATGCAATCGAAGTTGATTTCGGTCTCAAAATCGGGTGTCGATTGCGCTTTATCCGTGTCATGATTTCGCCGCAAATCGCGCTGGGGTGGGGGCTTGTCGGGCGTGTCGAGCAGAGGGTGAGATTGATATCATGGCGTTCTATCTGCTTCCATTCTACCTCATTCATTTCGGAAGTCGCCGAAGCACGAGTGGATAATCGCCCCAAGTACCCGGCATTGGGATTTGACTCGAATTTTGGAAGTTTCCGAATCAACGAGCAGTGCCGGGAGTCGTCTGCATGAGCTTCCTAAAGGATGGACTTTATCCATTGCCTCTCTCCTTGGTAGCCGGTCGGTTCCGTGGAAATCCGCAAACGTTTCATCTGGATCATCGTCGGCCCGCCACCGATCCGTTTCTCTCTTTTTCGCCCTGATAGGAGTCTCCGTAAATCATGCGTGGTTTTAATTTGCTTTCGTTGAAGGAGTCCGAAACGGATGCCGGTTTCTCGTCGTCGATCTCTTGAAGGGCCGTCAAGAGGAGCGGCCTGATGTGAAGCTGCGTCTTTGTACCGTGTTTATCCTCCGGCTCGTCGTTTCGGTTAGCCCGCTTTGTAATGTATCTCATCAGGAGCGATTTCGTTCGTCGGATTCGTTCCGATCGATGCTCATGTTTCCAATTCTTCATTTGATGGAATCCGTTTTCCAGGATTCGAGGCCATTCCCAAGAAAGCGCTTGCCGTATGGACTGGAAGTGTTGTCGCACGGATTTTCCCGAGAATGTTCATGTTTTTTTCCTGGATCAGTCTAGGTGAAGACTTTTCCTCTCTCGGAATCGATTTGGATGCTTTCCCAATATCTGTTCAATTCGGGGGTTGGGTTTGTTGCCCATTCGACTAGGTGCCGTTTCATGCTTTCTCTTCCGTTTTCCTTTTATAGGTCGGAGTGATGGAGAGTTTGGAAAGAGAAGAAAACGGGAAGATTTTTTTGTTGCGAATCCGTCATGGCCCATTGGACGGTGGCTCGTCAAGCGGTATGGGTCTTGTTTTGAGGGAGTTTTCGTATTTCCCTTTGTTCGGAGAAAGAAGGCTTCTAGTCGTTCCGTAGAGTGTATTCTTGTGGATTGGACGAATAAATCCTACGGAATGTCCCTTGGCCGATACGCGCACCGTCGCAATCCTGTAGGCGCGAGTTCGGGGCATACATAAGGTACATTTTGCCATTGTCATGTAATTTGGTGTCGGCATGTCCGATAGAACCTGTTCCACGTGGAACAATTGTCACCGGATCGACTCACAGCCGCGATATCCAGTCCGGTTGGACCTGTTCCACGTGGAACAATTGTCTCTTCGGGGAATCAGCGTCTTTCGACGAGGGCGAAGGGACGATTCGTAGGAAGGGGTTACTTGACAAAGTAAATGCGACTAATTCAGGGCCAAAATGCGCCATAATG
>JAEDLN010000172.1 GCA_016295275.1 Kiritimatiellia bacterium
AAGATGGAGAGCGCCCGCATCCGTACACCGCTGAATCAGGGCCGGTTCGTGTTTCCCTAAAAAGAGATCGGGACACGAAACGATCGTTTTCGGCTTGTACCCATTGTCCAATGCCCGTTTCAGTTCGCGATAGCCTTCAATGAGGAGAGAGCCCGCCTTGTCCCGGTGCGAGCGGGTGCGAAGACGCGCGATTTCCTTGATTCTGGGATTGGACGGACTCGTCAATTGCAAAGGTTGATTCATTCCCGAAGCATATCAAAAACAACCGCATTTCGCCATGTGACGGCGAAAAGACGGTCCGGCCGCCAAAAGCGCGAAAGCCGCAGGAGAGCTTCAGGAGGCGCGCGCATTGCGCCCGATCCTTGGTGTCGATACGGAACGCGGGATGGCATGACGGGTCGCCCCCCGGCCAAACCGACTCGTCACCACGAAACCCAACGCAAAAACCGCCCGGTGGCAGGCTCGTAAATGGCCTGCAACCCAACTTCTCTCGTGCGATCTCGCGCCAAAACCAAAATCCGGAAGCAGGCCGCATCGACCCGCAAAAACCGCTGAAGCTTCAGAAGCGCATTGCGCTCTTCGGGGGATGGGAGCGATCTCGTGACAGGCAGCAATTTGAGCGCCTCCGAAGCTTGCGTCGACTCGAAAAAGACGCCTTGGTCCCGCGCCAATTCCAATCGGCGGAACAATGCCTCCGCGCTCTCGCGCGAAATGCCTTGCGCAACTGCCAACCCGACGAAAACATCGTGTCCGACCGTGTTGATGTTGATCTTTCCGTCGCCGTGCACGGTGATGTCGCGCAACCCCGCCGCAAAGGCCTCGTTTCCGCCGAGCGGCGATTCGAGAAGCTCTTCCTCTGCGGAAAAAACGCGGTTTGTCATCACCCCGGACACTTCATCCGCTTCACCGGAAAGTCCCTCCTGCCAATCGTACGCAATCCGGGCCCACGAATCGGCAATGGCCGGATCCTGTCCCGTCGTAAGCATCAAAACGTTGGCAAAAGCGATTTTGCCGTTCTTCCGGAAATGCAAACGAGCCGATTCGTCTTCGATAAAAACAAAGACCCCGTCCTCTCCGGCTTGATATCGCTCCTGCGAATCCGCCGTCATTCGGCCCCATTGCTCCGAAAGCGTATCCACTCGATTTGTCTCCGCATCCAGCAGTTCAACCGCCTGAAAGAGCCCGGACTCCGCCGCATCCCGCAACGCGGCTCGGGAAAGAAGGTCGTTTGTCAGCCGCCCCTGCGCCCGGACCAGACCCGCAATCAGTGTCGCAAGCAAGACGAGTATTGCGCAAACGATCGTCACGTAAACCAGCGTTGCTCCGTTTTGCGAGACGTCCCCGTTTTTCTTCATGGTTTCGCCTCCTTTGCTCCAGCCACCCGTTCCGGCCGGGAAAGATAAAGCGAAACCTCCAAAATCGTTTCCCCGCACGTCAGGCGAACCGCCATCGGCAATTCTTTTTTCGCCCAACTTTCCTGCCAAACCATCGGTGATACGATTCGCTCTTCTTCTTCCGCCGTCGCGACGGCGGGATCAACCGTTTTCTCCTGCTCGGTTCGCGTTCCGTACTCGAACCGGATGGGTTCGGAGCAAGAAAACCGCTCGGTGCGAAACGGCTCCTCTTCGCCCGGAGCAAACAACATCCGCTCCATTCCGCCGTTGGCCGGAATCCAAAGCACCCGCACGGGCCGGATCGAATGCGCAGTCCGGTAACCCGACCGCAGACGCATCAACGAAAGCGAATCCTTTTCTCCCTGAAAAGGGATCGGATGCGTATAGATCGGCGCGGCTGCGGCAAGATCCGCTTCCAGGGTCTCGAACAGCAAATGCCGCTCCGCAAGCGTTCGATTCGAGGCATTCCGCACCGAAGCAAATACGCGAAAACCGGAGGAAAGCGTCGCCAAACCGGCGGCTACCACAAGCACGGCAATCGCCGAAGCAATCAAGACCTCCAGGAGCGTGAAAGCATCCCTGACACCATGGGGACGACACGCCGGAACAATGCCGTTGGCCGAATGCTCAATCCTCATCTACCGTTTCGTCGCGTTGGTAGATCGGAAGCTGGCGATAGGGAACCGTAAACGCCAACACAAGCAATGCCGTATTGTAAGGCGCGCTGCGTTCTTCTTCCACCCACGAACCATCCGCGCGCTGGCGCGGAATCCATACGCGGTACATCCAATCCTCGAAAACCTTCCAGCCGTCGCCGCCCAGCTGGAACAATCCTTGCGCCGTGTAGTACATGCCGTACGAGCGATTGCCTTGGTGGAGAAGCTCCGGATAGGCACGCATGAGATAATTGACGGCACGGCGGGAATAGGGATCGTTGTGTTTGCCGCACAACTCCAGACAGAGAATGCCGGCACCCGTCAGCGTCACGGCATAGGACTCGCCGCCCAGCTGGTAGACAAACGAACCTTCGCCTTCATTGTGCTGGCGCCGGACATACGCGACGGCCCGATCGATCGCATCGCTCGGTACGCGTCCGCCGTTCAAGCGAGACGAACGGAGCGCCATCAGCGCCCATCCCGTGCAGGACATGTCGCTGTCCGAAGAATTGCGCTGATAGCGCCATCCTCCTTTGTCGCGCTCCGATTTCCGGACATTCTGCGCATCCAGCAAAATCTTGACGGCAAGCGGCAAGACGGCATCAATGCGCTTTTGGCGCATTTCATCGACCATTCCGGAAATTTCACTCAAAAACAGCGTGCAAATGGAATGGCAGTACATCTTGCCGTTTCCGGGCTCCTTTTCGCCCAAAAAACCGTCTTTCGTGGCAATCGACAGAATATAATCGATGCTGCGATTGATGTTTTCTCCGTACTTTCCGGAGCCCGGCGTATATCCCTTGGCGAGCCACGCCATACCGGCAAGCGCGGAAATGGATCCGGCTTCTCCATGGTTCTGCGGAAAGGCGCCGTTCGGATACTGCACGTTTGCCAAATAGGTAAGCCCGCGCTCGATCGACTGATCGACATTGTCCGAAACGGCTACGCCTTGACCGAAAACGGCACCGCAAAACAACAGACACGCGGAAACGATCGAAGACCGGAGAAAAATCAAGGTTTTCATAGTATTTCCAATCGTTTGGATGACCCCGACAAGACCGACAAGAGAGAGAGCGAATGCGACTTATTCGGTCGCCGCCGAATCCGATTCGGCCGGTTTCCCCGGCTCCTCAGCCTCCGGTTTCCTGGGATTCCTCGACTTGAGAATTCCCATTGCCCGAAGCTCCGAAATCGGCCGCAGACGAATCGTTTCCAACCCGATTCCATTGGCATACACCGAGAAGATACCGCTATTGAGCGGATGGAATCCATGCGAAATGCAATCGTCCAAAGCGGCCGGAGACGGGGTAAACCGCATGACGGCCTCGCGTTCCATGCGAAAGCCTGCGCCAATCACATGGCCAAGCGTCTGGAACAACCGTTTGCCCATTCGATCGAGAATCAGCTCCTGCGTGCCGCCGCCTTGCTCGACCCAACCGGCATCCATGAATCCCCAGCCGGCATAGGGCTCTGCAAGAACGGATGGAAGCGAAGCGCCTTTGCCAATGAACAATTGCAACGGCGCATCCTTGTCTTCCGCCTTCAAACGGGCGATCAGCGCCCGCAAATCGCATAGTTCCTTTTCCGGAACGTCCGTTTCGCGCACGACCACCTGGACATGCAATTGGCTACGCATGTACTTGGCTTGCTTTTCCAGCCAGACTGCGTCCACGGCATGGTTCAAATTCACGATTGCAAGGTGATTCGAAGGAACCGTGAAGGCCTCCGGCGGCAAAACCATGACCTTCGGTTCTTTCTTCGCCGCAGGTTGCCCGGCGATTGGCGCCAACTGCGCAAAACTTCCTGACGCAAACAGGAGAACGAGACTGGAAACGACAAAAAAACGGTTTTTCATGATGGAAGCGGAAAATCGTTTGTGCGACAAAGAAATGTAACACAGAACGAAGCCGGATTTCAAATGCGGTGCCTTTCTTCCGGAAAAAGCACCGTCGGAGAAATCGTGCCGGAACGCTATTTCAGCAACGAATCGAAAATCGATCCGAGATTGCCGAGCCCGGCATTGGAAGCCTCCTCCTGCGTCGATTTGAGCATTTCGCGAAGATTCTCCGCATCCGCCTTCTGTTGTTCGCGGACGGCGACCATGGCCGGCAGCGTAAGCGAAATCCGATCATCCGTCATGGCCGATACGACGACCGTAATATCCGAACCTTCGGGAAATGCCTTCTGCATTTTCGGAAGCTGCTGCGGCCCGCGCTCGATGCCCGTTTCGCTGGCATGCAAAAGCCCCGTCTTATCCTCGCTGAGGCGGACAAATACGCCAAAGGGGCGAATCGACTCGACAATGCCTTTGAGCTCCGCACCGACTGCAATTTCTCCGGGCTTGAGCGCTTCCACGCGCTCGGAAACGACAGAGAGCGAAAGACGGCGTGCCGCCGCATCGATCGATTCGATTTTGACAAAGAGCGTCTGCCCTTCCTTGAGCACCTCGGACGAATGGGCGAGCGAACGGCCGTTGCCGAGGCGCGAAATCGGGATGAGCCCTTCCACGCCGGGACGCAACTGCACGAAGGCGCCAAACGGCATGAGCCGCACAACCGTTCCGTTCAACCGATCGCCGACGGAAGCTTCTTCCGCAAACTGCAGCCACGGATCCGGTTTCGTATCCTTGAGGGAGAAGGTGAACCGATTGGCGTCCCAATCGATTTTGCGGCAAATGACTTGCACGGAAGAGCCTTCCGGAATGATCTCCGAAGCCTTGACGGAACGATCCCAGGAAATTTCCGAATTCGGAATCAGTCCCTCCAAACCGCCGATATCGACAAAGACGCCGAACGGCATGATTTTCGTGATCACGCCATTGTAGAGATCTCCTTCGCGGAGCGTTTCGTGCAACACGGCAAGCTTGCTGTCGCGCTCGCGCTCTTCCAAGGCACGGTGACTGACGACGAGCGTGCGCTCCTGCGGTTTGTATTCGAGAATCAGGAACGTTTGCGTCTGACCGATGGGAGAGGGCGCACCCTCGCGCGGACGGCGCAAGGCGACCTGCGAATACG
>JAEDLN010000173.1 GCA_016295275.1 Kiritimatiellia bacterium
TTTCGGAACAAGTAAATGCGACTAGGGTAGTCGCATTTACGATGAGAAGTTACAAGAAATTGGGGATACGCCTATTGTGTGTGGAAAGAAAGTGTCTTTTTTGGTATCGTACGGGCCGTTGGAAGAGGTCCGCCTTTTTTGACAGGTGACCATATGGCGGCGGTCCACGGAAAACCTTTCGATGAATAAAAGAAACGAACAGCCAATGAAGACGTTGCAGGAAGCGTTTGCACCGGGGCGAGTCATTTCCATTGCGGTTGCCGGGTTGGGTCCGCGCGGTTGCGACCATTGCCGGACATTGTCTTCCATGCCGGATGTCAAGATTGTCGCCGTCTGCGATCATTTTGAAAATCGGGCGGAAGCGGCGGCTGACAAGATTGAGAAGAATGCGGGCTACAGGCCGAAGACGTATCTCGATTTTGATGAAATGCTCCGGGACGGCGGTTTTGAAGCAGTAGCCATTGCGACTTCGTGGGAGACGCACATGCGGCTCTCCAAAAAAGCCTTGCTTTCCGGCTATCCGGTCGCCATGGAAATCGGAGCCGGGCAATCGCTTTTGGAATGCCAGGATTTGGTTCGCGTCAGCGAAGAGACGGGGCTACCTGTCATGCCGTTGGAGAATTGCTGTTACAACGACATGGAAATGGCGGTTCTCCACATGGTCAAGAAGGGAATCTTCGGACACGTTCTTCATTGCGAAGGTTCGTATGAGCATGATTTGCGTGATGAGATTGGGCGGGGGGACATCATTCACCATTACCGGCAGCCCCATTTTCTCCATCGGAATGCGGAATTGTATCCGACGCATGAGATGGGGCCGATTGCCAAGTATCTTGGCATCAATCGAGGCAACCGCATTCTTACGGTCAGTTCGATTGCCACGAAGGCAATGGGTCAGCATGAATGGTTCAAGCGGAACCGCACGGATTCGCCCGATTTGATGCAAGCGGGCATTCGACAAGGGGATGTGGTGACCTCGATGCTGACGTGTGCAAATGGCGAAACCATTTCTCTCCTGCACAAATGCACGCTTCCCTGTCCCTATTCGCGAGGCGGGCGCATCGATGGCACGAAAGGGTGTTGGCTGGAGGACGGGCGTCTGATTTTCGTGGAAGGGCGGACAAAGAATCCGACGGACAGCTGGATGCATCCGTACGAATCCTTCGATCCCTACATGAGCGAGTACCGTCATCCGCTTTGGGCTGCCTATGAGGCGGCGAAGGACAACTTGACGGCCGGGGCGCATGGTGGCATGGACTATCTTGTGGACCGCGCTTGGATCAACAGTCTCCAGAAGAACATTCCGCCGCCTTTGGACGTCTACGATGCCGTGACGTGGATGTCCATTACGGTATTGTCGGAGCAATCCATTTCCATGGGCGGTATGCCTCAGGCGATGCCGGATTATACGAATGGAAGCTGGCTGACGCGCGGTCCGGCTGCCGGTGCATTCACGCTTGATGTCATTCCCGAGTAAGGAACGGGCGGCGGTTTTGCCGGCGGATTTTCCCGTGGGGGTAGGACTGCGATTTCCGACCTTATGCAGTTTCGCATTGAAGGAAAAAGGCAAACAACGAAGATTCGCGCGAATCTTCGTTGTTTGCTTTTGCGCAGGCGCATTTCCTCTGGGTGGCTATTTGCGTTGCACGCGACCGCCCTGGCCCTCTTGACGGGCTGCAACGGAGCGGGGGCGGGTATTTTTATCGGTCGATTCCAAATTGCGGCCTTGCATCATTCGGGAAGCGACGACGGCGAGCATCGTAACGCACATCATGAGTGTCGAGAGGGCATTGATTTCGGGAAGTTTGGGACTCCGTTTGATCATGCCGTAAATCTGCACGGGCAAGGTAGAGGAGCCTGCGCCCGAGATGAAAAAGGTGATGACGAAATCGTCGATGGAGAGGGTAAAGGCGAGCAAGCCGCCTGCCACAATACCGGGCAGAAGAAGCGGGAATTGCACCTTCCAGAAGGTCTGCCAATGGGACGCGCCCAGGTCGTGTGCGGCCTCGATGACGGAACCATCGAAATCCTCCAAACGACCCAACACCGCCATTGCGACATAGCTGATACAGAATGTCGTATGGGCGAGGTAGACGGTAAACAGGTTTTGTTCGAGACCGATTGAAATAAAGAACAGGAGCAAGCTGATACCCATTAGGATATCGGGCAGGACCAAGTGGGTATAGAGCAATCCGTAGTGCAGGCTTTGCAGCTTTCCTTTGTAGCGGTTGAGAGCCAGGGCACCCAGCGTACCGAGGACGACGGCGGACAATGTCGCGCCGAATGCGACCTTCAAGGTATTGCCGAACGCATGCCAAATGACGCTATCCGAGAAGAGGATTTCATACCACTTCAAGGTAAACCCTTCCCATCGCTGGGAGAAGCGTGCCGCATTGAAGGAGTTGATGATCAAGACGGCAACGGGGATGTAGAAGAAAAGGATTGTCGACCAAAAGACAATCTTCGACGTCTGATCCATTCTTCTCATGCGGCACCTCCGTCAATTCTTTTCCGGCGACCGCCGGACGCGCCGATATTCTGCGCCGACTTAGGGGCGTCGAGAGCCGAGACGACATCGGTATCGACTGCGCCGATATGGCGTTTTCGGTAGATCAGCCATCCGATTCCTGGGGGGAGGAGCACGCCGAGCATCAGCAAGGCCGACAAGGCGGATGCGTGCGGAAGGTTGCGGTCCGGAATCGCGCGCTGATAGATTTTCGATCCCAGCATTTCGCTATTGGGTCCGCCGACCATATCGGGAATGACATACGAACCGAGAGCGGGAATCAGAACCATCAATACGGCCGAGAAGATCCCCGCACGGATACCGGGGAGGAAGATATGCGTGAAGACGCGAAACGGCTTTGCTCCAAGATCCAGTGCGGCCTCCATCAGGTTGAAATCAAACTTTTCCGCTGCCGCATAGAGCGGAAGGATTGCAAACGGAAGATAGGTATAGACCATCACAAGGAGCACCGCAAACACATTGTAGAGAAGCTGCGTTTCGGGTTCAAGAAAGGTGAATTGCCAACCGAAAATCCGGTATGTATCGTGCAGAACGCGGGAAAGCCAACCTTCCGGGTGGAGGAGGATACGCCATGCGAACACGCGAATCAGAAAGCTCGTCCAAAAGGGCAGAATGACCAAGCCGACCAATATCGAGCGCCAGCGCGAGCTCGTACGGGCGAGCGAGTATGCGCACGGCAGAGCGATCGCAATGCACAAAAAGGTTGCGACGAAGGAAAGCCAAATTGTCCGCCAGACGATGGACGGATAATTGGGGTTTGAAATGGTCGACCAGGTTTTCAGCGTCCAACCGGTTCCGATGCCGCCGTCCAAAGCCGTCGGGCGGAATGTCAGCATGAAGACAATCAACGTCGGAAGGACGAAAAACACAATCATCCAGACCAGCGACGGGGACGTCAGCAGAATTTCATGGAAATGGTGGCGGATGCGCTTTGCAAGCGACATCTTACGGGCCGGGTCGGGGGAAACTTCAGCGCTCTTGGTTGTCATCGTCTGTCACCTGAGGCGTTTCGTTTGTCCCAAGAAGTTCGGAATCGGATTCCGAGGTAACAGGATGGTTCAAAAGGTTCTCATCCTTTGCGTCGTAGTTTTCCAGCATATATCCGTCATCGGCATGCCATGAAAGCCAAGCGGTTTCGTTCCATGTGATGGGTTGGAAATCAAGTTGGAAGCGGCTGTGAACCTGCAAGACGGAAAGTTCCCAGCAATCGTCCTTGTCCTGCCCCTTCCAAACCCAGTACCGGGTATAGGCGCCTTGGTAGACGAGTTGATCGACCGTAACCGAGAAGCAGTTGACCTTGCCGTCATCCAGACGTGTTGGCTTCTCGTGCGTAAGGTGCATCTTTTCCGGGCGGATCGAAAGGTAGACCTTTGCGCCGAGTTTGATGTGCTTATCGTTGTAGCAGACGACGGGACCGAAGTCTTCGACTTCGATTTGGCAGTACTCGGAGCTGATGATTTTTGTAACGGTTCCTTCCAGAAAGTTCGTGTCGCCAATGAAAGCGGCAACGAAGGAAGAGACGGGCTGCTCGTAGATACGGGCAGGAGAGTCGAGCTGTTCGACATGACCGGAATTCATCACTGCGATCCGGTCGCTGAGGCTCATCGCCTCTCCTTGGTCGTGCGTGACGTACAAGAAGGTGATGCCGACTTTGTCGTGGATGGAATCCAGCTCCATCTGCATGTGTTGGCGGAGCTTGAGATCGAGTGCGGCCAGCGGTTCGTCCAGGAGAAGCACTTCGGGCTTGAGAACGAGTGCGCGTGCGATGGCGACGCGCTGTTTTTGTCCGCCTGAAATCTGGGTCGGGCGTTTGTATGCCTGACCGGAGAGTTGGATCAGTTCCAGCATTTCATTCACGCGGTCTGCGACTTCGTCCTTTTTGACGGAGCGATCCAAACGCAAGCCGAATGCGATATTTTCCCAAATGGTCAAATGAGGGAAAAGGGCGTAATTCTGAAAGACGGTATTCACATGCCGCCGGTTCGGCGGCATTCGCGTGATATCGACGCCGTTCAGATAGATATGGCCTTTATCCGGCTGTTCGAAGCCGGCGACCATTCTCAACAATGTGGTTTTGCCACAACCACTAGGACCCAAAAGGGAGAAGAACTCGCCTTTTTTCACACCGAAAGTGACATTGTCGACGGCTGTCAAGTTGCCGAATCGTTTTGTCACTCCGCCAAACTCCAGGAAATCTGCCAATTCCGGAAACCCCAACCGTACGGTCTACCGTACAATTTGTTTTAAAAAAACCGCGCCAGAAAAGCGCGGAGTCCGACAAAAGATGTGTTTCGAAAATGGTCGGGGTGTCGAGATTTGAACTCGAGACCTCTTGCACCCCAAGCAAGCGCGCTACCAGGCTGCGCCACGCCCCGACGGGATCGAAAGGTTGTTTCTCCGAGAACCGGAGCAACGGGTGCTAACGATAGCAAAAGTTTATCGGGGGGTCAATAGACTTTTGGGAAAAAATGTGGGGTGTAACTTCTCATCGTAAATGCGACTACCCTAGTCGCATTTACTTGTTCCGAAA
>JAEDLN010000174.1 GCA_016295275.1 Kiritimatiellia bacterium
CCCCCGCCGTGTCCCGTGGTGCGGTCCCGTTGCCGCCCCATCGCTCGCGCCCCATCGCCTCGCCCCATCGCCTCGCCCCATCGCCGCGCCCCCATCGCCTCGCCCCCTTCGCCGCGCTCCACGGGCTCCCGACCCCACCGCAGTTGTTGCATTGACGATTTTCCGAAAATCTTTTAGGATAAAACAGCAGAATTCGCAGAATTTCCGCTTCTTCGTCCATCCATCCGTTCCTCCTCGACATAACAATGAACTGGTATCACTGGCTAATTATCCTTATTCCCCTGTCGCTCGTCCTGACAATTGCGTTTCGCAGCCGAAAATATGTTCGAGACCTTTCCGATTTTATTGCCGCAGGTCGCGTGGCAGGTCGATATGTAATCAGTGTTGCCGGCGTGATGGACGGCTTGGGCGTCATTACGCTCGTCGGAATGTGCGAAGCCAACTACCAGACAGGCTTCGCAATGAGCTTCTGGAACCATCTGCTTCTGCCGATTTCCGTATTCTTGGGAATCACCGGGTACGTCAGCTACCGCTTCCGTGAAACACGGGCCATGTCCGGTGGTCAATTCCTTGAAATGCGCTACTCGCGTAGTTTCCGTATCTTCGCGACAACCATCCGCGTCTTTGCCGAAATGCTGACCAACTGCATCGGTCCCGCAGTCGCCGGACGCTTCTTCCTGTACTTGCTCGGCGTCCCCCACTACATCACCATTTCCGGCGTCGAAGTACCGACCTTCCCGCTCTTCCTCTTCTGCTGCGTGTCGCTTTCGCTCTGCATCATCCTCAACGGCGGACGCATCTCCCTGATCGTAGCCGATACCTTCCAAGGCTTGATCTCATACCCCATCTTCGTCATTCTCGCCGTCTTCGTATTGACCGAATTCTCGTGGTTCCACGAAATTGCGCCCGTCATGGCACACCGCATTCCGGGCGAAAGCTTCCTCAATCCCTACGACGTCCAGAACTTGCGCGATTTCAATATGTTCGCGCTCATCGTTTCGCTCCTTTACCGCTTCTTCAATAACTACGTTTGGATCGGAAACGATACCTCGACCGCCGGTCGTACGCCGCACGAACAGAAAATGGCCGGCATCCTCGGCACCTGGCGCGCCGGATTCTCCTGGCTGACCTGCCTCCTCCTCGTGATTACGGTTATTGTGATCATGAATCACAAAAACTACGCCGACCGCGCAACCAAAATCCGCCAGGATCTCTCGATGGAGGTCATCGACGAGGTGCTCCACTCCAACCCCGATGTCCGCGATGCCGTCAAAAAGGATATCGCCGAGGCAAGCGCTAAATCCAACGGCGACGGACGTACCCTCGCCCCCGTCTACCTCGATGTCAACGAGATCATGACGGACGCTCCCGTGCCAAATCCCATCTCGACCGATTCCGATAAACGGGAGGCCGCTTTCGCGGAAATGGCCGCCTGCAACAAACTCGACGCTTCCGGACAAATGCACCGGGTCGCCCTCCTGGGTCGCGATAACAACCTCGATACGCCCTACTACATCAACGTGCTCGAATCCCTTGAGCAGCACATGGAGAAAGACGGCGAAGGACGCCAATGCTTCCAACAGTATCGAAGCCTCTTCAACCAAATGATGCTTCCCATGGTGATGCGCGATTTCTTCCCGCCCGCCTTGCTCGCACTCTTCGCTCTGCTGATGATCTTGCTCATGATCTCCACGGACGACTCCCGTATCTTCAACTCGGGCTTTACAATCGTCCAAGACCTCATTATCCCATTCTGCAAGACGCCCCCGTCGCCTAAAACCCACCTGCTGTTGATTCGCATCTGCTCCGCAGGCGTCGGTATCATCTTCTTCTTCGCATCCATCTTCCTCTCCCAGCTCGATTTCATCAACCTCTTCCTGACCGTCGCCGTCTCCATTTGGAGCGCCGGTGGTGCCGCCGTCGTCATCTTCGGTCTCTACTCCCGCAGAGGTACGACCGCCGGCGCATACGCATCCGTCTTGCTCGGCGGCGGAATCTCCGCCATCGGTATCATCATTCAGCGCAATTGGGCCGATGCCATCTATCCGTTCCTTGAACGGCACGATTTGATCGCACCCGTCGCAAAAATCTGCGATGCCGTCACATCCGTCTTCCAGCCTTGGATCGTCTGGAAAATGGACCCGATCAAATTCCCCGTCAATGCGATGGAAATCTCCTTCATCGCGACCATCGCCGGTATCATCGGCTATTGGATCGTCTCCTTGCTGACCTGCCGCGAACCCTTCAATCTCGACCGCCTGCTCCACCGCGGCATCTACAACCTCAACCCGCTGAAACAGGACGTCGAAAACAAATTTACCTGGAAACGCTTCTTCAATTATTTCGTCTCCATTACCCCCGACTACACCAAGGGCGACAAGATTATCGCGTGGTCCGTCTTTGTCTACTCCATCATTTGGCAGTTCCTCCTGTCGTTCGTCGGAATTACGATCTGGAACCATTTCCACCCGATTTCCGCCGCCGGTTGGGCTAACTACTTCTTGGTCGTCTCCCTGATCGTCCCTTGCATCAATGGTGTCGTGACCACCGTCTGGTTCATGTGGGGTGGCATCGTCGACCTGCGTCGGCTCTTCCGGGATCTTTCGGCCCGCGAATCCAACGCCCTCGACAATGGTATGGTCGAAGGAAATGTCGCCCTCTCCGATATCGCCGTGTTCAAGGCCCGCGAAGAAGAGGCTCGGGCGAAAGCAAATCACGAAAAGCCCGTCGATCCCAAACAGACCGACGACACCCCATAACAGCGGCTCTCATGGAGGAATGATTCCTCCCGCGATTCCCGCACGTCCCGTCTCGAATCTCAACCCCGCGCCCGGTACCTTTTCTTGAGGTGCCGGGCGCACTTTTCCCCTTCCCACTCGCACATTCCTCCGGCTGTCGGGCCTCCCGACTCACCCTTCCCACTCGCACATTCCTCCGGCTGTCGGGCCTCCCGACCGCCTTTTTGAAATCAGGGCTTTCTCGATTTTTTGCCACTCCCTGTAAAAAACATCCGCATTTTGCTACCCTTTTGGAAACCTTGTTTCTCACCCACCTGTCGCCACTATGCAAGCATCAAACGAATCTCAATCCGCGTCACCAAAATGCCAAAAGTCGGATCTTTTCAAAAAAGGACTCTTTATCGTCTTGTTGGCTATTGCGGCAATTTGCCCCCGCGTAACACCGCCAATGACGCTGTTTTCAGGCATCGTTTTCGCCTTCCTGTTTGGAACCGTCTTCGCCAAACAGGTGAAAAAAGGCCAGAAATTCCTCTTGCAGGCGTCCGTTGTCGGTCTCGGTTTCGGTATGAATGTGACATCCGCCTTGAAGAGCGGAAAGGATGGCATGGTCATGACCATTTTCAGCGTCGTGATCGTCATGCTTCTCGGATGGGTCGTTGGACGCCTCCTCAAGGTGGATAAGCGCACCTCCTACTTGATTTCGTCCGGTACCGCGATTTGCGGCGGTAGCGCCATCGCCGCCGTCGGTCCGTTGGTCGATGCCGATGACGATCAAATGTCCGTCTCCCTCGGCACCATCTTCCTGCTCAACGCGCTCGCACTTTTCCTCTTTCCGCCCTTGGGACACCTCTTCGGCATGGATGCCGCCCAATTCGGCGAATGGGCCGCCATCGCAATCCACGATACCAGCTCGGTCGTCGGTGCCGGTGCCGCTTTCGATGCCGCTTACATGGAACCCGGCACCAAGGTCGCATGGGAAACCGCGACGCTCGTAAAATGCACTCGCGCACTCTGGATCCTTCCGCTCGCCTTCGCCACCATGCTCCTCTTCCGCCGCAAGGGCAAGAAAGTCGCGATTCCATGGTTCATCTTCCTCTTCGCTCTGGCAATGGTCATCAATACCTATACGCCATTCCCTGAATCGGCTTCCAAGTTCCTCGTCCTGCTCGCCAAACACGGCATCAATGCCACCTTGTTCCTCATCGGTTCCAGCCTGACGCCCGCCGCACTTAGGGCATGCGGTGTCCGCCCCTTGATCCAAGGCATTTTGCTTTGGATTCTGATCGGTGTCATTTCCTACGCTTCCATCATGCTTTTCTAAATCCGATATGCGTCTCGTTTTTATCCGCCACGGCGATCCCGATTATGCAATCGACAGCCTGACCGAGCCCGGATTCCGGGAGGCTCGCGCACTCGCCGAACGAACCGCCAAATGGCCCGTGACCGCAATCTATTGCAGCCCGCTCGGACGCGCGCAAGCAACGGCAAAACCAACACTCGAGGCTCTCGATATGCAAGCGGAAACGCTTCCTTGGCTTGCAGAGGTCTCCTGCCCCCTCCATCCCCGCCCCGATGGTTCAAATCAGCAAACAAGCGTAGTCTGGGATCTTTTTCCCGACTTCTGGACGAAAGACCAACTGCATTTTGACCCGGAAAACTGGTACAAAAGCCAATACGTCCAATCGGTTTTTCCGGAAGCAGTCCGACAAATCCCCGCAATTTGCAATGGAATCGATGCCGTGCTCGCCCGCTTTGGCTATCACCGCGAAGAACGCTTCTACCGCATCGATCTCGATGCCAAACGCGATGCGACGCTCGTCTTCTTCTGCCATCTCGGCCAAATCGGCGTCAGCGCCGGACATGTGCTGAATATTTCCCCCATGCAACTCTGGCACTCGTTCTGGCTCTCCCCAACCTCCGTAACCGTCTTGAATAGCGAGGAACGCCAAAACGACAAAGCCGGCTTCCGATGCCAAGTGATGGGAGATCTCAGCCACCTCCGACAGGCCGGAGAACCAATCTCCCCCCACGGCGGCTTTACCTGCTCGCCATTCTCGCTATAGCCCCCCTCGCCGCCCCGTTCCCCCGCGCCCGTCGCGTGCGCCCTCGCCGCGCCCCGCGCTCCCTCCTCGTGCGGCTTGGCGGTAGGGCGCGATGCCTTGGCCGCCGGGCCTCCCGGCTCGCGCCGCCGCGCCACCGGCGCGGTGCGCGGCTTGGTATCCCGCCCCTCG
>JAEDLN010000175.1 GCA_016295275.1 Kiritimatiellia bacterium
CTAAAAAAGAAAGCCCGCGCACGAGGCGCGGGCTTTCCGTTGTAAACCGCAAAGCGGATGAAGGTTAGTCGATCGTGACTTCCTTGCCGGCGGCCGCCGAACGATAGATGCCATCGAGCATCTTCTGGACGGCAAGACCGTCATAGCCGGAAGCATCGAGTTCAGTGCCCTTCAAGCAACCGTCAACCCAGTTCTGGAGCTTGCGCTGGAAGATCGTCTCCCAATCGTTCTTGCCGATGTAGACGGGGTTGGTGTTGACCATCAGACCATTGTAGTCCGTGAAAATCTCGGCCGTCGACCACTGGCAACCGCCCTTGGTACCGATGGCTTCCCAATCCTGGTGATCGTGCTCTTTGATGTGCGTGGCAAAAGCGGACTCGATCTGAAGAATGGCGCCGTTCTCGAAACGGATCTGACCGGCCGCGAGATCCTCGACGGTGTAGGTCTTGTAATCCCAGCCCGGCCACGTGGAGAGAACCTCGGAAGGCTTGTTGCCCATGTAGGTCCAGCAGTTGGCGGAAGCGGCGACAGGTTTCGGGCAACCCATGAATTCATAGGCGGCTTCGAGCATGTGGACGCCAATATCGATGAGCGGACCGCCGCCCTGAAGTTCCTTGCGGCCGAAAACGCCCCAGTTGGGAATGCCGCGGCGACGAAGCGCATGGACCTTGACAAAGAGAATGTCGCCGAAGACACCATTGTCGCGAGCCTTGATGAGCGACTTGGTGACATCGCGATAACGCTGCTGGAAGCCAACGGAGAGCTTGACGTTGTTCTTCTCGGCGGCGGCAATCATGAGGCGGCACTCGTCCGGATTCATGGCCATCGGCTTTTCGACGATCGCATGGCAACCGGCGTTGCAGGCATCGACGACAGGAGCGCAGTGAACACCATTCGGCGTGCAGACATCGACCGCATCCGGCTTGATTTTCTCAAGCATGTCGGACCATTTTTCAAACAGGGCTTCACGAGGAACACCCCACTTTTCGTGCATCACATCGAGACGCTCGGGAAGGATGTCGACACCAGCGACAATCTCGACTTCCGGCATCTTCTTGTAGATGGCGAGGTGCGTCTGAGCAATACCGCCGCAACCGATGATCGCGACACGGAGCTTCTTCCCCTCGTACTTGGTCTCGGGGCCATCCATCTTGGTGGAAACACTTTCAGACATGGTAGAACTTTATGAGTTTATGGTTGTTAGGAATGATGGGGTCGACAAAAACGCCGGAAACTGATCCGGAAATTTTAGCCAACGTCCGGTAGTAAGGTTTGCAAATAGTCGATAGTCTTGCGGATATCGATGGCCTGCTGTTCGCCGGAGATTTCGCGCTCGATGATCAAATCGCCCGTAAATCCGCCGTCCAGCAGCTTCTTTATGAATTCCGGATACCGCGTGGAACCTTCTCCGACACGCACCTCGTGCCCGAGATAATCGCCGGAGGTCGGCGGCGTTCCGTCTTTGGCGTGAATGCAACGGACATAACGCCCGAAAACATCCAAAGCGTCGATCGGATTACCCTTGCCGTACATGATGAGATTGGCCGGATCGAGATTGATGCCGAGATTGTCGCATCCCGTCGCTTCGATGACACGGAGAAGGGCGACCGGCGTTTCCTGTCCGGTTTCAAACCAAAAGCCAATCCCCAGCTCCTTGCAGTGATCGGCAATTTTCCGGACGGCTTCGACAATCGGCTCGAATTCCGCATCCGTCCGATTTTCCGGCAAAAATCCGCAGTGCGTAATAAGAGCGGGAGCTCCGGCTTCGGCGGCAAAATCGGCCCAGTTGCAAAGCTCCTTGATCCGGATCCAGCGGAATCCGGGCGGAACAATGCCCAATGTGGCAGGACCATAGCGGAAATTCCATTGAACCGGTCCGCCATATCCGCCCCAAATCGCAGTCAGCCGAACATTCGCATCGGCCGCACGCTTGCGGAGCGTTCGGGCGATTTCCATCGTTGCCAGAGCCGGATTCCAACTGACGACTTGTGCGCAATGAAGACCAAACGCCGCAACGGTATCGATATTCGATGCGTCGTTTTTAAGCGAACTGATAATGCCGATTTCGGGCTTGAATGACATGGCGTTTCCAGGGGTGGAATTGATTGTTTTGGGGGTATTCTATCATAAATGCACGGGTCTTGTGCAACAAAAATGAAAAACTTCAAAAGAGAAACATTTGGAAGCACAAAAGTCGAATCCGCCCATCGGCATCCGGCCCGGGAAAGCGTTTTGTGCGCATCTCTATTCCACCATTGGTTTGGCGCAGAAACAGGAATGGGACCCCTTCGCAAAACGGGTAGCGGCACACGGCATGCCGGCATCGCAACGGCTGCAACGCGGCGCAAACGAACAGCTCGTGTCACTCCACTCGGACGGCAAGGGTACACGCCCGGGAATCGGGTGCGGTTCGCGCGGTCCCGTGAGGCGCGGAACCGCCGCCAGCAAGGCGCTCGTGTAGGGATGGAAGGGATGCGAAAGCACCTCCGCCGTCGGTCCGTCCTCGATGCATTGCCCGGCATACAGCACGGATACGGTGCGTGCATATTGCGAGACGAGCAGGAGATTGTGCGTAATGAGCAGCACCGCCGTTCCGCTGGCCGTGCAAAGCGCCTTCATCGAATCCAGCACCATGCGCTGGGTGATGACGTCGAGCGCCGTCGTCGGTTCGTCCGCCACGAGCAGCGCAGGCTCTTGCGCCATCGCCATCGCAATGCAGACACGCTGCGCCATGCCGCCGCTCAACTCGCACGGATAGGCCCGCAAAACCGCAGCCGGCTCCGGAAAACCGACGGCCCGCAGCAAGTCGGCAAGACGCGCCTCGCAATCGGTTCGCGAACGATCGCGCGGACAGGCCTCGCGCAATTGAAGCCCGACCGTCAGAACCGGATTCAAGGCCGACATGGGATCCTGGAAAACATACGCAATGCCGCCGCGCCGCCGCATCTGACGCAGCCGCGCCGCCGAAAGCGAGAGCAGATCGATGCCGCGAAACAGAACGCGTCCCGAAACCCGTGCCGGCGCCACAACCGGCGGCAACCGCGTCAATGCCATGGCCGTGACGCTTTTTCCGCATCCGCTTTCGCCGACCAATGCATGGAAGCCATTGTCCGGAATATCGAATCCGATATCCCGGACAACGGTCAGCATGCGTCCCTCCGGATCGGGAAGCCCGACCCTGAGGTTGCGTACGGAAAGACAGGTTTGCGGCATGAATCAGAAAAAGAGATCGCGCTCGCCCGAGCAGATTTGCTCGTAGCGCTTCTGCACCTGCGGGAAGAACTTCGGATACATTTCCTTGATTTCGGCCAATTCTTTCTCGATGACAGGCGTGCAGGCGGCAATGCTCTCGGGAGAGGCAAAGTCGTCCAGCCACTCGCGGAAGGTGAGCACGGCATTGATTTTGCAGAAGGTTCCCTCGCGTCCCGTCTTGAGGGCGTCCATGATGCAGCCGCCCGTGCGACCGCACCGATAGCCCGCCGTGCAGAACGAGGTGATGGTGCCGCCCTTGGCAAGGTCGACAATCATCTGCTCGAGCGAACGGCTGTCTCCCAACAAAAACTGCTGTTCATCGATCTTCTGCTCTTTGTTTCCGGCAGAATAGCCGCCAATGTCGATGCGCGTACCGGCATCCATCTGCGTAATGCCGAGCTTCAGGCAACGGTCGCGAAGCTCTTTGGTTTCGCGCGCCGTGACAATGAGCCCCGTATACGGCACCGAAAGACGCAGCACGCAGACGGCTTTGGCAAAATCATCGTCCGTAAAGGAATTCTTGGCATTGGCGACATCGCTGCCGGAAGCCGAATGCATCCGCGGCACGGAGAAGGTGTGCGGTCCGATGCCGACAAAGCGCTCCAGCTCGCGTGCGTGCGTGCACATGGCCGCCACTTCGTACTTCCAATTCGGATTCAACCCGAACAAGACGCCCAGACCGACATCGTCGATTCCGGCGTCGAAGGCGCGGTGCATGCAGGTGACGCGCCAGCCGTAATCGCCTTTGACCGTATCCTGCGGATGCATCTCGCGATAAATCTTGTGGCTGTACGTCTCCTGGAAAACCTGAAACGTTCCAATGCCCGCCTCATGGACGATTTTCAAATCGTCAATGCTCATCGGCGCGGCATTCACGTTGACGCGCCGCACGTTGCAGACGCCGCGACGCGCTTGGACGCGGCCTTCGTAAATGCGGGCAAGCGAATCGGCGATGAATCTCGCGCCCGTCATCGGATGCTCGCCGTAGACGGCCATGACGCGCTTGTGTCCGACGCGAATCATCGCCTCCGCTTCGCGCGTAATTTCCTCCATCGTCAGACACTGGCGCTTTTCACGATGGTTGTCCGCAGAAAATCCGCAATACCGGCACCGGTTGATGCAGTAGGACGAAATGTACATCGGAGCAAAGGTCACAATGCGATTGTCGTAGACCTTATGCTTGATCTTCAATGCCGTATCGGCCATTTCGGCCAACAGCTCCGGATCTTCGACGGCAAGCAATGCCGCCGTCTCCGCGCCGGAAAGCGTCTGAATGGCCAAGGATTTCTGCAAAATATCCCGGATCCGCTGCGGATCGGGATTCTTGTTCGCTTCAAGTTCTGCGCAAATGGCTTCATCATCGATAAAATCGCGTCCGTCGCGATAATAGCGATCGATTTCGTCGCGCTTGATCAGTTTGTCTAAATAGTTCATGTGAAAAATTCCTCGTTTCGGAAAAGCCTTACCTCGGAAGTCCGAATATGCTACCAAAAATCGTCCCATCCTGACAATCCGGGAAAAGCGCCCCCGCTTGGGTAACTCTTGGACGACGGAAACCCTTATCCCTTTTTTTCGGGATGAATTCTCACGGAAACGGGTGAACGCCTTGCAAACTACCGGGTAAACACTTTACTCATAAAATGGGCGAGCTGGGCTTTCGTCTTCGATGCGATAGAGGTATCATTCATGGCGCGGCAACCTCCTTGTC
>JAEDLN010000176.1 GCA_016295275.1 Kiritimatiellia bacterium
TAGGGCGCGATGTCCCCATCGCGCCGCCCGGGTAATGCGCGGGTGTAATGGCGGTAGGGTGCAATGGTGCGGTGGGGCAGGGGCGGCGCGCATGGCAACGCAATGGGGCGCGGTGCGCATTCCACGTGGGTGATGGCGGTAGGGCGCGGGAGACCAAGCCGCGCACCGCGCCGTGGCGCGGCGGCGCGATGGGGACATCGCGCCCTACCGCAACGGGACCGTAAGGCAAATGGACCGGGCGACAGGACCGGACAATGGTGCGCGGGACGGGCGCGCGGGATATGAGGGGCGGCGTAAGGCACGGGCGGGTAGGCTAGAGGTGGGAGGTAGTGGAGAGGTTTTTGAGGTCTTTGAACTTCAGGCCAAATTTGGAGAGGTATTTTGAAAGTCTGTCGGAATCGTTGGAAGATCGTTTTTCCTTACGGGAAACAGAAAACAGTTTTCGGGCGGCTTCGGCCATGGAGGAAGAATGCAGGCAGACGCCGATGGAGAAAGAAAGTTGGGCCAAATCGAACGCGTCGAATTTTTCTGCATAATTGGGACCCAGAACGATTGACAGATCGATTTCCGGACGGGCGGATTCCGTGAAGGAAGAAGGGATAGTGCTTTGGCGGTATCGTTCGATTTCCTCCCGGACGTCCTGCGAGGCGATTCGTCCGCCATCGGCGAGTGTGGCCATGCGGACGACCATGGCATTGAGATCGCGGAAGTTGCCGGTCCATTGATTGGATCGATCGAAGGCGAAGGACAGGAAAAGCTCTCGAGCCTCCTTGTTGAGAGAGATGTGTTTTCCGGACTTTCGGCTGAATTTGTCCAATTCGTATTCGAGATTCGGCTCGATGTCTTCCCGGCGTTCGGAGAGACCGGGAAGGCGGAAACGCCACAGATTGATGCGGGAAAGGAGGTCTTGGCGGAATTTTCCTTCGCGGACGGCGGTTGCGAGATCGCGATTCGTACCGCAGATGAGGAGAAAATCGCTTTGTTCGTCGGCGGTAGCGCCGAGCGGGCGAAATGTTTTCTCTTCGATTGCCTTGAGGAGCATTCCTTGCGCCTCGAGCGGAAGTTCGCCGATTTCATCGAGGAAGAGAATGCCGCCATCGGCCTCCTTGAGGAAGCCGACATGGTCTCCCCCGGCTCCCGAGAAAGAGCCTTTTTTGTGTCCGAAGAGGGCGGATTTGGCCAGATCGCCGCCTAGTGTGGCGCAGTTGACCGCGACATATTTGCCCTTGATTTTACCGGACTGTTTTTTGAGAAGATAGATTTGTTTGGCGAGTTGGCTTTTGCCGGCTCCGGTCGGGCCGGTCAGCAGGATTGGTTCTGTCGATCGGAACGAGACGCGTTCGATGGTTTCGATGAGTTTGTTGAAGTCGGCGTTTTTGGTATCGATGCCTTGCTTGAGGAAGGTGAGATCGTCCTGTCGCTCGCGTTCGAAGCGTTTGGCGAGTTTGTCGTAGCGGGAAAGGTCCAGATCGATGACATTGCAGATTCCCTTGGAATCGCTTGAGCGGCGGACGTGCCCCTCTTTGGGGGACGTTTGGATGAGTTTACCGGGGATGTGTCGGGATTCTGCCAGCAGGAAGAGGCAGATTTGCTCCACATGGGAACCCGTTGAAATATGAACGAAGTAGTCTGTGTTTTCCTCATGGAAGCAGGGGCGCTTTGCGTAGTCGTAGAACTTTTCGTAGACCTCCTCGAAGTCCCACGGATTTTTCAGGTCGATGATATCGAAGACCACGTTTGTCTCCGGGGAGACGCTGCGGATGTCGGCCTTGATCTGTTCGGCGAGTTTTCCGTATTCGGCACTGAAGATCAGATGCAGTTCGTCAATCGGGAGATTGTCCTGTTGGACAAGCCCGATGTTGGGGCGCCATATTTTCCAACGGCTGGGTCCTTTTCCGCCGACAGCGTCCTTCCGCGTGCCGAGGACGGAGATGACAGTTGTTTTCATGGCGTTGTTTTATCCGAAATCGGCCCTTTTGTCTATCTAAAATCATAGATTCTATATGATTTGCTAAGAATCACTCGATTGAAACAGTGGGAGAGAAAGATCCTTTGGGGCGAAATCGGGTTTTTTTCGCGCAGAAACAAGGACGTGAGAGGAAACCGTTTCCTTGGCACGCGCTTTGCTAAGCAGATCGTGTCGAACCGAACGGCATTGATCTTTGAAAGTCGCTTGTTTCTTGGCGAAGCATCGTTCAGACGGGCGCGAGTGGACATGCAATGGCTTCAACCGGACAGCCGGCAGAAGCGAGCTTGACATTCGCGCGGTTCCGTGGATCCGGCGATGGCCGCACGGATTCACGGTCGCCCCTTTTCGGACTGCGAATATGTTCAGAAACAGGCGGCTTTCGAATCGGAATCGGAAGACGAAGAAAGGAATCCTCAAGACGATACGGAACCATGCCGTTTTTTTCGATGGCGCCATTGACAGTCGGAAGGAACCGAAACCGCAGCGGATTGATCGAGACGTCAATGAATTTTCATGTTCGAATCGTAAACGAGAAAGAAAATTGTCATGAAATGGAAGGTATTTCAAAAAGGGTATTCCGTTCCGGTGATGAGCTGGTGCGAGAATTGCGATAAAGGAACCATGGAACAAGCGGAGAATCTCGCGAAACATCCTGCCGTGTTTGGGCATGTCGCCTTGATGCCGGATGCGCATCAGGGCTATGGCATGCCGATCGGCGGCGTGATTGCGACGGAAGACGCAGTGATTCCGGCGGCGGTCGGCGTCGATATCGGCTGTGGCATGGTTGCGACCGAGACGGACATTCCGGCGGAGCGTTTTGCCGACCTGTCGTTTCGCCGCGCATTTCAGGAGAAGCTCAAGGAGCGTATTCCGGCGGGCGAAGGCGTTTCGCATCGCGAGGCTCGGATTTGGGAAGGATTTGAGGCGTATGCCGACAACAACGGCATGCGTGCGCATCTTTGGCCGTCCAAGCTCGACCGCATGAATCTCGGCACGCTCGGCGGAGGCAATCATTTCGCCGAGTTGCAGAAGACAACCGCGCTCGATGGAACCGGTGCTCCGGCGGACGGATCGAAGGTGTGGCTCATGATCCACTCCGGTTCGCGCAACCTCGGCAAGCGCATCGAGGAGCACTATCACAAAATCGCAAGCCGCCTCTGCACGCGCTTTCACGTACCGCTGGCCGATCCGAATCTTGCGTTTCTGCCGATTGATGAGCCGGACGGGCGCGACTACTTCACCGACATGCTTTTTGCGCTACGCTATGCGAAGGAGAACCGCCTCCGCATGATGGAAGCGATGAAGGAGACGATCGCCGAGTTCGTGCCGGAAGCGAATTTTTTGCGCACGATCGACATTCATCACAACTATGCGGCGTGCGAAGAGCATTTCGGCAGGAAGTTGTTCGTGCACCGCAAGGGGGCGACGTCGGCGAAACCGGACGAGATTGGCATTATACCCGGCTCGATGGGTACGGCTTCGTACATTGTCCGCGGACTTGGCAATCCGGCTTCGTTCATGTCCTGCTCGCACGGTGCGGGGCGTTGCATGAGCCGCATTGCCGCCTCGACGAATCTGACGGTTGAGGAGTGTGACCGGGCGATGGAGGGAATTGTCTGCGAGCGCTGGCATCCGTACAAGGGCTACGGGAAGAAGGGGCGTCTCGATCTTTCCGAAGCGCCGCAGGCCTACAAGGATATCGAATCGGTGATTGACGCCGAGCGCGATTTGATCGAACCGCTTGTCCGTTTGATGCCGCTTGCGTGTTTGAAAGGGTGAATCGATTCGGCTATGATTCTGCTGAAGAAACATTCGATGGGCTAAACGATGAATCAAGAGTTGAGCTCCTTTTCTATCGACTCGGAAAATCGTCCCGACCTCTCTGCCGTTGAGCAGATGGAGACATTGGCTCGAAAGTACCATGCCGGGCAGTTCCGAAAAGACGGGAAAACGCCTTATTTCGAGCATCCTGCCGCCGTGGTGGCGCGCTTGCGGCGTTGGGGTGCGGGCGAATCCGGCAGCGAAAAACGATGTCGTTTCTCTGGCTGTGGCCTGGGGGCACGATTTGCTGGAGGATACGAAGATAACGGCAGGAGAAATTCTCGAGACGGGTTCGTTGGGCGAAAGGATTCTTGCCGGAATACAAATGCTGACATTTGCCGTTCCTTCGGATGCCGGAACGAAAGCGCAACGCGATCGGAAGAAGGCGGAATACATTCGTGTCGTCGCCCGGACGGCGACTCCGGAGATTCTGGCCGTCAAGATTGCCGACCGACTCTGCAATACCGAGGATTTCTTTTTGGGTTGGGGGAAAGACCGCGCGCTTTCGTATCTTGCGAAGGGGCGGATTTGCTGGAAAATGCACATCGGCTTGATTCTTCGATCCGAGCGGCGTGCGAGAACGACATTCATGCGCTTCTCGTTCGGTTGCTGGATAAAAACAACGACAATGCCTCGCTGATTGCTTTGCTCAAGACGTCGATTGGGCGGTGAGCCACCGCGGGCGATGCGGGGCGATGGGAGACGGGCGAGGGCGCGGGGCACGGGGGAAAATGGCGGTAGGGCGCGCGGGGAAAGCGGGGCGAGGGAATAAGGTGGTAGGTGGAAACCGACGCCGCGCCCTGCGCGTCTATGGGGGGCGCACGGAGACGCCCCCTGCAAAACTCTCAGCGTGTGCTACTTGCCATGGCGCGGCGGCGCGGGCGCGGCGAGCGATGTGGCGCGCGGCGGTGCGGGGCGGGGGTACGGCGACGGGGCGGTGCGCACCTCGCGTGCGTAATGGCGGTAGGGCGCGATGTCCCTATCGCGCCGCCCGGGTAATGCGCGGAGGGTAATGGCGGTAGGGCGCAACGGCGCGGTGGGGCGGGCGATGGGGCGCAACGGGGCACGGCGCAACGGAAGCGGGAGGCCAAGCCGCGCACCGCGCCATGCGGCGCGGCGGCGCGATGGGGACATCGCGCCC
>JAEDLN010000177.1 GCA_016295275.1 Kiritimatiellia bacterium
CGTAATGCGCCATGGGTGTAATGGCGGTAGGGCGCGATGTCCCCATCGCGCCGCCGTGCGCACCACGCGTGCGAATTATGCCACGGACGTGGCAAGTAGCACACGCTGAGAGTTTTGCCGGGGGCGTCTCCGTGCGCCCCCTATAGCCGCGCAGGGCGCGGCGTCGGGTCACCCCAAGCGCCCCGAAAACGGGGCGCACCGCCAAGCCGCGCACCGCGCCGATGGCGCGGCGGCGCGAGCCGGGAGGCCCGGCAGCCGCGCATCACGCCCTACCGCAACGGGACCGCACTACGGGGCACGAGTGGTGTGCACGGGCGAAGGCGCGCACCGCACCGATGGCGCGGCGGCGCGATGGGGACATCGCGCCCTACCGCAACGGGACCGTACCACGGGGCACGGGCGATGCGTGTGCGAAAAATGCGGGATGCCACGCCGCGCACCGCACCACGGCGCGCGGGCGGTGGGCGATTTTTTTATTTTGGGGGCTTGACTTGGAGTTAACTCCAAGAATTATAATGCGCGTCATGAAAGCAGAATCAAGCAAGAAAAGAGAGGCGGAATACTCGATTTCGCAAGTCTGCGCGCAGACGGGTTTTTCCGCAGATACGCTACGGTATTACGAGAAAAGCGGATTGTTGCCGGGTATTTCGAGGCGTAGCGGCAGGCGTGTCTATACGGAGGAGAATCTCCGTGCCATAAAACTGGTCGATTGCCTGAAGAAGACGGGAATGCCGCTTGCCGAAATTTCGGCATTTGTGCGTTTGAGCATGCAAGGCGACAGGACGGTCCGGAAGCGTTTGGAGATGATGCGCAAGCGAGCCGTCGCAGTCGGAAAGATGATGAAGGAAATGCAGGCTTGCGCCGACTACATCGACTTCAAGGTCTGGTACTACGAAACGGCGGCAAAAGAAGGTATTGCCACGCATAAAGACATTGAAAAGACGCTCGAACGGTATCGTCGGGAGAGCGGACGCGATTTCAACCTCTAGCCAAAGGATTCCAATGATGAACAGAAGAACATTTCTCAAATGGATGCTTATCGCAACGGGAATCGTTGCGTTCGGATCTGTCGTCGCGGAAGCGGATGCGGGAAGCGACGCGCCGGCTTCGGAGCATGCCGCGAAAGAAAAAACAGGAGAAGATACGATGAATATAGCGGTCGTCTATTATTCGTGGGGCGGCAATACGCGCTTCGCCGCCGAAACAATCGCCCGAAAAGCCAATGGCGATCTCTACGAGATTCAGCCGGAGACTCCGTATCCATCCGACTATCGCACATGCTGCGACGAGGCGAAGTCGGAGTGCTACGGAAAGAAACTGCGTCCCATCAAGCCGACGGAGGGGCTCGACCTTGCAAAGTACGATATCGTTTTTGTCGGTACTCCCAATTGGTATGGTACGATGGCGCCGCCCGTCCGGACTTGGGTCACGCAGAGCAAGAAGGCGCTTGCCGGCAAGAAGGTTTGTCTTTTCCAGACGAATGGCGGCGGCGGAATGCAGCGCGTAGGCAAGGAGTTTGCCGAAATACTGGATGGCGAAGCAATGGTTTTGACACCCAAGGCATTCAGCGGGTCGTCGATCCGATCGAAGGTAGCCGAGCTCGAAGGATTCGTCACGGAGAGCGTTCGGAAATGAACGTACTGCTGGTCAATGGGAGTCCGCGCGCAAACGGCAATACGGCCCGCGCGCTGAAGGAAGTCGCCGATACGCTTGTTGCGGAGGGAATCGACGTCGATCCGGTCTGGATTGGCGCCAAGCCGGTTCGCGGTTGCATCGCCTGCGGCCAATGCAAGGCGAAGAATCTCGGAAGGTGCGTATTCGACGACGATGCGGCCAATGCGATCATCGGGAAACTGAAAAACGCGGATGGCATCGTCATTGGGGCACCCGTTTATTACGGGCAGCCGGCCGGCGCATTTCTCGCGCTGTGGCAGCGCATTTGCTTTGCGGGCGCGGCATTCGTGAAAACAAAGCCTGCGGCCGCCATAGCGGTCTGCCGTCGGGGAGGCTCCACGGCGGCATACCAGTGCATGAACATGCCCTTTGAAATGCTGAATTGTCCCATTGTCACCTCGCAATATTGGAATATCGCATTCGGACGCGAGGAGGGAGAGTGTGCCCTCGATTCCGAGGGAATGCAAACGATGCGGACCCTCGCGCGCAATATGTCCTGGCTCCTCAAAAACCTCAAGCGCGGCGATGCCGTTCCCCGGACGGACGATGAACCATGGCAACCGATGCATTTTATTCGAAAAGGAGAATAGAAAATGAAATTTCAATCCATAGGAGTATTTTTCATGGCACTGACAATGACAATGGCGGCAAACGCCTCTGAACGGAAGTGGACGCAGGAATGGGATAAGACATTCCCGAAATCGGACAAGGTGGAACACGCCAAGGTTGCGTTCGAAAATCGCTTCGGCATTACGCTTGTGGCAGACGTGTATGTCCCGAAAGCGGGAAGGGAAAAAGGTGAAAAGTTTGCGGCGATCGCCGTCTCCGGTCCGTTCGGCGCGGTAAAGGAACAGTCCTCGGGACTATACGCGCAAACACTTGCGGAGCGCGGTTTTCTTGCGATCGCGTTCGATCCGTCGTTTACCGGCGAATCGGGTGGCGAGCCGCGGTATGCGACCTCTGCGGACATCTGTACGGAGGACTTTTCCGCGGCAGTCGATTATCTCGTCTGCCGGGATGACGTCGATCCCGAAAAGGTCGGTATTCTCGGCATTTGCGGCTGGGGCGGCTTTGCCGTCAATGCGGCTGCGCTGGATGGACGGATCAAGGCAACGGTTGCCTCCACGATGTACGACATGCATCGCGTTTCGGCAAACGGCTACTTCGACGCGGAGGACAATGCGGAAGCGCGCAACGAGATGCGCAAGCAGTTCGGCGAGCAGCGCACGGCAGACGCCAAAGCCGGCGTCCCGAAACGCACGGGCGGCGTTCCGGACGTGCTGCCGGAGAATGCGCCCGAGTTCCTCCGGCGATACCACGATTACTACAAGACGCCTCGCGGCTACCATGCGCGTTCGCTCAATTCGACGGACGGTTTCACGGTCGTCTCGCGCCTTGCACTGATCAATACCCCCATTCTCGCCTATGCGGGCGAAATCGAGCATGGTGTCATGATTGTCCATGGCGAAAAGGCGCATAGCCGCTATTTCGGGGAAAGCGCCTTCAAGCTGCTGAAGGGCGACAACAAGGAGCTGGTCATTGTTCCGGGTGCCGATCATACCGACCTCTACGACGGCGGCGGCAAGAATGCCATTCCGTTCGATCGGATCGAGGCGTTTTACCGGAAAAACCTGAAATAACGGGAACGGACAACATGAAAACGCTACTTGCGGGAGCGATTGCAATGGCTGTTATGGCAAATCCGGCACAAGCGGCGGAATGGTCCGCGAAAGAAGCATCCATCGTCGATATCGGCGCATGGACGGCGCGTGGCGAACAAGAGCAGCTCGAGAAGTCGTTCAGGCGCGGCTTTGATGCGGGGCTGACACTGAATGAGGCAAAAGAACTCGTCGGACAGCTCTACGCGTACTGCGGTTTCCCGCGGGCGCTCAATGCGGCAACGACGCTCATGAAGGTCGCCGATGAGATGAAACCCGTTCCTGGACGCGACCATACGCCATTTGCGGCGGACTATGACGCGCTACGCGACGGCACGGCCAATCAGACCCGTCTTTGCGGCCAAGCGGTGAAGGGACCGTTGTTCGAGTTTCATCCGCAGCTTGACGAATACTTGAAAGCGCATCTTTTCGGAGATATTTTCGAACGCGATCTTCTCGATTGGCGGACGCGGGAAATCGTTACGGTGGCGGCGCTAGCGGCGCGACCGGAAACGGCGCCCCAAATGAATGCGCATATCGCCATTGCCAAGAAAAACGGCGTGAACGATGCGCAGATAGCGGCAATTCTCCGGCGCGTGCAATGTCCGGACTCTCCGGCGCAGTTGCCTGCCGACTGGTCGCCGATTCCGATCGGAGAGCCGAATACGGCGTATGCGAAGTATTTTATCGGCAAAAGCTATCTGGCTCCGCTTTCACTCAAGCAGGTTCCGTCGTTCGGGGTCACCTTTGAGCCGGGTTGCCGCAACAACTGGCATATCCACCATGCGAAAAGCGGCGGCGGGCAAATTTTGATTGTCACGGCGGGCGAAGGCTATTATCAGGAGTGGGGAAAACCGGCGCGCCGTCTCAAGAAAGGCGATACAATCGCGATTCCGGCAAATGTCAAGCACTGGCACGGAGCCGCACCCGATTCATGGTTTCAGCATATCGCGCTCGAAGTGCCCGGTATCGAGCCATCGAATGAATGGTGCGAGCCGGTGGACGATTCGGCTTACGCCGCCGCAATTTCCAAATGATCGTCTCCAATATCGTACGCCGGGGGTGCGCGCCGCCACGGGGCCGGGAGCCCGGCGGCCGATGGCGCGGCGGCCGATGGCGCGGCGGTGCGAATATGCGTGCGTAATGGCGGTAGGGCGCGAGCCGGGAGACCCGGCGGCCGACCATCGCGCCGCCCGGGGTGGCGAGCCGTCACGGGCAATGTGCGTGGGTAATGCGCGTGCGAATTTCGCGGGTGTAATGGCGTGCGATAATGCGCCATGGGCATGGCGGCGGGCGCGATGTTTTAACACAAAGGGGCACAAAGAGCTTTTGAGCGGGTTGTATAGGAGCACAAAGATTTTTAGGGGTCGAGTGCGCACCACGCGGGTGTAATGGCGGTAGGGCGCGATGTCCTCATCGCGCCGCCACGGGTAATGCGCGTGCGAATATTGCCGCGTAATGGCGTGCGCACCACGCGTGCGAATTTCGCGGGTGTAATGGCGGTAGGGCGCGATGTCCCCATCGCGCC
>JAEDLN010000178.1 GCA_016295275.1 Kiritimatiellia bacterium
ATAGGATTCGGACTCTGTGTCATTCACGAGGGTTCCGACCTGTTCGCCGGCGATTGCCCGTTCAAGGACGCCGTCAGCGAAGAAATCGAGCACCATAATCGGAATATGATTTTCCTGGCAGAGGGCGAAGGCGGCGGAATCCATTACGCCGATACCGCGTTCAAGTGCCTGACGGTAGGTGATGTGATCGAGTTTCCGGGCATTCGGATCGATACGAGGATCGGCGGTATAGATTCCATCGACTTTGGTTGCCTTCACAAGGATATCGGCACCGACCTCGGAGGCGCGGAGCGCCGCGCAGGTATCGGTCGAAAAATAGGGGTTTCCGGTTCCGGCCGCAAACAAGACGATTCGCCCCTTGTCGAGGTGGCGGAGGGCCCGGCGGAAGATAAAGGGCTCGGCGACGCCGGCGGCGGGAATTGCCGTCATGACCCGCGCTTGCATTCCGGCTTTTTCGAGCGCATTTTGAAGTGCGAGCGCATTGATGATGGTTGCGAGCATTCCCATATAATCGCCGGCGGAACGGCTGATTCCGAGTTTTTCGCCGATTGCGCCGCGGAAGATGTTGCCGCCGCCGAGGACGATGCAAACATCCACGCCCATATCCTTGATAGCCTTAACCTTCGAGGCCATCTTAGCGACGACATCGGGATCGATGCATTGACCTGCGGAGCGATTGAGCAGGACTTCGCCGCTTAATTTCAAGAGAACACGCTTGTATTTAGGATTCATAACCGAGGGGTCGGTGTAGTTCACTCACCGTGCTGACATTGAATCAAATTTCGGTGGATTTAGCAAGTGAAAAGGCGAGGGTTTTGCGGTAGCGCATCTTTCCGAACACCGTGCGACAAAGATCGTTGCATTCGGCTGTTTCGAAAGCGATGACGGACGTGAGACTTCTTGGCGCAAAACAACCGTCACGGATGGCGGGAAGACGGCGTTTTCGAGCGAAACGAATCAGGCGGGCGGCGTTTTCGGGGAGGAGAAATCGATGCAAAAGCGCAGCAGACGGATGGGGGCGCACGCAGAGGGCTTGCCATTTCCGGCGAGGGCGCGGTTGATGTTGGCGAGCAGATGTCTCTGTTCGCGCCGGAGTTCGGCGAGCCAAGTGTGGGAATTGACGCGAATCTGGAGGGTTCCGTTTTGCAAAGCGGCGGGGGTGGCATGGGCGGCGATTGCATCACCGACGATTGCTTGCCAGTCGCGTGCGATTCGAATCGAGAGAAGCGAATCTGAATTTCCGCCGACCTTTTTCAGCAGACGCCCGGCGACGGACTGGAGTCCATCGCCGAGCTTTGTGGCCTCCCGGAACCGTGCCCGCGGAAGGGGATCCCGCAGACGAAGAAACTCGCGGCGAACGGTCCAGCCATCGACCGAGCAAGGGTATTCGATGCGGGCCTTTCCGATGCAAGCGGCTGAATCTGCGGGGTCGTCCATTGATCAGTCGAATGATTCGATTCCGGGGATATTTTCGATACGGGAGACACCCTTGCCCTTGACGATTTGGCCGATTGGAAGCGGTTTGGCACCGGCCTTTTCGAGCGTATTGAGGGCAAGAGCGGCTTCCTTCCGGGTCACGCAGACGACATATCCGATTCCCATATTGAAGACGCGGTACATTTCGAGAGGATCGACTTCGCCGGCCTTTTCGAAGAAGCGGAAAACAGGCGGGACCTTCCAAGATTGGGCATCGAAGACGGCATCGACCGTTTTCGGGAGCATGCGCGGCACGTTATCGATGAGACCGCCGCCGGTAATATGTGCCATGCCGCGGATTTGGACGCCGGCCTCACGAAGTGCGAGAATGGGTTTCAGGAAAGAGGAGTGGACGGCGAGGAGGACCTTTTTGAAAGTGGTCCGGGTTCCGGGGACGAAGTCATCCAGCGTTAGTTTTGCCTTTTCGAAAAGGATTTTGCGTGCCAGCGAGTAACCGTTGGTTTGCAGACCCGTAGAGGGGAGTCCGATCAACACGTCGCCGGGTTTGATTTTATCGCCCAATACGAGATCCTTGCGCGTGACTTGTCCGACGATGGTACCGCAGAGATCGTATTCGCCGACGGGATAGAGGCCGGGCATTTCAGCGGTTTCCCCGCCGAGCAGCGCGCAATTGTTTTCGCGGCACGCCTTGCAGAAACCGGAGATGACCTTTGCGAAAACGCCGGCATCGAGTTTGGCGGTACCGAGGTAATCGAGGAAGAAGAGGGGGGTGGCGCCCTGCGTAAGAATATCGTTGACGCAGTGGTTAACGAGGTCTTGACCGACGGTATTATGGATGCCGGCGAGGTTTGCGATTTTCAGTTTCGTACCGACCCCATCTGTGGAAGCGACGAGGATCGTGTCCTTTCCGGGGGAGCGGAAGAGCCCGCCGAAGCGCCCGATATCGCTCATGACGCCTGCGGTCCGTGTGCTTTTGACGTCGGCCTTGATTTTGGCAAGACCGCGATCCATTTCATCGATATCGACACCGGCTGCGGCGTATGCGGATTGCTTCTTGGGGGCAGTTTTTTTCATATTGATCGAATGTTATTAAGGAATAAAAAGGGTATGGGATCAGGAGCGGAAATCGGCGTTATTGAGGACGGCCTGAATCAATTGGGCTGTCGAGAGGGTATCGGCTCCGGGGATTGATTGCGCGCACTTTTGAACGGCTTTGACGGCTTGGTCTTGCGCGTATCCGAGCGAGACCAAGGCGAGTACGGCCTCCTGCGCGGTTTTTCCGGCGGCGCCGGATTTTGCGTTTTGCCGATCAGGGGATGGAGCGGAACTTGCCAGCGCATCCAGGGGATTGATTTTCCCCTTAAGCTCGACCACCATTCGTTCTGCAGTTCGTTTTCCGATGCCGGAGATTTTCGAAAGAATACCGACGTCGCCCTGCACGAGGGCACTTTTGAGGAGGTGGACGGGGTACGCGGAGAGGGCGGAAAGGGCGAGCTTCGGTCCGATGCTGGAAACGCTTGTCAGCAGGAGAAAGAGATTTTTTTCCTCCTGTGTGGCAAATCCAAAAAGGGTGTGCGTATCCTCGCGGAGATAGTCATGCGTGTAGAGGATGCATTCAGCGCCTTCGGCGGGCAGCTCGTTAAAGGTTGAAAGGGGAACAAAGATTTCGTATCCAACACCGGCCGCCTCCACGATTGCCGTAGCGGACGTATTGGAGATGTTTTTTTCAAAGAGGATTCCTTTGACGAATGCGATCACGGAAAAGCCTTTATTCTACGATGGTTACGGGGGTGCCGCGGGGGATGAGGGTAAAGAGTTCTTCCACCTCGGTGTTTCGCATCCGCACGCAACCGGCGCTGGCTTGCGAGCCGAGGGAGGATTCGTCCCAAGTGCCATGGATGCCATAGCCCGAAACGCGGATGGTTTCGCCGGTGGCTTCCAGGGCAAGCCAGTGTGTCCCGAGGATATTTTGCGGATCGCCGAAAGGAATGACCTTTCCATCATCCGTCCACCAATCCGGGTGCAGGATCTTATCGGACACCTTGAAGGTGCCGACGGGCGTTTTCGCGTTGGCGCCGGTACTGACGACATATCGCTTGAAGAATTCTCCGTTCAAGGAAAGGACGAGCGTATTGGAGGATTTGGAAACCAGGATATGAAATTTCGGATGATCGGGGAAAACGAGTCGCTGTCCGGGGCGAATCCGGCGCGGATCGGAGATGCCGTTTGCCTTTTGGATCAGTTCCTTCGGGCAGATGAAACGGGAGGCAATCGCGCTCAAGGAGTCGCCGGATTGAATGACATATTCGACCTTGTCGGGACCCGGACGCGGCGTAAAATAGATTTCGACGGCGAGTTTGCCGAGAGCGGTCTCGACGGTTGTGCGACGGGCTCCGTCGGTACGGGGGAGGATTTTGAGCAGAACGGCACGGGCGTCGTAGTATTTGCCGTTATCGTGCAGTTGACGGGAGGCTGCGACAGCCTGTTCGAATTCTTCGTTTGCAAGCGGTGGCGGCGCGGATGGTTCCGGTTGAAGGGTTTCGCTTGCGGCGGGGGATTCCGCGACCGTTTCGGTTTGGTTTGTGAAAGCGGTTTGTTCGGATTGAGCCGGAATGTCAGATTGCGCGAGTTCCCGTTTCGAACAGCTACGGAACAGGACAACCAGAAGCAGCACGACGATGGATGCGGCCAGCACAGCCCGGCCACGGTGCAGCCGGATGGCGCGCAGGGCCAGAATGACGAATGCTCCCACGCACAGTCCCAGGCTCAGCAGCTGGCTGACCCGCAGGCTGCCCAGCATCAGGCTGTCCTCCCGGAAGCCCTCGATGACAAAGCGTCCTGCGCCGTAGAGCGCAGCATACCACAGGAACACGTCGCCCGAGCGGCTCATGCGGCGGCGGGTGGCCATCAGGAGCAGAAAGATCGTCAGATCCCACATGGATTCGTAGAAGAAGGTGGCCATGTGCCAGGTTCCACCTGTGGCAGAGGGTATCAGCACGCCGATGGGGAAGAACTGCAAGGCGGTGTTGGTGATGGGGGAACCGTATGCTTCCATGTTGAAATAGTTGCCCCAGCGGCCGATGGCCTGGGCCAGGGGCAGGGCGGGAGCCACCATGTCCATGATCTTCGTAAGGGGCAGATGGCGGCGGCGGCAGAACAGCGCTCCGGCCAGGAAGCCGCCGATGAAGGTGTAGGCCACGGTCACGGCTGCGACGATGAGCATGCCGGTGAGGTACTCGCCACCGAAGGTCGCCTCGAAGTAGCGTCCGCCGGCGACCATGCCGGAGGAGACGTAGAAGGTGAAGAAGAAGATGATGATCAACGCGGAGATCACGCGCAGCGCCCGCGAGCGGTCGCGCAGGCGGTTTTCGAAGAAACTCGGCATGGTGATCGA
>JAEDLN010000179.1 GCA_016295275.1 Kiritimatiellia bacterium
GGGGACATCGCGCCCTACCGCAACGGGACACGAGTGTGGAGCGCGGGCGGTGCGCACGCAACGGGACCGGACAATGAGACCGCACCACGGGGCACGTGCGCGGGAATGCCCCAAACAAGGAGGGGATCATACTGGTGTTTCCGGGAGGTTGCGGTGTCTTGAGGGAATTTGATAGACTTTCCGGCACAGTCATCAAGAGTGGAACCATGTTCCCTCCAACCGAGTGAAAACCACGGTGGAGACCGAATCTTTCGGGATGAGCTTCAAACGGGCAAGAGAGTCCGCGGTGAAGAAAAACGGAAGGCTTCTGTCGGCGTTGACGGAGGCTTTTCTTTTTTTTCCAGGGGTGGCTGGCTAATCCACAGTACGATAACAAGAGGAAACACAATGGCCTATCATATTTTCACATCCGAATCGGTATCGGAGGGACATCCCGACAAGGTAGCCGACCAGATTTCGGACGGCATTCTGGACGCGGTTCTTGCGTTGGATTCCGAGGCCCATGTTGCGGCGGAGACATTTGTCGGACCGGATTTTGTCGCCAATCTCGGAGAGCTTTCGGCAACGAGCCTTCCGGATCTCGAGCAAGTGGCCCGCGAAGTCGTCCGGGACATTGGGTATAATCGTCCGGAGGAGCGTTTTTGCTGGAATACGTTCCAGTATTTGAATCGTCTGCAGCAGCAGTCGCCGGATATTGCGCAAGGGGTCAATCGCGGTGCGATCGAGGAGCAGGGGGCAGGCGATCAGGGGATGATGTTCGGCTATGCGACGAACGAGACGCCGAATTACATGCCGGCTCCGGTCGCCTACTCTCATTTGCTGATTGAAAAGTTGACGGAGTGCCGTCATGCGGGGAAGATTGCGTGGTTGCGACCGGATGCGAAGTCGCAGGTTTCGGTCGTCTACGATGGAAACCGGATTGTCCGCATTGCGGATATTGTGATTTCGCATCAAACGGAGTCCTCGGTCGAAATCGGGGAAATCCGGCGTGTCTTGGAAGCGTTTGCCCGAGAAGCATTGGCGGATACGGGGCTCGTGGACGCGCAGACGCGGTTTCACATCAATCCGACGGGGCGTTTTGTGATTGGCGGTCCGGCCGGCGATTCTGGGCTGACGGGGCGCAAGATCATCGTGGATACGTATGGTGGCGCATCCGGTCATGGCGGCGGCTGTTTTTCCGGCAAGGATCCGTCGAAGGTCGATCGTTCGGCGGCCTACTATTCGCGGTATGTAGCGAAGAATCTGGTTGCGGCGGGCGTTGCGGATCGTTGTGAATTGCAGGTCAGCTATGCAATCGGCGAAGCGAAGCCCGTCAGCCTGTATCTCTCGTTTTTCGGGACGGGACATGGCGTAAGCGAGGAGAAGGCGACGGAGCTGATTCGCGATGGCGGTCTGTTCGATTTCCGTCCCGGCATGATCATCGAGGCGTTTTCGCTCAAGAAGCCGCAGGGCTGGCGCTATCGACAGACGACCAACGGCGGGCATTTCGGTCGTGGGCTTTTCCCGTGGGAGAAGCTTGACAAGGTCGATGCCATCCGTTCGGCATTGGGTTTGTAGGGCGCATGTTAATCAAGAAAAGCAAGCATCCAAGCGGCGGTTCCGTTTGGATGCTTGTTTCCGTTTTGTTGCGTCATTCGCAAGCGACGGGCGCGGCCGGGAGGCCCGCGGCGGCCGATGGCGCGGCCGGGAGGCCCGGCGTCCGATGGCGCGGCATTACCGCGCCAAAACGAGGGGGTGCGGCAATGGAGCAGGATGCCAAGCCGCGCACCGCGGTGGCGAGCCGCCGCGGGCAAAGGCGCGGCGGCGCGAGCCGGGAGGCCCGGCGGCCAAACATCGCGCCCTACCGCAACGGGAGCGTATGGCGATGGGGCGCGGCGATGGGGTCGCGCAACGGGGTATGGCGATGGGGCGCGGCGACGGGGCATGGCAGGGGAATGGGCGCGGGGATGCGAGATGCGTCTCCATTTGCCACAATACGCGAGCGAACGGCTACAGTCCTTTCACCAGAAACATTTCCATCGGTTGCTCATAACCCGGAATGTCAATCACGAAACCGCCGCAATCTCGATAACCGAGTTTTCTGTAGAAATGCTGTGCGTCTTCATCGACCTGGGTAGAGGTTAAAAGCATGCCATAGCCCTGTGCTTTCATGTCTTTTTCCCAATCTTGCATCAGTTTTGTGCCGTAGCCTTTCTTCCGGCACTGACAATCGATGAAGAGCATGGTGCAAAAGGGAATTCGATCCCAAAAGAGATTGTAGCGTAGCAAACCAACCGGCGTTTGGTTTTCCAAAAGGACGTATCCGCTTTTGTCTCGAACCTTGCGTTCGAAAACGGATTCCGGCAGATGTCGATCGAGACGGAACCAAAACGGTTTATCCTCCAATTGCACGTATCGGATTTCGAGCATTCCGGAAGCCTTCTCGTTTTGCATCGGTTTCGATGAACTGGCTTGTTTTTGCGGACAATGTTTTCGTCAGTGGGCATGGAAAGAGCCGCCGCCCGGGCCATTTCCGGGAGGCGAGATGGTGCATTTCCATTTGTTGGTTGATAGCCAGCGGCTGCCCGAGTCGCGGAAGGCGTCGTTTTCCCAAAGAATCAAAGCCTGGCAATAGCGGCAAGAAGAAGAGAGGTTTCGAATTCCGTTATCGAGATAATCGGGAAGATGTTGCAGGCAGTGCCGGCGCCAGCGCAGGTTAAAGGCGCCGCCATCCGGCGAGGAAGAAGCGTCCAGCGGGATCAGACGGACATCGCGATAGGCCGGAATGACGAATGGCACGAGGGTTGGCGGCATGGCATTGCCGCCATCTGCGGAGGCGAGGAATCCGAACGGCTTTGCGGCGGCAACCCAGACGATTTCGTCCTCCTCGTTTTGGGAGAGACGATCGATGGTATTTTCCACGCGAATAACGACATCGGCGCCCTCGTAATCGTATTCGGGGCGCAGGTCTCCATCGATCGGGAAGGTGGGATTCTTCATGATTTCCCAGCTTCCCCATTTGCCCATATCGTAGGAAAACCAAGTATGTGCGATACGGTTTGTGGATCCGGCCTCATTGGAATCTGGAAGCGGGTCGAGCGCTTCGTTCTCCATTGCCTGCCGGATGTCACCGGATTTGAGGATGGTATCGAATCGGATGGAATACGGGCGCAAGAAGAGTCCGAGCAATTCGGGCGAAGAAGGCGGATTCGAATCGGGATCGGGGAGGGCGGGCCACCAGGAAGCGTCGGTGTATTGTTCGAGGAGACCGGGCGCGTAATGGTAGAACCAGCACCAATCCCGTCCGCGGACGGCGCGGTAGAATGCCTCCTCGAGCAGGATGTGTCCACCGTCCGGATCGGAGTAGAAGTGGGCATTGTCGAAGCCTGCGGCAACGCCGTCATCGGCGATTGCCTGAAGCATGTCGGCGTAATCGTTCCAAGCGCCTTCCCACGGTTCGGGGAGTGCGAGCTGTCCGCCGATCGTGGTGGCGTAGTCATGGCGTACCCGATCTGCGCAATCGCGCACGAATTGGGTGTAATCCTTCCGCACGGGGGCGCCATTGAGTTTGGCGGCCTGTTGGGCCGCGCCGGCGCCGGTCAGCGGACCGGCAAAAGCGATACGGGCCTGTGCATTTGTAATGGTATCGCAAGTCGTATCGTCGCCCTGGGCCAAAGCGAGGGCGTGGAGGAGATTGAGTTCGCCGATGAGGTTCAGGGTGGTTGCCTGCCAGCGTGCGGCTTCCAACGCGGCGGCATCGCCTGCATTTTGGGTTTTATCCTTTGCGAGGATGATATGGTGGATATCGGCAAGCCAGAGAGCGGCAACGCAAAGAATGACAATCGAGACGAGGACGAGGAGCAGAACCTGTCCGTTCCTCTTCTTGCGAGCGAGTGGGTTATGGGGTGGATTGGATATCACGGGCGGGACCCTTCCAGGTAGAGGGACGCGTGTTCGCCAGCATTGGCGGATTCCTCCACGTCGACACGCGGAATTCCATCGGCGTCCAAAGCAGCCCAGGGGAAAATGATTCGTGCCAGCGGCATTTGCAACGGGGCGTAATGGCGTACGGAGTATTCGAGTACGCCATTTCCGAGAAGAGAGGTATTCCGATTGTAGTGAATGGTTCCTGCGCGCCATTCCTCGTAATCGAGAATATGTTCGGCGCGTGCGCCGTTTTCCGCGGCGAGATAGGCGGGAATTCGAGCAGCTTCGAAAGCGGCTACGTCACCGGCATCGGTCGTCCAGCCGACTTCGGCGGCGAGCAATTTTCCGGAGACGGGAATAGCCGCGACACGGGCGGCCTTTTCTGCCATCCAGTCGTTAAATCCGACCGATTTGGCCCGGGCGGCGCGTGCCGCCGCGTGGTGCAGAATATCCCGTCCGCCAAGGGAAAGGGCGGCTTGGAGGATTCCGAACAGACAAACAAGAAGCACAAGAATGACAATCAGCGTCTCCAGATAGGCTTGGCCGGCGAACCGGGTGCGATTTTTCCGGAGAAAAACAAGAGCCCCCTTCCGGCACTGGACTGAAAAGGGAGACGGAAGAGGGCGATTGTTCGGCTGAACCATTTTGCGCATAGGCTCTGCGTAACAAAACCAACCGGCTTCGAGCAAAGACGAAGCCAAGGGGATGGTAGAATCAGGGAATGGGAAAATCGGCTTACAGGCCGGTGGAATCCATTTCCTTGAACGTATCGACGGAGCTCTGATCTGCTTGGGATTGGGCTTCGGATGCCAGATCGCTCGAGGTCAGAGAGCTGACGGCGCCGGAGGTCTTTTCTTTGATGGTGTCGCCCAGCAAACCAAAGAGCGCCAGTGCCGCAATCGCAATGACAACGACG
>JAEDLN010000180.1 GCA_016295275.1 Kiritimatiellia bacterium
AGTTGGTACAGAGTACATGTTTCTTATGGGATTGGCGGGGATTCCGGCGACGATGGTATGCGGGGGGACCGGCTTTGTGACGACGGCGCCGGCGGCGACGACGACGCGGGTGCCGAGGGAAGCACCATCGAGAATCATGGCATGGGCGCCGATCCAGCAATCGGGTCCGATTGCAAGGGGTCCGACGGTTTTCATGCCGGACTGTTCGCAGAATGGAATGGGAGAAGTGGGCTCGTATTCGCCGCCGGAGAGGAGGTAGGAAAAGGAGCCGACCATGGTGCCGGCGCCGAGGGTGAGTTCGTTGGAGGAAAAGACGATGCAGTTGGCGGAGAGGCTGGATTTGTCCTCAAGAGCAATATTGCCGTTTTTGCAATAGACGATGGTATTGCGTCCAACGAAGACGGCGTTTCCGATTTTGATTCCGATATTGTCCGAGCCTTTGGCATCGATGACGCAACGATCGTCGAGTACGACATGGTCGCCGAAGAAGATTTTTCCGGGATGGCGAAACGTGACATGCCGTCCGATCAGGATTTTGCGTCCGCACGCTCCGAAGAAGGGGCGATAGAAGAAACGACGGAGGATATAGCCGAGGGCGCCCGGGGTTCCGGAGAAAAGGAGTTGGACGAGCTCCATGAGACAAGCCTTCCACCGAGGCATCGGTCCGTACGTGATGTTGAAATAAGCGGCGGCGGCGTTTGTTTGGGAAGAACCGAGAACCGATTTGAGTTTCGCGTCCGGGGCGGACTGATCTGGGACGGGTGGATCGGAATCTTGCGTGGGATTATTCATGGCGGTTTGAAGCGGTTTCGGTTCCGTCCGGTTGCGGGACCGGAACGGAGATGCCGGGGTTTGGGTGTCCGCTCGTCATGGAGGGGAGCGGGAGTCCGTCGGGAGGGGGTTGCAGGCGCGGTGCGTCACGGCGCACGGACACATGGATATGGGGTCCGGTGCCACGGCTGTTTTCATAGTAGACCCAATCGAACCCGGCTTGCCAGCATAGGATTGCGAGTTTTTCGTAGGCGTCGTTTCGTTGGGCGGGCGGGAGGGGCTCGTTATCGCGTCCGAACGTAAGATCGAGAGCGCGTCCCTCGCAGTGGAGGGATTTGGCGGAATGGATTCCGGCGGGACGGTAGCATTCTTGGACGCGCAGCTGGAATTCGGGGCATTGTCGGGCTGCGAGATTCACGAGGCGTCGGAAGGGGAGTTCCATTGCGGCGTGCATGGAATGGTCGTCTTCGATATCTCGGTCTGCCTCATCGTGATCGCTTTCCCACCAGACGCGCGGATCGTCGACATAGACGAGATCTCGAGCGGCGGAGAAGGAATCGAGGTTGATTGGATCGGCGCATTCGGTTTCGCGTTTTGCGGGGCGTTTCGCATCGCGCGGAAATTGATCGAGCGGAGGGCGAACGGGCGTATGGAGATCGGGGTGAAGCCGTGCGGGGGGCGGTTCCGTGGTTTTGATTTCCGGGAGAGCCGGGTAGGTATCGGAGCGGCAATTCGGGATTCGAACGAGAAGAATCAAGAGCAGCAGGAACAGAAGTATTCCCGCTACCAGAAGGAGGGGAAAGGGACGGCGTCGTGTGGCATCTGGGAACAAGGGATCGAACATATCAGAGAGCGGAGAGTTCCGCGCTTCGCTTTGCGGCGGCGTTCAACGTTGCAGCGAAGGCGTCGTTCACGGCGGAGGCTTCCAGGACCTGCATTCCGGCGGCGGTTGTTCCGCCCTTGGTGGCGACGGAGCGGATAAAGGCTTCCGTATCGGGGGCGCCGGGCCGAGAGAGGACGGTTGCGGTTCCCAGGAGGGTTTGGCGGGCGAGGGTTGCCGCGGCGGCGGGTTCGATACCGAGGGCGATTCCACCCTTGGTCATGGCTTGCAGGGCATAGGCGAAAAAGGCGGGACCGGAGCCGGAGAGGGCGGTGACGGCGTCCATATTCTCTTCGGGAAGTTTCAAGGCCGTTCCAAATGTTTCGAGGAGTTGCTGCGTGCGGGCGGCATCGTCTTCCGTGGCGCGGGTACCGCAAGCGTAGGCGCACATTCCCTGTCGGACGGAGACGCCGAGATTGGGCATGATTCGGATGACGCGGGCATTTGGAAGGCGTTCTTCGAGCCATTCGAGGCGACGACCGCCCATGATGGAGAGGTAGAGCGGGCGGGAGCGTTCGGGGCTTTGCGCAAGCTTTTCGAGGACGGGTGCGGCATCGGCCGGGCGCACGCCGATGATGATGACATCGGCGAGTGCGGGCATATCAGAGACGGCGCATGGTCGGATGCCGAATTCGGCTTGGAGTCGGTCGCGGTGTGTTTCGGTTGCGACGGAGAAGAGAATTTTTTCCGGGGCAACCGTCTGTTGGGAAAGAATCGCCTTGAGAATTGCGCCGCCCATGTGGCCGACGCCGATCATGGCAAGTTTCATGGAAGGAATGGAAAAGGGGGGGAAAACAAAAATCCATCGGAACGACCGCGAAAAGGAACGGGTGTTCCGATGGGGCGAAGAAAGGGGGGCTATTTTCAGTAGGCGTTGGACAGCAGGTCGCGCAGTTGCCGTTGGAAAGCCTGAATATCCTCCGGCGAGGGGCGGTAGGACTTGTCTTCGCCGAAATCAAGTGCAAGCCGGCCATCGTTGAGGACGCCCCATTCGCCCTTTACGCCATCGGAGCAGACGATGGTACCGGAGAGGGCATACCCGGGACGTTGGATGCGTGAAATTTCGACTTGGACGGAGCCGCCGGCCGGGGCGGGCGGTTCTGCGAGGGGTGAGGCGTCGTCTGCCGGGGACATTGGAGGAGCGTCGGGCTCGGAGAAGTCCTCTTGCGGAGCGTCTTCAAACGCATTGGGATCGGGCAAAGGCGGATTGGGATCCGTTTGCGGGGCCGCAGCCTTTGGCGGGTTGCGTTCTGCGATTGTGACATCCAGATCCAGGAGAAGGAATCGGGTGTCGAGGTAATTCAAGTGGATATTGAAATCGGTAGCGAGGGCGGACTGGATATCGGAGATGGAGGCTCCGGATGCGGCCAGTTTGCGAACGGCCTCGACTTGTTCGGGAGTTAATTTCATACTTTGGATTTTAGCAAAAAACGATTGGATTGGGGAGACACTATTTTGTTCCCGGTTTCGGGTTTAAAAGGGCGTCCACGTAGTCGGAGAGCGTTTGTCCGGATAGGAGGATATCGGCGGCGGCCGAGCCGGCGGCCTCTCCCATTTGGTTGCAGGTCACCATGACGCGAACGGCGCCGTAAGCGCCGCGATCGCAGTCGAGCATTCGTCCGGCGCAAAGGACATTGACGGCACGAGCGGGGACGATGCTCCGGAAGGGAATTTCGTACCATTGGGCGTGTGGGGCGCCATCGGGGAGCCAGCGTCCGCCGGTCCAGGCGGTTTTTTGGGTGACGGGGTCGACGGATAGATGGGAGGAGGTTCCGTCCAGGTATCGAAACGTAATACCGGAGCCCTCATGGATATCGATGCGGTAGGTACCTCTTGCGATGGTATCGGGGAATGTTTTTCCGTGCAGGAGGTCCTGTTCGGTGAGGGTATAGAGGCATTTGGCGTGAAGGGATTCGCGGAGTCCGATGGAGGGCGGCAATGCGGCGACGGCGATACGGGCGTCGGGGGTAGGAAATTCGTGGTTGCAGGCGGTTGTGAAGGCATTGATTTGCCGGCGCCCCTCCATTTCGGCGGCGGTCAGTTGATCGGCATCGACCGGATTGCAGGAAACGCGGCTAAGGGCGACGAAGGAGAGCCCAGGCGCCCCGATGACGGGAGCTTGCCAGAAGAAGACGTGCTTGAGACCGGCGCCGCGTTCGGGCTTCATCATTTCGCCGAACGAGAAACCGGGATGGGCGGCGGAGAGCCGGTCTGCGCCGGCGAGGATGGCGCAGGTGGTATGGGCTTGGCGTTCGGCATCGGGAACGCTTCGCATCGAGAAACCGGATCGTCTCAGGAGATCGCCGTCGCCTGTCGCATCGATAAAGAAGCGTGCGGCGATTGCACGGGTGCCGGACTTGTCTTGGATGATGACATGGGAGAGTTCGCCCGGGGCCCGTACGATGGAGCCGGAGATGGTGGCATGGAGAAAGGGGCGGAGGCGCGGCGCTTCTTGCGCGACCATTTGGTCGAGCACGAGGATCAACCCGGGTGTCGAGAAAGTGGCATAGACGGATGGGTCTGTCTTTGCGCGAAATTGCACATCGTGTCGTGCATCGAGGCGATGGAGGGTTTCCTCGGTCAGTCCGCCGATGATTTGACGGGTTCCATCCAGCGAATACAAGGAATGCCATACGGGCACGAAGGAAGCGGTGGCGGAGCCGCCGAAGAAGCCGTTTGCTTCGACGAGGGCGACTCGCAGGCCCTTTCGAGCTGCAGCGATAGCGGCGAATACGCCGGTACAGCTACCGCCGCAGACGCAAAGATCGACCTCTGCGGCAACGGGGATTGTTTGCGACGGGATGGAAATCGTATTCATGGAAGAGCGGAATCGGGATTCGGGGTGTGCCGGATGGGAAGAGTGTAGCGAAAGCGCGGAAAATGTAAAAGCCGCGCCGGGCGGCGCGGCGGTGGCGAGCCGCCACGGGCGAGTGGGGAACCCCCACGGGCGAGTGGGGGGCGCGGGGTGGCGGGGGCGGTGCGCGATGGAGCGCCGAGGGAGAGGGGGACGAGGGGAGCAGGGGAGGGCGCCCTCGATGGCGCCCCACAAGCGAATCGCGGCGGTGGCGCGGGGCCCGGCGAGGGGGAGCGGGGGGCGGCACGGGGCGGGAGGCCAAGCCGCGCACCGCGCCGATGGCG
>JAEDLN010000181.1 GCA_016295275.1 Kiritimatiellia bacterium
CATTACCCGGGCGGCGCGATGGGGACATCGCGCCCTACCGCCATTACACCCGCAAAAATCGCACCACCATTTCACACGCGCGTATTGCCTGCGGTGGCTCACCGCTCGCCCGTGGGGGCTCCCCACCCCGCGGTGGCTCCCGACTTGCCCGCGGTGGTTCACCGCTTGCCCGTGGAGGCTCGCCACCGCATCAAAAACGGCTGCGACCATTGGAATGATCGCAGCCGTAAGAACGGAAAAGTCCGTTCGCTGTCCCTACAAATAAAAACGAAATTCGGTCAGATGGATTCCTTTCTGTTCCCTAGACTGCTAAAAGCCAATCGAAAGACCGGCAAAAAAGCATTTCCTATAATCACCTAAATAATAGCAACTATCACGGTCAACGTAGTTCAGGGAAGTATATCTGTATGCGCCTTCGAGACGAATATGATCCGTGAGGTTGATGCCGACGATTGCGAGAATCTCAAATTGACTACTATCGAGAACCGAATAATCGAGCCGCAGATAGAAGGGATCCGGCTTTATCTCAATACCGGCACTGGCGATAAAGCTAACATCATCGTCATCGCAACTCTCGTTATACGAGTACCACTTCTTATACCAATACCACCAATAATAATCCCTCTTCCGTTCCTCCCAGTCGTGTTTTTGATAATATGCACCGCCCGAAATGTACGGGTTGATGATTCCGTTTCTATTGAGATTCAACCGCAACTGGGCGCTTCCCAAAAACATACTTTCATCAAGCCCGTCGTACTTTTGAAATTCACAACCGTTGTAGAAGCCGCGAATGTCAATATCGACGGGTGTCTGTGGAATACCAAAGAGAATTTCCCCTTGCACGCACCAACCTTTTTTACCACCCTCGGGTGCAGGAAAGTACCCGCCTCCCAGGGAGATTCGAATGCTTTCCTCTTCGTCTGTTTTTTCCTCAAGGGGATGCTCGCCTGGAACACCGACAATTTGAGACGGCACATTGATCATCGCTGCCTGAATCGGAGCGGGCTCCGGATTCGTCGCCGGAACGGACGCGTCTTGCTTCACGCCGGACGCAGAAGTGTCCGCCGTTTCCGCAGGCTTGAGAAGAGACGAAAGAATGGCGTCGAACCGGGACGACCCGCGATCGGATACGGCAGACGCCTCGACGGTCTTTTCACTCGCCCCATCGGAAACCGCAAATGCCGGAAACGCAAACAAAGACGCCAGCAGGGAGAGAGAAACACAGGATAAATACGATCGTTTCATACGAAAATGATGGAGACTGAAAACCTCGAAATCCGAAACGGTCTGCGCGCCGTAGAAAATCGATGGCGCGCAGACGCATGAAGCGGTTAGCGCTTAGCGCTGACCTTGTTCGGAGAGATACGCGAGAATGTCAACGAGAGAAGCTGCTCCTTCTTCGTTTTCTTTCTCCTCTTCGCAGACCTTCTTCACGATTTCTGCGTTCACATCCGTTCCCCGGCCGACCAAATATTGCACCATCGGGAAATCTCTCTGCTTGACGGCGAGAGCGAGATGCTCATCCAGCAAGCGCGCACCATGGGCGACCATGAGCTGGAGCGTCGGAACATTGCGAGCAAGGACGAGCTGCGAAACGACGCGATCGGTCGGCACGATCTTCTTTTCATCGAGAAGCCACGCGAGCAATTCGGGCGCATTGTCCTTGGCGGCGAGTTCAAGCGCGCCATCCCCGTCCTTGGTCTTCGCACCGAGCTCGGCACCGGAAGAGACAAGGCTGCGGACCATATCGAGACGTCCGTTCTGAGCGGCTCTCAGCAAGGCGGTGAAACCTTCGTCATCCGCTTTCTCAAGATCCGAGAAGGGCGCGAGCGCCTGCACGAAGCCAGCATATCCGAGCTTGGAAGCGAGGACAATCGGCGTGGCGCCATCTGCGCCGGTCGACTTTGCACTGACGCCGTTCCGAAGCAGCTGGACAAGCGCGGTTCCGTTGCCGCCGCGAACGGCGTAATGCAGCGCTCCGTCTCCGCGGGCGTCGAGCGCCTGACGGCTGGCCTTCTCGAGAACGGTGCAGGCACGCCCCTTGAACCCGTACTGAAGCGCAACCAAAAACGGCGAACGCCGGAGAGCATCCTTGGCGGAAACGCCATTGATGTCAGCGCCCAGAACAAGCGCGAGATTCATCACATCGTCATATCCCATGTAGACAGCCGCAACAAAGAGCGATGTCGCGTCCTCCCGCGAGAGTTCCGCACCGATGCGGCGGAGTCGCAGAATCCGGGCACCCTCCCCGAGCATACGGTTGATGTCTTTTTCGGACCGATCGCTGACCGCCTCGATGAATCCATTGATGCGCGCGTCAAAGTCGACGGCGGCGGCAGCCCGTTCGGCCATTTGCAGCGCAAGCTGGCGAAGCTCCTCGCTTTTCGCTTTGGCGGCCGTCTCGTCGGCTTCCGATTCCGCGATGCGCTCCTGTGCGGCGGCGCTTGTATTCCGATGGAGTGTTCCGGCGAATTCGGACGAAACTTTGACCGCGGCGACATCCCGGAGCGAGTTGATGCGGTACTCGAGAGTTTCCGGCGTGAGAGACGGCGCTTCCTCTACGATGTCCGATGCGTTGGCCATCAAAACCACGGCAGCGGCAATCTTCGCAGAGAGGTTGCTCTTGAGTTCGGTGAGTTTCCGATTCAGCTCTTCCGTCGTGAATGCTTCGGGATCGGGAGCACTCGTTCCGGAGGCAAGGGCCTTGAAGCCGGCGAGAACATTGGACGTGAGCGCATCCGCTTCCGCCTTCGAGAAATCGTCCTCGATCAGATAGTTGGAGGCCTCGTCGAGCGCCTTGCGAACCAAAGACCAGTCAGGGTCGTCCGGTTTGCGATTGTCCGCGATTCCGGCCACTTCGTCGAGATAGGATTGCATGATGCGGGCTTCGCGCGCCGATTCGGGTCTCTGGGCGACCAGCTCGCCGATCTTGCCCTGCGTAGCTGCAACGACAGCTTGGGCGTCCTCCTTGTCGACGCCGATCTGGACCGATTGGCTTGCGGCGGCATCCAGCGCTTCGTCAACCTGAGCGCCGTAGACGGAAACCGGACGATCGGCGGCAATCGCCTCCATCGCCTTCGTCGGATCGCAATTGGCCAGCGCATCGGCGACGGAGCCGGAAAGCGCCTCACTACGGGCTTTCCATTCGGCAGGATTGACCTGGGCGTTCAACAGACCGAGTTTGACCGCGAAGACCGCGTCATCGACGTCGGAATATCCGGTTACGCCAAAGGTGTGAATGGCGGCGCGCGCTTCATCGAGCTGCCCCTGCTGAAGAAGAGGAACCACCCGGTCGCGCAACTCCTTGACGCGGGTTGCAATCTGAGCGGGAACGATAACCGTTTCCAGCAGATTCGTTTTCGTCGCCGCAATCAGCTCGTTGAGCTTCGTCGTTCCGATTGCATCAGGCGGAGAAACTTCGTATTCCTCCTGCGGAATCCACAATTCCTTGAGAAGCTCGGAGGCGACTTCGTCGAGAGCCTTGCAGATATTGTCCGTCAGAGCCGCATCGATGCCATACTCTTCAAGCGTCTTGCGGAACAAATCCAACGCTTCGGTGTAAGGCTTGTCGTCCGGACTGTAGGTTTCCCCGGGCTTCACGGTGCGAACTTGATATACCGGATCCGGGAAGATGGTTTCGAAGATGCGGATCAATTGACCGTTTACGATCGTTTCCGCCCTTTCGGCCGTAACACCCGAGGTGACGAGTGCCTGGCGGATGCCGATCAGTCTCGTGTAGACATTTTTCGGGAAAACCCGGACCCTGCGGACATCGTTCAAAGCCTTGCGGGCCGCATCGTAATCCTTGTTGGCGACAGCCGCGGAAACGGCCTTCGTCATTTCATTCGTTGTCAGAATGTACTGTGTGCGGTTCACGGTCTCGTGCAACAGCATCTTCCGATTCTCGGCAACCGTCTGCTGGACAACCGATTCCGACGATGTGAACGGCGTCCAGAGCAGATCGCGGGCGGCATTGAAATTCCGGGCGGAAACGAACTCGTTGACCTTGCGAGTATCCTCTGTCCTCCAATACTGGATTTCCGCCGGATTGACGACTTCGAGGATCATCTGCTCTTTCGCTTTTTCCTCCTCGCTCTTGATCAAGCCGCCCGGATTGGATTTGACTTGAACCGCGCGAGCGGCATCGAATTTTTTCGCATCCGTGAGATTTTGCATCTCCCTGCGAATTTGATCGGGATTCATGGACGCGCACCCGGCGAGCAGCCCGACAGTCCCGAAAAGCGTAGCAATATACGCCATTTTCCGTGGATTCTTCATCATTTGGATTGTATTCCTTTTATGTGATTGTTTCATTGTTCGAACAAAGAAGTGTCAATGGAAAGCCAACGATTCCGCAGACGGAATTCATCTTGCGAAAAAGAGACTTTGAAATGACTCCTATGCTATATTCCCGGATTCCGTCCGAAATATGGCGTGGTAATTATTTTTTTTTTTTGTGCGAGCCTTCTCGAAGGGTCTTTTTCGCAATTGTTTTCTTAGAAGAATACACTTACCCCCCCGTCAATATTTTATTATAAACATCGCATTTTCAATAAATTACAATCGTTTTACCATTTCTCCAGTCTTCAACCGCGGCCGCACCGCCCGTGGGGGCTCGCCACCGCGGTGCGCGGCAGGGCAAGTAGCACACGCTGAGAGTTTTGCAGGCCGCGGCTCTGTCCGCGACACGGTGCGCGACAGGGTCGCGCACCCGGCTCGATATCATGATTGCACCGCCATTACACACGCTCATTACCCGATGCGGCGC
>JAEDLN010000182.1 GCA_016295275.1 Kiritimatiellia bacterium
GGAGGGCGGCTATTCTTTGCAGAGGCCGAGCAGATGTGCGACGCGAAGGAATTCGGAAGCGGACCATGCCTGGGCGTCGCATCCGCCGCCGGCGTGCGGGGCGTCGCCATCGGCGATTTCGGGGATATGGCCGATGCAATCGGTAGAGAGCCAAGGTGCGGCGGAGGCGATCAGGGATTGAGCGGCCTCGCGTGCGGATTCGCCATAGGCGAGGAAGAGTGCCTCGGCGTAGGACGGGAATGGCCAGCTCCATGCGGTTCCGTTGTGGTAGGCGGGTTTCCGGCGCGTATCCTCATCACCCTCGTAGCGACCCCAGTAGGGGCGGTTCGGATCGTTGAGGAGACCGCCCTGGCCGTAGATCGGGAGGGCGAATTTCGTCGGTTGCGGAGAGAGCGTTCGGATGGCGCCGGGGACAAGGAGCGTCTCGCTCGATTCGAGGATGCCGCGGATGGTATCCGGATCGGTCACGGCGCCGAGCGTGACTGCGAAGAGCTGGTTGCACCGCAGGTGGTCGTCCGGCGCGGCATATTCGGCGGGGCAGAATTCGTTGGCGTGGAGACAATCCGCGAGGAAGGGGCGGCCGGGAATCCGGAAGAAGCGCAAGAGGGAAGAACGGGCCAAATCGGCGAGTTTCTGCCAGGGTCCCGTCGGATCGATCGAGGCGACAAACGCGAGCGTATGGATCCAGAGCGCCTGAATTTCGATCGGATATCCTTGGCGCGGTGTTCCGGCGGGGAAGTTCGTATCCATCCAGGTGAAGTGGCTGGGCGAGTAGATCAGGCCGGATGTTTCGTCCATCCGGATTCCGTTTGGCGTTCCGCGGCGATAGCCCTCGGCAATAGAGACGAGGACGGTTCGGACGGTTTTTCGCGAAGGGGTGCAAACCATGGAGAGAACATTGTCCCGGCCCATTTTTTGGCACAGATCGGAGACGGCGGTGCAGTACCAAAGCTGCGCGTCTGACGTATCGCGGTTGGAGGCGTCGTTTCCGCAAATCATATTTGGCAGCGTACCGTCTTGTTCGAAAGCGCCGAATGTCCGGATAATCGATTGCGCCGCCTCGCAGAGACCGTCGGCGATCATGCCTCTGAGTACGATAAACGTATCCCGGCCCCAATCGAGGAACCATGGGTATCCGGCGATCACGGTCGCATTGGAATCGCGGCGAACGATAAAATCGCGCAGTGCGCCGCGCAAGGCGCCGCAGAGGGTTTGGGGCGGGGTTGAGAAGGGCGGCAAGGCGGGCAGGTTGGCGGCGATGGATTCGCCTGGAATTTCCGCCGTAAGGCAGAGTTCCTCATTGCCGGAAAGCGAGGCCGAGAACCAGCCCGGGGAGAAGAGGTCGTTGCTGCCGTCCTGGCCGCGTTTGGCTTCTGCAGGATGGGGCACCATATAGTGCCATTCGCTTTCCTGCGTAAAGGATGCGGCATTCGGAATTTCCTTGCGCGTTTTTTTGGCGCAGGCGAATTTTGCGGCCGTCATTTGGAGCGGAACGGCATTGGGCGGAAGGAAACGGAAGCCGGATGCGCTAGCTTGGACGGAACGGGGGAACGACTGTTCGGGACCGGCGAAGGCCTTTGTCTTCGTATGGAAGGAGCGCGATTCGATATCGGGGCGAAGGATGATGCGGACGGGATCGGCATTGTCGAGCGCATTGAAAGAGCCATCGGCATCCAGACGGCGGAAGGATAGTTGCGTCCGGTTTCGGCCCTTCTCGAGGCGCAGGGTTGTTTCGATGGAGACGGTGCGTCCGGTACCGACCGGCACCCGGAAGATCCATTGCACGGATTCGCGGGTTGCCTCGAAAGAATCGAGGCACGAAGTATTCATTTCGCTCGAGAAGCCGTTATTGACGATCCAGGCGCGGCAACGGGTGAAGAGTACGAACCGGTCGCACGGGATATTCGGGTCCGGGTTGGCGGCGAGGATCGCATCGTATTGCGAAGAGACTTCGGGCCATCGTGCACGGACGTGTGACATTGCGCCTGTACCGTTTGTGAGGAGTGCGGCGAAGTTGTTGCGCCGCACTTCCATGCCGGTGAAGCGGTTGCGCACCGGGCAGGTACGCGGGAGCACCTGCAAGGAGATGGATTCGCGGCGCGGGCGGCCGGGCTCGGCGATTTCGAGGTTCAGGGTCGCCTCGAAAACATTTCGCGCCTTGCCGGACGGGTGATCGATAAACGCAGCGGCGGTACCGTCCTGCAACCGGAACGCGATGGCGCTTTTGCGGATTTGGCGGCCGCTTTCCTCGTCGGTATAGACGAGTCGGGCCCGGAACGGCGAAGGGGCGCGCACGAGCAGGAGGTTTCCGGACGGAAGGGGAACGATGCGTTTCGTATCGTCCGGGAAGGAGCATGTCGTGACCGGCGGCATGGTCTGCGGCGTACGGAGATACCGGCGCACGATGGAGAGGGGGTCTCGGGCGAGCATTTCGGCGAGTTCGTCGACATTTTCATCGTGTGCAAGCGGGCGGCAATTCGTCAGGATCCGGCGAATGCGCAGGACTGCCATCCGGAGCTCCTGTTTGCGGACCGTTTCCGGCAAGAAGGCGGCGCCGGAGTCGGCCTCGAGGGCGGCTTGCAGGGTTTGCGGCGCCGAGTCGTCGAAAACATAGCAGAGCACCTGCCCCGGGCGCAGGTCGAGCGAATCAGAGAATCGGGCGGGCGTCGTATCTTCGGAAGGAGTTCCGTCGCAGCTCTCGGAGTCGAAGATGCAGACCGGATCGAGGTTGTGCAAATCGGGGGCGTGCCAGCTGACGGGCTGCCGGGCACCGGGATCCAAATTGACGAGCACGAGAGCGGTATCGCGCGATCCGGAAACGGGGGTTCGCAGGAGGGCAAGCACGTTTCCGGCGCCGTGTTGCACCATACGAACGCGCGTGCCGGCGCCCCAAGCGGGGAGGGTTGCGAGGATGGTATTCAAGCGCCGGATCAAGCGGACTTGATTATCGGGGGCTCCCCATCGCAAAGCCGAAGCGCGATGGACATCCACCTTTTCCGTCGCATACCATTCGACGCCGTTTGTGATGCCGAAGCAGCCTTGTGCGGAGGCGAGGGCGGCTAGGGCTGTTCGCATGCGGGCGTAGACGGGGGAGCGGGCGGCGAGGCGGTTGTTGTCGTGGGTTTCCGCGTAGTGTGCCAGCGGACCGACCGATTCGCTCATTTCCTGAGCACCGGGAAGGTAGTGTTCGAAGGCGGACCGATCTTCCGTCTGGAAGATTTCCGAGTAAGCCCAATCGAGGCCTTGATTGGCGATCAGGTCGCGGGTGACCGATATTTTTCCACCGAGACCCTCGAGCAGGAAGACCGTATCCGGGAATTGTTCGCGCACGCGCGCCACGATGTAGCGCCAGGTATCGGCGGGAATCATATAGCCGGCATCGCAGCGAAATCCGTCGACACCTTGCGCGCACCAAAATTCGAAGACTCCCGCCATGAAGTCTCGGAGTCCGGGTTTTGCGTAGTCGAGTTCCACGAGGTCTTCCCAGACGACACCCCAAGCACCGGGCGAGTGGAAGCGATTGCCGTCCTTGCGAAACCATTCGGGGTGATGGGTTTGGAGAGCGGAGGCCCATCCGGTATGGTTTGCGGGCAGATCGATAAAGATTCGGGCACCGCGCGTATGGACGGCATCGACCAGTTCGTGGAATTGGTCCATTGGCGTAGCGGTGGGGTCGAATTCGGCCAATGCGGAATCGACCGTCAGGAAATCGGTTCCGGCGAAGGGGGAGCCGTAGCGGCCCATGCGGGCGAAGGTTGTCGGGCATGGGTGGACGGGCAGCAGTTGCACGATGCGGAAGCGTTCTTCCAGCAGGATCGTATCCAAATGCCGGATCAAGGATCGGAAGGTTCCGCCCTGTGGGATAACGGTAAAGTGTTCCTTGTCGAGTTGTTTCACCGATTCGGAATCGGGGCGTGCGGTTTCGCGCGAGACATCGGCTCCGAATTGGCGTGGGAAGGCGCAGTAGATGGAGCTCCAGCAGCAAGTCCATGCCGGCTCGACCTTGATGCAGACGTCTGAGCCCTCCGGCCAGACGGCGACATCGCTTCCTTGCGGGAAAAAGCAGCATTTCGCGCGAAAGAAGCCGATATCGATGAGTGGCAGTCGGATGGAGAATGTCAATTTCCCGTTGTCGGAAGCGACCGGCTCCATTGGGAAATCGCTCCAATCGACAGCCAGCGGCGGGCGATCGGAATCCATGGATTCGATGATTTCGCGGCGCAGGAGTTTCGCACCGCCGAGGGAGGTGCGAAGAACGGCGCGACCGCCGGAAGCGCCATCGATTTCGAGGGTAAATGCGATGGTGTCGCCGCTGTGATGGAGGATGGCTTTGCCGGGGGGCGGAAACTGGGAAAGCTTCATGGGAAATGAGGGGAGCGCGGGAAGGCTCGCGGAGCGGTTTGGACGGGTGTTGGCGCCTCGTGAAAGCAGGGGAAAGCGGGGCGGGGAAACAACAGGCGTATTTGCCAAACGGCGTCTTAGCAAGGATAGAGAAAAGAAATGGTATCGGCAAGTGGGAAATCGTTCCGGCAGCAGGGTGGCGAGCCGCCACGGGCAGTGGGGTGGCGAACCGCCACGGGCAGTGGGGGTGGCGAACCGCCACAGGCAGTGGGGTGGGTAATGCGTGTGCCCCGTGGCGGTGCGATCATGCGCGAGGGCATGGCGGTGTAATGGCGGTGCGATCATGCGCGTGGGAAATACGCCGTGTGTAATGGCGGTAGGGCGCGATGTCCCCATCGCGCCGCCCGGGTAATGCGCGTG
>JAEDLN010000183.1 GCA_016295275.1 Kiritimatiellia bacterium
CTCGCCGGAACCAAACGATACCTCAATGCGAAAATCGCGGACAAGCGTCTTCGGCGGACAGTAGCAAGGATCCCCCAATGCGCGGAAGAATCGCCCTTGCTTGATGGAATCGTACGATGTGCCTTGGGGACGCCCTTTATCGGCACGGTTCAAATCGGAATCGAAAACGAGACGGATCTCATGAAGATCGACCGGCGCTTCGAAGAGATAGGTCGCGGCACTGCCAAAGGGGGCGCGCCACCCGTGTTCGCCATCGTCATAGTCGCGCTCCATGCCGTCCCGAAGCCGCTCGACACCTTCGCCGGCTCCTTCCAGTTTGGCATTCGCACAAACGCCGCGAACCTCGCGCAACTTGCCGGGAATCCAGCAGTCGTCATCCTGAAGCGTCCGCTGCAATTCTTCCATCCGCGTTTCGTAGATCGCGCGCGGCTCCAGCCCGTCGCGAACGGCAATCGCGGCGGCAATGCCGATCGCCTGTCCCTCCAAACCGCACGTCGCCATCACCCGCGTGGCACTCATCGCAACATGCGAGCAGGAGATGTTCCGTCCAGCAAACAGGAGATTCGGAACATTGCGGGAGTAGAGCGACCGGAACGGAATGCCGAACGGCGAGGGACAGCCCGTATACTTCGTACCCTCTCCGCGATGATAGAAACCTTCCGGATAATGGTTGTCGATCGACCAGCCGCCGTATGCGACAATATCCTCGAAGCGTCCGCCGTCCTGAACCTCGCGCTGCGTCATCATGTGATCGCCTTCGTAACGGCGGCTTTCACGCTTGCCGGGCAACGAACCGACCCACTCCAAGCCGAAATTGCGCCAGCGCTCTTTGTCCGGAGCGTGGTTTTTCACATAGTCCCAAACGCCATAGCAAATCTTGAGCAGCTCGTCGCGATGCTCGGCCGTGTCCTTGATGCAGTCGCCCATGCCGCCGACCTCGATCCACCAAAGATTCGTGCGCGTAATATCGCACCAACGGCCATTCAGCCATTCGCGATTCTCGGGCGCCGAATAATCGTAGGCCCACGGAAACGGCGTAAACGGCTGCTCCGTCGGAAACTCCATCGCCTGCAGCAAAATGCTGTTGCCCATCGTGCAGCTGTCCGGCTTCTCGGGAGCTTCGCTTTCGCCGAATTCGTCGCGCCCTTCCCGCCCCCAGCGGAAAGCGGCTCCGGAAATCGGCGCCAAAACCGAATCGCCGGAACAGTCGGCAAACAGCTTCGCTTCAATCTCAATCCACTCCTCCGTCGTCGTCTGCCACGCCCGGACGCTCCGAAGCCGACCGTTCTCAACCGTTCCGGAACTGACCGACGAATCCAAAAACAGCCGGATGTTCTTCTCCGCCCGAACTTTCGACCAGAGAACCGTGTCGAAAATCGGCCAGCTTGCCGAACTGTTGTAGCGCAAATTGTCGAGGAACAACTCCTCCACAATGCCCGTCTCGCGACGATTGCTCCCGTGCGCTCCGCAAATATGCATGCGAATCTCGCTGGACGCATTGCCGCCTAAAACCGAACGATCCTGGACAAGCGCTACCGTTGCGCCATGACGCGCCGCCGCGACCGCCGCACAAAGCCCGGCAATGCCACCGCCGACGACACAAAAATCAACTGAAACTTTCATGAGAATGGATACGGATGAAAAATCTTGGGAATCCGGAAAGCGATCCGCTTCGGCGTGAAAACGCAAATCCCAATAACCTTGACGCCATTGTAGCAGATGTCCGGAAAAACCGCTAGAAGGAAGTTCGAACCGTCTGCAATCGCTTCCAATGGCTTCACGCCCGGAATCAATGCCCGAAGAAATCCTTTCCGCTGCTCTTCGGCTTCTTTTTGTCCGGAAGCGAAAGCAAATGGCGCGTGACCGATTGCGTTTGGAGTTGCTGCTCAAGCGCTTCGCCGCTCAACAGATTGTCCTCCCGTTCGACGACCCGCACCGGGAGCCGGCTGATGTCCAATACCGTCCGAGCATAATGATCGCGCCCCGTCTGCTGGATAATCGTCACCGCCGATGTTCCCTGAAACGTCATCGTCGGATCGGATACGCGCACCAGCGGTCCGAGCGAAACAAAGGATGCAATGCGATTGCGCCGGGCCGGATCGCTGATCCTGAGAAACAAATCCTGCCGCTTGCTCCGCTCCCAGTACAGAAGCGTAAAGGTGTACGAATGCGATTCATCGCTGGCAAAGGCATTCCGAGCCGAAATGATCTCAATCCCTTCCACAATCGAAAACGCCAAAATGCGCGAAACGGCCGACTCCTCGCCACGCTCCAGTAGAACCGTCACCTGATAGCGGCCATGCTTGGATAAATCATACAGTTTCGCAAGATTGACCTCGATTTCACGTACCTCCCCGGGCTGAACCATCAACTCCGTCGCAACCGGAGCAAGCGCCGACGTTCCCCGAATCGGCGAAAGAAGCCGCTGGGATTCCGCCTCGCGAACGACAAGCGATATTTTGTTCTTGACGTACTCGCCATAGTCGTCCACCACAAACACCGATGACCCGTTGTTCTGGATCTGAACCGAAAGCGAAATGTCTTCGCCGCGAAGATACTCGAGCTCAGACAGCTTGGCCTGTACCGAAAGAACGGCCGATACAGACGCTCCGGAATCGGTGGTCATGCCGAAGAGCATAGCGAAAACCATGCCGAGAAATGCCGTGAATCGAAAATGCATAACGCCCTTCTCCTACTGTTGATCGGTTCCGGCATCCGGCAATGCCGCTCCCCGTACCACGGAAAACACTACCCTTCCGTAAAGGCCGCATCGATTTGCTCGAAAAAGGCATGCAATAAAATCTGATGCCCTTCTTGCACATGCGCTCCGCCTACGCCGGAAATGTCCAGATTGTAATCGGCCAAGGTCGCCAACGAACCGCCGCCGCGCCCCGTCAGGGCGACAACTTTGATGCCGCGCTTCTTCGCGGCTTCCGCCGCCGCCAGCAGGTTCGCACTGTTTCCGCTCGTCGTAAACAGAACCAATACATCGCCTTCCTTGCCGAATGCTTCGACTTGACGGGCGAAAATACGGTCGAAGCCATAGTCGTTGCCAATGCAGGTCAAAGCCGTTCCGTCGGCGCAAAGCGCCAAGCCGGGCAACGCTTTCCGATCCGCATGATAACGCCCGGAAAGCTCCTCCGCCATGTGCATCGCCTCCGCGGCGCTTCCGCCATTACCCGCCGTCAATACCTTACCGCCATTCTGCAAGGTATCAATCAGCAGACGGGATACGGACCGGAATGAATCCGAAAGACCTCGCAAAACTTCGACCATGCGCGAAGCTTCGTCTATAATCGTTTCGTAGGATGGTGCGCCCATGTCTGCAACCTCGATCTCTCGAACGCGCACGATCGATTCCGGCCTCGAATGCAATCCCGCGCAAAAACTTCCTGCCTTTGGCAAAACGACTCGTTACGAGTTCAAAAACGACGTGATCTCCTCAACCGGGGTAGCTGCATCCGCACGCATCTGGACACCGGAATAATCCTGGAACGATACAATCCGGTGCGGGAAGGCAATGACCCGGACATCCTTGAGAAGAACCGTGCGGGCAGACGCCGCCGTCGCCACACATGCCGTGCAGAGACGCTCCGGTACGCCCGTCTTGACAATGGCCTTCGTCCATGTCTCGGAACTGTATTCGCAAATGCTCGACGACTCGTCTTCGACAACGACCGGATTCTCGATGCCGGCCTTGCGAAGCGCTTCCTCGGCAAAGTCCGCACCGTGAGCCGTCAGGAAAACGACCGAATCGCCGTCCTCGATGGCAAGCTTTGCAGCCTCCAAGGCGGGACCCGACGGCTCCGCCGCATGAAAACCGTCCGTAATGGCCGCCGCAGCCGTTGCCTGCGCTTTGGGAATCCTGTCGCCAATGCCATTCATGCCCCGAAGCCCTTCCGCCGCACGCTTGCCGAACAAATAGCGGGCAAAGGTAGATCCCGAGACATTTTCCATACCAATGTGCTTGAGAGCCTCTACCCAAGCATTCGCAACGATCTCAATGCCGTTTAGCACAACATAGTCAAAGTCAATGATGAGACCGCGCTTCTGGAGGCGACCGGTGGTTTCGTTCGACACAGATAACTCCTTCCCTTTTGGGAGAAAAAAAGATTGATGAAATAGATTTCCGTCCGGATCGGAACAATCCTGGACACCTTCTTCGCCACCCCACATAGAAAACCTATTCGAGCGGCTGCAAGACTGCGGAAAAGGTATCAAAAAGCCGCATCAAACGCAACCGAACGGAATTCGCAGGCCTATCCCGGAATGATTGGGCTTGACCGACAAACCCCTTGCAACGATTGTCGCATCATCCCCGCCTCGCACGCCCCACGCCTCGTCCCCCCCCGCCGCGCTCCACGCTCGCGCCCCGTTGCGCGGTCCCGTGACCGTGCGCACCGCTCGTGCCCCGTTGCCTTGCGCACCGCTCGTGTCCCGTTGCCGCGCTCCACGCTCGTGCCCCGTTGCGCGGTCCCGTGGCCGTGCGCACCGCTCGTACCCCGTTGCGGTAGGGCGCGATGTCCCCATCGCGCCGCCGCGCCGCCCGGCGCGGTGCGTGGCTTGGCATCCCGTGCTCCCTCGCCGCGCGCTCCACGCTCGTGCCCCGTTGCGGTATGGTGCCGCGGCTTGCCGCGGGTAAGAGTAACCGGACGCCGCGCCCTGCGCGGCTATGGGGGGCGCACGGAGACGCCCCCCCGCAAAACTCTCAGCGTGTGCTACTCACC
>JAEDLN010000184.1 GCA_016295275.1 Kiritimatiellia bacterium
CCGAATGCATTCCGGAACGGGAGGCATTCGGGTTTTGACGTTCGATATCCGATGTGTGATTGTTCTCTGCTGGAAGATGTTCGAAAAGCCTTGTGCGAACGCGGCTTTGACGTTCGGATCTGTGCCGATTGCCGGGATGCGCGGGAGGCGGTTTTGCGAAAAGTGCGGGAGTTGCGTGCGGTTGGGATTGGCTTTGGCGGCTCGCAGACGGTTGGGCATCTGGCGCTGGCGGATGATTTGACGGCTTTGGGGTGCAAGCTCTACCGGCACAATGAGGAAGGTCTGACGGCAGAGCAGAAGTTGGAGATTTGCCGCAAGCAGCTTACAAGCGATCTATTTCTTCTCTCGGCAAATGCGCTGACGCGGGATGGTCTATTGGTCAACATCGACGGAAACGGCAATCGCATTGGGGCCTCGCTTTTCGGGCCTCGTCATGTCATATGGATTGTAGGTCGCAATAAGATTGTCGATGGCGGGCTTTCCGATGCGATTGCCCGGATACGAGCGATTGCCTGTCCCGCGAATGCAAGGCGGCTAGGGTGCAAAACGCCCTGTTCGCAGACGGGGGGCTGTTCGGACTGCCATTCGCCGGATCGCATTTGTTCGATTGTCACCTATTTGGAGCGGCGGCCGAGGATGACGCCCAGCACGGTTCTTTTGGTTGCAGAGGATCTTGGCTATTAGCGAGCCCCGGCGGGGCACGCGTGGGTGGCGGCGCGGCAACGGGACCGCGGCTATATGCGCGGACGGCGGACATCGACCGGGGTTTCACCCCTAGCCCCGCCAAGCGGCACGGCAACGCGCCCTACTGCCATGCCGCACGGCAACGCCGCACGCGTGGTGCACACGACGGCAGGGGCTCGGTCGGAGGAAGGGCGCTATTGATGGCACCCCCACAATCGAAGCGCGGGCGGGGAAATTGGAGTGTTTTCAGTGGTTACCAAAGGCATTCGACCAGAATATGTTTTTTCGTCTCATCGACGATCAACTTCCAGCGTTTCTGGTTTGCGTCCTTTGACAATTTCACCTGTTTCGCATTCGGTCCTTTTCCCTTCCATGCCAGGATGGGATATTTTCCGGGTTTTACCACTTTGGCGGCAACGGGCAGGATAAATGCGTCGTAGTCGACAACAACATCTCCCGTAACGCGAAGCGGTTTTGTACCGAGCGGACCGAATTCCGGATTGATCGTAACGGAGAGCGTATTATTCGGGGCGATGGAGAGGGTTTCGATCGGATCGATTTCGCAACCTTCGAGGGAAAGGGTGTTTTCGTACGTATCGGCCCGAGCGTTTCCACCGATGGCGATTTTTTTGATCTTTTTCAGTTTGGCGCCCGGACCGCCCCGAAAGACGTTGCCACTTGTTTTCTGGTTATCGGCGAGCCCGAATCCGACCAGAAGATCGCCGCCATTGAAATCCCATACCGTCGGGACATTGTTGTGGGCGGCAACGACGAGCAAGTTGGTTTCGGCAACAGACGGGGCGTTGGTTCTAGGGAAATAGCCGACGGCGACATGACCTTTGGTGGAGATGTTTGCGCCCATGACGAGCAGCTTGTTTTCTTTGGCCCGTCCACCTTTTTCGGAGACGCTGCCGACACGCAGATCGCGGACGCCGGCGAGGGTTGCGCCATCGCGGATGACGACCGTATTTTCGAAGGAGCGTCCCCCGTCGGCGAAGCCGACATGGAAATCGCCTTCATTGGATTCCCAGCGTGTTTCGGCACCGGAGACGACAATCCGATTGTCGTGTGTCGGGACGAGCAGGGAGCCTTGCCCGACATTGACGTGACTCGAGCGGAAACGGGAGCGTCCGGAAACGAGAATCTCGTTGTCATGGCAGACGGCGGCCTCATTATTCCGGTCGTTAAAGCGGCTATTTCCGAGGATGACGCTGGTATCGAAGCCGCCGACGTCGGAACGATCGGCAACGATGAAACGGTTAAAGACGCCGCCTTGAAATTTCCAAGAGCCGACGTTTCCGACCGTCAAATGTCCGTCGCCAGTTTTCAGGCGGGCGCGACTCACCAGCACGGTATTGGAAATGCCGGAACTTCCGACGGAAAAGTTTTTGCAAACGACTTGGACGCCGTTGCTGAGGATCGCGGAGTTCAAGGCAGATCCGTTTCCGCCAAGCGGAACGGCAAACGTTTCGGCGACATCGATCAGGACATTTCCGGAAGCGAAAAGGCGCATTTTCGATGAGGAATTCTGATCGAAGCCGCCGCCGATCGCAAAGGAGCCTTGTTTGGCGGTCCAGGAAATGCGTTTTGCATCGGCGTCGGGGGCTTTTGGATCGCATCCTTCCAGGATAAGGTCCATGTAGGAGCAGGGAGCGTTTTGGCGAGGCCAGCCGAAACGCGGGTTGCCGCCGAGAGAGAAGGCACCGCAAGAGATGACGGACCCTTGTCCGATGGAAACGGCGGTTCTGTTTGTCGCATTGGCATACGGATCGATCAGGCGCAGAAGACCGGCGACCTCGAATGTCGTCTGATTGCCGATTACGGGCATTTCGTCCAGGAAGAAGACTTCTTTGGCGGAGGAGCGGAAGGTAGCGTTTTCGAGTTCGATCGGGCAGTAGACGTAAATCGGGCCATCTGTCTTTTGGGGCTCGAAGGAAAGCGACGATCCGGCAGTTAGGCGATAGCCGATTTTCGGCTGTTTGGCATCGCGGGAGCCATAGGTTTCGTTGGTGATCGAAAGCGAAGTACCATCCAATTCGAGGACTCCCCGCTTATGTTCGATCCGATCTGCGTTGATCGTACTGGAGCGCAGAATGACCGGGCCATCGAGAGTCAACGGGCCATTGACATTGATGTTTCCCGTGATGTCAACGGGGACGGAAGAAGCCTTCAGCGCAAGCTGTTTTTGGGCGGAGACATCGCTCACCAGGGAAAACGCGTTTGTGCTTTTGTTTTCGATGAGCGCCGGGAAAACGATATCCTCCAGGATAAAGCCGACATCGGGTTCGTCATTGGCGGATCCGCCGAGGTGAAAACCGGGAGCGCGGATCGAGACGGGGCCCGAGTTGGTGGAAGCGGTGAAAGAGCCGAAGGACAGCGGGGCGTTTCCGCCGAAAGCAAATGATGCGCCGGCGGGGGAATCGAAGAGAATCGTAGAGCTTTTCGAGACAGGGGGAACCGCCTGTTCGAGCCAGTTTTCCTTTGTATTCCAGCTTGGCGATTCGCTTTCCCCGGTCCAAGTTGCGGCCGATGCCTCCAGCGAAAGAAGCATACCGATACAAAAGGTTTCGAAGAGAAGCCTGTGCGGAAAAGGAGAAGCTAGTTCCATGTTATCGTCCGATCGTAAGAAGTCCGAAACGACCCGAATGGGGAAAAGCCAAGAAGCGGTGGCAAGCGGCGGTTGGACGGAAGCGGTCAGAGGGCGCGGGTATCGACAAGGAAACCGGATTTCCAGACGCCAAAGAATCGTTTGTTTCCGGTGCCGTTGTACGTTCCATTTCCGTCCCGGAAGATGCCCTTTTCCCAGGAACCTTGGATTTTATTGCCGTCTGCAAATGTGAATACGCCATTTCCATCGGGGGCATTTTCCTCCCAGGAGCATTCGAGCGTATCGCCGTTTGCGTAGTAGTAGGTACCTGCGCCCTCCTTTTTGCCTCTTGCGAAATGCCCGACGTAGTATTCGCGCCCCTGTTCGCCGACAAGCAAGATGCCGAAGCCGTTTGGTTTTCCGGCGATGGTTGTTTTTCCGAAGTAGAACGAACCATCGGGAAGCGAGAGAATGAAGGGGAGGGAAACGAGTTTTGCGTACCGATCGGTGACGGACAGGGATTTGTCCTGCAAAATGGCGAGAACGGTCTTGACATTGTCTTCGGTCACCGTTGAGTGGTCGGACGGAGCGGGCGATGTTTTGACGGGAGCGTCGGTGGCGGTTTTTTGGGGGATGGACTTCGCCGGTTCTCCGGCGCTTTGTGCGAGCGTCTGTGGAGGTTGGCTTTCGGGCGGTCTTTCGGGATTCAGCAGTTCGCGAGCCTCATCCTTTGCCAAATCGAAGGCGGAGTGTCCTTTATTGTCGAGCAGACCGGTTTTGGCGTTGGCCTGCAACAATGCGCGAACGGCGTCCGTTGCATTTGCCTTTGCGGCAATGTGAAGCGGGGTCGAGAAATCGCGATCTAGGGCATTGATATCGGCACCGGCTTTCAGGAGGGCGTCGATGGACTCGGCGTTGTTGTTCTTTGCGGCAAAGTGGAGTGCCGTGAACCCATTCTTCGCGATGGCATTGACCTTTGCGCCCTTCTGCAAGAGCAGTCGAACGGACTCGGCGCTGCCGGAATTGGCCGCCCAATGGAGCGGTGTCGTTTGAGAACCGGCGATGGTTGCGTTGATATTTGCGCCGGAGTCAACGAGAATGGAAATTACCCCAGCGCAATTGCGTTGGGCGGCGTAGTGCAAAGGCGTGATGCCTTTGGAGGTCGGTCTGGAAACGCATGCCGGGTCTTCCTTGAGAAAAGCGCGAACCTGTTCTACGTCATTGATGGCGATTGCACCGAACACATCGCCTTGAGAATTGTCTTGAGCAAGGAGTTGGAGTGGGGAGGCCGCGAGGAAAAGTGCCAGACATCCGGAGGACCAAATCGAGCGAGAACTGTTGAGCGTCATATGGAATATTTAAGGATAGGCAGTGAATAGCAAAAGGAAAAG
>JAEDLN010000185.1 GCA_016295275.1 Kiritimatiellia bacterium
GGCGCGAGCCGGGAGGCCCGGCGGCCAAGCATCGCGCCCTACCGCCAAGCCGCACAAGGGGTGCGCACGGCAACGGGGCACGGGCGGTGCACGCGGCAACGGCGAGGGTAAGTGCGCGGGATGCCAAGCCGCGCACCGCGCCGATGGCGCGGCGGCGCGAGCCGGGAGGCCCGGCGGCCAAGCATCGCGCCCTACCGCAACGGGACACGAGCGTGGCGCGCGGCAACGGGACACGAGCGTGGAACGCAGCAACGGCGCGAGGCAAGGGCGCACGGCAACGGGAGACGAGTGTGGAGCGCGGCGGAGGCGAAAAAAAGCGGTCTTTATCGAGGGATAAAGACCGCTGGTGATTTGGTGCGCCCCGCCGGACTTGAACCGACGACCAAGGGATTATGAGTCCCCCGCTCTGACCGACTGAGCTAGGGGCGCGAAGAAAGGAATTTACGTACCGGCTGCGAGACGATCCGCGAGATGTCTTGGAAGGCCGGCATCGAGGATTTGCTGTTGCGCCTTTGCGAGATCGTAGGGGAGGCGCCTGAAATGGATGGTGTGTTGAATGGGGTTGTAGATGCAATAGGAGGCACGAGGATCGCCATCGCGCGGTTGCCCGACGGAGCCGACATTGACGAAGTATTTGTGGCCGAGGACCAATCGAAAATCAACGGGATCGTAGCGATTGACGAGTCCGGCGTGCATTTCGAAAATTGCGGGAACGTGGGTATGACCGTGGAAGCAGAGTTGGGTATGCTGGTAGGCGAAGGAAGGCTCGGCTTCGACGGCTTCGAACACATATCCCCAGTGTTCGGGTCCATCGAGCGTGGAATGCACGACGGTAATGCCCCTGATAATTGCCGAGTATGGGAGTTTGCGGAGCCAATCGAGATTTTCGGGCGAGATTTGCTGACGCGTCCATTCGATCACCTTTGCGGCGAGCGGATGGAAATCGTTCGAATCCTCGGTATTGGCGGCGGTATAGTGATCGTGGTTTCCGCAAACGGTGACGCACCCGAGATTTCGGATGATATCGCAGCACTCATTGGGGCGGGCGTTGTATCCGACAATGTCGCCAACGCAGATATAATTTGTGACCCCAAGCGTTTTTGCGTCGTCGAGGACGACGTTCAGCGCTTCAAGATTGGAGTGAATATCTCCGATGATGGCAATCAGTTGATCCATGATGGGGGAGACGTTTAGGAATCGGCTTTCGGATTCGGGTTGCCGGAAACGGGGGAATAGAGATCCGTATGGAACAGGAGTGCGGAGAGGAGCGGGATATCTCCCGGAGTTGTCAGCTTCGGATTCGGAAGCCGGTTTTCGACGAGGCGGACGGGAATGCCGCAAACTTGTGCGATGGAAGCCTCATCGGTGATGGCGGGGTCGGAATCGGAAACGTTTCCGATTGCGGATCGAAGGAGATCGGCCCGGAAAACTTGCGGTGTTTGCACCATCCAGACGGAGGATCGGTCGATGGAAGCTTTGACAAAGCCATCGTCGGTGGCGGATTTCAGGGAATCGACGGCTCGAGCGGCGGCGACTCCGGAACCGAATCTCCGGGCGGATGCCAAGCAATCACGAATTAGCTCTTGCGTCAGGCAGGGGCGTGCGGCGTCGTGGACAAGGATCAAACCGGCATTTGGGGAGCAGGTCCGAATCCCGATTCGAACGGATGCCAGGCGAGTCGCTCCGCCCGGAACGGGTGGCACAAGTTTCGAAAGGTCGTATTTGGCTTTTAGGTCTGTAACGGTTTCGAGGAATTCCGGACGGGTAACGACGATGATTTCATCAATTTCGGAAGCAACTTGAAGGGCTTGCAACGCGTAGGCAAGAACGATGTGCTTTCCGAGGGGCAGGAACGGCTTAGGGATGTTCGACTGCATCCGGGAGCCGGAGCCTGCCGCTACGATGACGGCTGAAACCATAGGGGTTGGAGTCCGAGGGAGAAGAGAAGAAGATTAGTTTTCTTTGGAGACGGGGCGCTTGTTGTGGTAGTAGGCGAGCGTCGTGGAAGAGGAGATATAGATGGTCGAGAGGGTCGAAACGACGATACCGATCAGCATGCAGACTGCGAATGCGCGGATATCTCCTTTGCAGAAGACGATCAGAGCAATGACGGGGAGCATTGTGGTGATCGAGGTCAGCAACGTACGGGAGAGCGTTTCGTTGATGGCGTTGTTGACGAGTTCGGGGAAGTCGGACTTCGAGTCGGTGTGGAGCTTTTCGCGGACACGGTCGAAGAGGACGATGGTGTCGTTGACGCCGTAACCGACGATGGTCAGCAAAGCCGCGACGATGGTCAAGTTGAATTGGAAGCCGAGGCAGGAGAAGATGCCGATGGTCATGAGAACGTCATGCACGAGGGCGGCGATAGCGCCCAGACCGAAGCCGAATTCGAAGCGGCTGCCGATATAGATCAGCATGGCGATGGTGGAAAGCACGATTGCAATGGCGGCCGTGCGCTTCATTTCCTTACCGATTTGGGAGCCGATGGAATCGACATCGAGGTAGTTGAAGGAGACGCCGGAGAGGTCTTCGGACTTCTGGAGGGCATCGGTGAGGACGGAGGAGATTTCCTGTCCGTCGATATCGGTATGGACGGTCTTCACCTCGAGGAACCAGTTCTTTTCGCCGCGCTGATACTGAGGCGAGGCGTCATCGATACCGGCGGCGTTTGCGGCCGAGCGGATCAAGGCAAGATCGACGGGCGGCTGTTCCGGATTGAAAGCGGGGGCTTCGGCGTCATCGGCGGGCGCCTTCGGCGTGACGATGTAGGAGACATTCGCACCGCCGGTGAAGTCGACGGCAAAGATGGAGGCGGGGTTGTTCAGGCCGCGAATAACGGTCGTAGCGACGGTGACGACGATGACGGCGGCGGCAACGGCGAGGTACTTTTTCCGGCAGGAAATGAAGTCGATCTTGACGCCGGGAGGAATGAGGCGAACCATTTGCGGTTTCCAAGCGGTATCTTCCTTGACGAAGGTACGGAAGATCGTCTTGGTCACGACGAGGGCGGTAAACATCGAAGCGATGATACCGGCGACGAGTGTGACGGAGAAGCCGCGCACGGGACCCGTACCGAAGATAAAGAGGACGATACCGGTGATAATGGTCGTCAGGTTTCCGTCGAAGATTGCGCTAAAAGCCCGTTGATAGCCGGACATCAGGGAGGGGAATGTCGGGCGGTTGTTGTTGAGTTCTTCGCGGGAGCGTTCGTAGATGAGGACGTTTGCATCGACGGCCATACCGACGGAGAGCAGCAGACCGGCGATACCGGGCAACGTCAGAACGGGGAGGCGCAGGATTCCGCTATTGGTCAGCGTTGCATCGGCCGTGAATTGGCTCAAGATGCCGGATGCGAGGACGGCGCAGAGCGGGAGCAGGATGAAGTTCAGGACGAGGGCGATATCGGCAACGAAACCCATTGCGCGATAGTACCAAAGGATAAAGAGGATAACGGCTACGCAGCCGATGAGAATGGCATTTGAAGCATCGGCGATGGAGTCTTCGCCGAGGGTCGGATTGACGAAGCGTTTGCCGAGGAACTTGAGCGGGGCGGGCATGGCACCGGAATTAAGGACATTCTTCAGCATATTGGCTTCGGCGTAGGTGAAATTGCCGCGGATGACGGCCTTGCCGCCGGTGATCGGCTCGTCCAGCACGGGAGCGGAGTAGACGAGACCGTCGAGAACGATTGCGAGCTGGCGGCCCGGGCGGCCGTTTTTCGCGGCATGCTTACGGGTGAGAGACGCAAAATCGCGCGTACCTTCCGCATCGAATGCGATGGAGACCATGACGCGGCCGAACTCGTCGGTCGTAACGCCGGCCTTGTTCAGATGGACGCCCGACATATTGGGACGGGAGCGCACGAGAATCGGGGTATAGACGGTAGTGCCGTTCACCTCGTTCCGTTCGAGCATGCAAATGTATTCGCCCTTCGGGTTTCCGAACCGGCGGAGTTCGCGAAAATCGGGTTGTTCGACGGATTCGTCGCGCACATAGCAAAGACCGACATCGCCCATTTCGGCGATTTTGTATCCTTTCGGGGCATTGCGCGAGGAAAGGACCTCTTGCGACCAGCGGGCGGAATCGGGGGAAACGAGGCGGAAATCGAGTGCGGCGACGGAGCGGACGAGGCGTTCGGCGCGGTCGCGCTGTTCTTCGGAAGCGCCGGGAATCTGGACATAGATACGGCCATCCTTGCCCTTGGTGATGACGGGTTCCTCGGTACCGAGCGAGTCGATACGGGAGCGGATGATTCCGACAGCCGTTTCATCGGCCGACTTTTCCGCGTCGAGCACGCGCTGGTCGATTTCCTGTTGCGGGGCATCCGGATAGCGTTCTCTGATGGTTTCCGCGAGGGCATCCTTATCCAGTTGAACGGTGAAGCTGTATCCGCCCTGCAAATCGAGACCGAGGCGAATCTTCTCGCTGAGGGGCGTCACGAGAAAGAGCGAAATAATGACAAGACCGGCGATAGCGGCCCAGACGATGGGGGTTTTGTTATTCATGTGACAGATTCAGATAATCAGAAAAAGAGTCTGACCTTGCAATCGGGAAAAGAAGCGCCCGGGCAACCTGCAGGCCATTCGGGAAGGGCATCCGCACGGAGGTGGCTGGCATGCCTGCCAAGGTCCGTTACGAGTTGGAAGCGGCCTCTG
>JAEDLN010000186.1 GCA_016295275.1 Kiritimatiellia bacterium
GCGCGATGTCCCCATCGCGCCGCCGCGCCACCGGCGCGGTGCGCGGCTTGGCATCGTGCATTTTTCGCACGCGCATTTCGCACCGCCATTACACATGTAATATTCGCGCCGCCATTACACACGCACATTACCCGGGCGGCGCGATGCTCGCCCGCGGTGGCTCACCGCTCCGCCCGCGGTGGCTCATCGCTGCCCGTGCGCGGCTCGCACCCACTCCGACCCCGGCATTTTCCTTGGTTCCCTTGCGGGGAGACGGAGGATTCGTTATCTTTGCCACCATGAATACTTCTTGGCACTGGCAACTCGAACATGCCTATCGTTCGCTCGATGCCCTTCAGAAACGGTTTCCCGGCATGGAAATCACCGATTCCATGCGAAAGGCGGAAAAACAGTTTCCGATGGCCGTCACGCCCGTCTATGCCGATTTGATCGAGACGCCAACCTTCGCCGATCCCATCTTCGCCCAATGCGTCCCATCCGCCGGCGAATGCATCGCACCGCCATGGCTCTCCTTCGATCCGCTCGGCGAAAAGGCCTTTTCTCCCTTTCCGCGACTCATTCGCCGATATCCGGATCGTGCCGTCCTTCTCGCCTCCTCCGCTTGCGCCGTCTACTGTCGCCATTGCACCCGCAAACGCGTTTCCGCGACACCCGACTGCTTTCTCTCCGATAAAGAGCTGCAGATGGCCTGCGATTTTTTGCGCGCCCATCCGTCCATAGAGGATTTGCTCATTTCCGGCGGCGATCCGCTCTTGATGGAAGACGATGCCTTGGCAACCATTCTGGACGCCCTCCGCGCCATCCCGTCACTCCGTGTTCTGCGGATTTGCTCCCGCACGCCGGCTACCTTGCCGCAACGTCTTACGCCGGAGCTCATCGAAATCCTCGCGCCGCGCAGAATACCCGATCGCATTCGCCCCGTCGGCCCCGTCACCGCGCTCCACACCCATTTCAACCACGTCCGCGAGCTTTCCGACATCGCCCTCGACGCCCTCGCACGCGTCGTAGACGCCGGCATCGCCGTCAACAACCAAACCGTTTTGCTCCATGGCGTCAACGACACGCCGGACGCCATCGAGGCTCTCTGCCGGACGCTCTATCACAATCGGATCCGTCCCTACTATCTTTTCCAATGCGATCTTGTTCGCGGCATCGAACACCTTCGCACACCGCTCGCAACGGGTCTTGACATCATGCGCGAGCTTCGCGTTCGCCTCAGCGGTCCCGCCATTCCCAACTTCTGCCTCGATCCGCCCGGCCACGGCGGCAAAATCGAACTTTCGCCCCAATCCGTCGTCGCCGTCAAGAATCACGCCACCCTCCTGAAAAACGGCGCCGGCGAAACCTTTCTTTACCCGGATCCCGATTCCCCCGATTCCGAGCTCTGATAGTCCTCCGCTTGCTGGAAGACTCGATTCCGCTGTGGTAGAATCGCCATAACTCCTTTTCTTTCCGTCTTCTCTCTTCTCCTTTTCACAATCACGCCATGGCATTTCTCAATACCCACTTCTTCGCTAATTCGCTCGGCATGTGCACGCGTTGCAACGTCCTGCTGCCCGATCGTCCCCAAGCAGGCCGCCCCATTCCGACCCTCTACCTGCTCCATGGCCTCTCCGACGATGAAACCATTTGGATGCGACGCTCCTCCATCGAACTCTTTGCAAACCGCTACTATCTGGCGGTTGTCATGCCGTGCGGCGATCGCTCCTTCTATTCGGATCTTCCCAACGGTTCGAACTATTTCCAATACGTCAGCGAAGAATTGCCGAGCCTGATGGAAAGCTATTTCCATCTGCGCACCGACCGGGAAGGGCGCTTCATCGCGGGTCTTTCCATGGGCGGCTTCGGTGCGCTCAAAACCGCTTTCGCCCATCCGGACAAGTATGCCGCCGTCGGTGCCATGTCCGCCGTTTGCGATATCGCATGGGTCGAAAACGCACGCGGCCCCCTCTATCCTTCCATCTTCGGAACGCAGGATCAGAAAAATTCCGTCAACGACCTCTTCGCCCAATCGACTCGCGTGGCCGCTCTCCCCAAAGAACGGCAGCCGCGCATCTTCCAATACTGCGGCGTCGAAGATTTTCTGTGGCAGGACAATCTGCGCCTCCGCGACCATTTGCGCGACCTCGGCTTCGAGCACCACTGGGAACAAGGCCCCGGCGGACATTGCTGGGAAAACTGGAATACCCAAATCCAAAACATTCTCGCTTGGCTCCCGTTGGACGAAAACAAGACGCGCACAGGCGCCATCGGAATCTGACGCCCCATGCCCGATACGACACACCCCCCGAAACCGCTTCTTTCGCCTGCTCCCCTTCCTCCGGCCGAAGGGAAACCCGCACCGCCGCCGTCCGCTCGCCGCAGCCATCGCCGCTGGAATGCGATCTTCTTTCTGTTGGCCGCCCTTTCCGGCTTTGCGCTGCGCATGGCATATCTCCCGTTCGAAGGACAGACCAGCCTGATTTGGCTTGCTCCCGTGCCCTTCTTTCTCGCCGTGCGCCTGCTCCCGCCGAAACGCGCCGCAAAGCTGGCGTTCTTCGGCGCCTTTTGCTTCTTCGCAAGCGCCCTGACCTGGTTTTGGCCCCTTTCCGAAAATGGTGCTCCGGCGATCCTGATCGTCTTGGGCGAAATCGGCCTGAGCGCCTATTGCGCCGCGTGCGTTGCGCTCTGCGCGGCCGCCCTCTCCCGCTTGCATGCACCGTGGCGAAGGCTTCGTGAACAGGCGCGCGCATGGGATGCGTCCTTTCGCACATCGCTTCCCGATTCGCCCGAAGAGGAAACGGCCGAGCGGCAACTCGATGCCATTCGCAAAAAATCCCTTTGGCTCGAAATCGCATCCCCGGTCGCCGCTGGCGTTCTTTGGGCTGGTTCCGAATATTTCCGGGCAACCTTCGGCGGCGGCTTTGCCTGGTATACGCTTGGCAACGCGCTAATCGATTTTTCCGCACTTGCGCAGTGGGCCTCGTGGGGCGGTGTCTATCTCGTCTCCGCGTTCGTTGCCGTCCTTGCCGATGCGCTTGCAGGTGTTTTGACGCGAACCGTCGATACGATTCGCCGAACCCCGGGCACGACCCGCCGGCACCTCGATCTCACTGTCGCGCTCCTCATTCTCCTGACGGCTTTTTCCTCCGGCTTGTCCCAATGGAAAAAACTACAGACAACCTACCAATCCGAACCAAAGCATTTCTTGCGAATCGCCGCCGTCAATCCCGAAATGCCGTGCGTTTTCAACAATAATCAAGAGGAATGGGAAGCGGGCGAACGACGCCTCGCGGAACGGACGCACCTGTCTTCCGCCACGCCCGTCGATTTGATCATCTGGCCGGAATCCGCTTTTTGGGGTGTTCTCCCCTCCCCTCTCGAGGAACAGGCACTCGCCGATCTGGCAAAACAATACAAGGCCTCTCTCCTCTTCGGCTGCTCCGATACGCTAACCCCAGACGGGTCGAAACAAATGGAAATCCCGGAGGGACGCCTGCTCTTCCGGAATGCCGCTTGGTGCGTCACGCCGGCAAACCTCCTCGAAAACGGCATTTCCGCAAAACCGCGTTGGCAGACATACGCCAAACGTCATTTGGTCCCCTTCGGCGAATATATTCCCCTCGACAAAACCTTCCCCGTTCTGCAACGGCTTTCTCCGACAAACGGTTCCTGCTTCCCGGGCGAAAAACCGGTTCTCTTCGACGTCCCCTTGAAGACCAATCCGGACGCCATGCCCGTGCGCCTTGCTCCGCTGATCTGCTTCGAAGATACCGTTCCCCCCATTGCCCGAACCGCCGCCCGAAGCTCCGATTTTCTCGTTTCGATCAGCAACGATGCCTGGTTCAGAGGCTCGCATGAAGCTCTCCAGCATCACAACGAGGCGCGCTTCCGCGCCATCGAGACCGGTATTCCCCTTATCCGCGTTTCCAACGCCGGCGTTACGGCAATCGCCTTTCCGACCGGCGCATCCACCGAAAACGCGTCCGGCGGATTCCTGTCGTACCCGGTTCCGGTGCCCCCCATGACCTCAAGCCCGTACCGGACGCTCTATGCCATAACGGGCGACTGGATTTTCGGCATTCCCTGCGCGACCCTTCTCGTTGCCGTTCTCCTGTTTCCCCGCCGCAGAAAGAACATGCCGCAACAAAACGGCTAGACGTTGCCGCCGCGCGGATGACAGGTGCGAATCGTCTCCTCGAGCCGGACGCGATTCAGGTGCGTATAGATCTGCGTCGTCGAAATGTCGGCATGCCCCAGCATCTCCTGAATGACGCGGATCGGCGCCTCGTGCTCCAGCAGATGCGTGGCAAAGGAATGGCGCAACCAATGCGGCGAAACGCCCTCCGGAAGCCCCGCCGCCGCACAATGCCGCTTGACGAGCTGCCAAGCCGCCTGGCGCGTCAGCGGCTTCCCGCTTTTTCCCAAAAAGACGCTTGCTTCCCGTTCTGCCGGCGAAAAGGCCGGACGCGCCTCCGCCAAATAACGCCGCAATGCCGTGGCGGCTTTGCTTCCCAACGGAACAATACGCGTTTTACCGCCTTTGCCACGAATGCGAATCAACGCCTCTTCGAACTGGATTTGGTCCGCCTTCATTCCGGCCAACTCGCTCACGCGCAGTCCGCAGCCGT
>JAEDLN010000009.1 GCA_016295275.1 Kiritimatiellia bacterium
CAAATCCTATGGAATCGTGCGCGACAAGGGACGCATGACCCTCTTCCGGTCCGATCGCCCGGACTATGCGGACGGCTGCCAAGACCGCGATTTCGTCTATGTGAAGGACGCCGCCGCCGTCACGGTTTGGCTCGGCGAACACCCCGAGGTCAATGGCATCTTCAACTGCGGTACGGGTCACGCCCGTACATGGCTCGATTTGGCAAACGCCCTCTTCAAAGCGGTCGGCAAAGAGCCGGTCATCGATTTCATCGATATGCCCGAAAAACTGCGCGGAAAATACCAATACCACACCGAAGCGGAAATGGCAAAACTCTACGCAACGGGTTGCCCCGTGCAATTCCGCCCGCTCGAAGATGCCGTTCTCGATTATGTCCGGACGCATCTCTCCCGCTTTGCCGATTAGCCCCCGCCCCATCCGACCGTCCTTGACGGAACGCTCCCGACCATGAATTTCTCCCCCTTTGCCTGGCACCACCTTCGCGGAAAAACGCCCGCCGATTGGGAAGTCTCCCGCTTCTCGATGGAAGACCGCGCCGGACGGCTCGAATTCGCCGATCGCGAGGGCCTCAAGGCGACCGTCAGTTGGGAACCGTGCGAACGCGAACCGGATCGGCTGACGACCATGTCGACCTTTCTGGCCAACAACATTCTCGGAAAACAACGCGCACGGGAACGCAACCTGCGCGTTACGGACGTGCATACGGAGGAGGTCGGTCTCTTCATCATGGGATGGCTCGACGAACGGCTTCCGCTCCAGGCCCTGGCCTACGACGCCAAGGGCAAACACCTCATTCGCTGGGTCTTCGAGGGCCTTACCGCTCCCGCCAAACGACGCTCCGTCGTCATCCCCGTTTTGACGGCATTCGATTTCAACGACGATCCCGATACCTGCGAATACGATCTCTTCGGAATTCATGCAGTCCTTCCGCGCCAATACCGGATCGAGGATATCGCGACATTCCCCGCCCGTACCATGATGGCGTTCGAGGGCGATCGCTCGAAGGCCCGAATCACCTTCCGCCGCTGGGGTCTCGCCCGGTTCCATCTCGAAAAACAATCCCTCGAACAGTTCTACCGCTCCGCCGTTCGCGGAAATGGCATCGACTGGATTTCCTCCACCCCTTGCACCGTCTCTTCCCACGAGGGGCTCCTGATCCGCTACTCCGCGCCTCGGGAACACCATAGCGACCGCTTCATGGCACGCCGCTGGAAAAACGGCCAGGCATACGTCTGGCTCGATCGTGCCGAAAACCGTATCTATGCCTACGAACAGATGGGGCCGGATGGGTATCCCGTTCTTCCCCTCGCCGATACCATTCCCGGGGCAAAGCCGTCCGTTCCTCTTTCTTGATTCGACATGCGCTGGTTCTTCTACAATCTTTTCTTCGCAATCGCCTACTTCGCACTGTTGCCGCATTTCCTGCTCCGAATGAAAAAACGGGGCGGCTATCGGGCGCACTTCGCCGAACGCTTCGGTAAATATACCCCCGATATCGCACGACGCTTGGCGGAAAAGCCCCGTGTCTGGATCCACGCCGTATCTGTCGGCGAGGCCAATCTCGCCGGGCAAATCATTCGCGAATTGCGCAACCGAAACCCCGGATTCTCCTGCATTCTCTCGACAACCTCCTCAACCGGTCGCGCCGTCTGCGAAAAAATCGCCGGCCCCGATGACGTCCTCGTCTATCTGCCCGTCGATTTTCCGGTTTGCGTGCGCCGAATGCTTTCCATCGCCAATATTTCGGCAATGGTCATTACGGAAACCGAACTCTGGCCCAACCTCCTGCGCTCCGCCCATGCCCGCAAGATTCCGCTCCTGCTGGCAAACGGACGCGTTTCCGACCACTCCGCCCCCGGCTATCGCCGTCTGCGCTTCTTCTTCGGTCCCGTCCTCCACTGCTTCGATACCATTCTCGTCCAGTCCGAACTCGATCGCTCGCGGCTTCTTGCCGCCGGCGGCCCCGATGACCGCATCCATGTCTCCGGTTCGGTCAAATTCGATATCACACCGCCATCCGCCGCCAAAACCGCCGCCGCCATCGAAACGCTTTCCATCGCCGGAATCACGCCCGGAACCGATTGCATCCTCCTCGGCGGATCGACATGGCCCGGCGAAGAACTCGCTCTCGCAAATGCCTGGCGCACCCTCTCCCCGAAATTCCCAAATGTGCGACTGGTTCTCGTGCCGCGACACTTCGAACGCGGAAACGAACTCGCCGCGGAACTCTCGAATCACGGCTTCTCTGTCATCCGCCGTTCCAAGCCAAACGCCCCGATTGCCCCCGTCGGCACACCCTCCTCTCCGATCCTTCTCGTGGATACGACCGGAGAACTTTTCGCACTCTACTCGCAAGCCGATATCGTTTTCGTCGGCAAAACGCTCGATCCGAATGCAGGCGGACAAAATATGATCGAACCGGCTTCTTTCGCGAAACCCGTTCTCTGCGGTCCGCATACCGAAAATTTCCTGCCTGTCATGGAAATCTTCCGCAAGGCGGACGCCATCCGCGAAATTGCCTCCGCCGATGAGCTTCTGCCGGCTTTGACGGACCTGCTGGAGCATCCCGAAAAACGCATCGCCCTCGGACAGCGTGCCGGACAAACGGTCGCCGCCTCCCGCGGTGCCCTCGCCCGTACCGCCGATGCGATTGCAGCTCTCGTCCAACCATAGCCTTTGGCACGCATACCATCGCGTTCGTACCGCTGTGCTCGATCTCGTCTACCCTTCCGCTTGCATCGTCTGCAAGACGCCGGGGCGTCAGTCGATTTGCGAAAACTGCCGCGCAACCCTTCCCATTCGATCCCTGACGACCGTCTGCTCCGTCTGCGGCGGCGATATCCTCCAATCGGAAACGGCCGCCGGAACCGTTGCACCGATTTGCCCGCAATGCCGCGCCCATCGCCCGGCCTACGACACCGCCCGCTCCGCCGTCGCCTTCCAAGGCTCCGCCAGAACCCTCGTCCATGCCCTCAAATACCACCATGCCGCATGGATCGCAAAACCGATGGCGGATTACTTGCATGCCGCATGGATCGCTTCCTTCGGCGATGAAATACCCGATCTCGTGATTCCGGTTCCGCTCTATTCCGTGCGACGCTTCCGCCGCACCTACAATCAGGCGGAACTTCTCGCCGGCGCTCTCGCCCGCAAACTCGGCGTCCCGATGGCGCCGAACCTTCTTCGCCGCAACCGAAATACGCCAACCCAAACGTTCATGAATGCCGCACAACGGCGCGAAAATATGCGAAACGCTTTTTCAATCGCAAAATGCGCGGCGCCGCTGTTGTACGGAAAAACCGTCCTACTCGTCGATGACGTCATGACAACCGGATCGACTTTCAATGCCTGCGCCTTCCCGATCCGATCCGCCGGCGCAGGCCGGATTCTCTGCCTGAGCTTCGCGCGAGACTAATCGGCGGCGTTTCTGTCGGCAACATGGTAAAGCAAACGCCACCCTCGCTCCGGCCAGGGGCTGCGTTTGTTTTGTCGGAAGAATAAGGCGCGTTTCCTCTAGAAAACTGCATGTTTGCCTGCCGGGTTGCCCGAAGCCTTTTCCCGTTTTCATTTTTCTTCATATCTGATAGAATCCCTTCTGTTCCGGCATTCAATGCGGAACATGGCTCTTTACATCGGCGACAATAGCTACTAGGCTTCATCGCCACACCTTCAAATGTGCGCAAGCGCATTTTTTTGCTTCCAACGAAAACCGCTAATTTTCAGAGCTGAAGTAAAGAATGTGGCTGCGCAGGATTGTGCACACACGGGCGTATCACGCCCGTGCCTTAATTTGTGTACCCGTTCTGCGTGCCCGTTCTTGATATTTCAGCTCGGGCTCTTAGCGGTGCCTCGTTGGAGATATCTCGAACGAGGCACGCTCTTTTTACGCCGCCAAAACGCGTCGCCCATTCTCTCGGACGCGGCGAGGAGTTGACGGATGGCTAACCCTGTGGCGGAACCCCTGCCGGATATCATGCAGTACGAAAGCAATATCTGGGCTATTGCGGACGACCTCCGCGCAGTGGGTATCAAACAAAGCGATTGCCCCGTTTTCATGATGCCGTTTTTCGCCTTGATGATGCTGGAAGGACGCATGCGAAATACCGTCAAAAAGCTCAAAGCCGAATATGCAATCGCAGAGGACGAAAATCCAGAGGGCTTTGACCAACTCTTCATCGCAGAGGATGTCGGATTCAACGAATATATCGTCTTGGATCGAAAGACCCTTGCCGACATCTGCCGCAATGACACGACTTTCTATACCGACTTCCGTTCGTATCTCGAATCGTTCGACGAAGATCTCAAGCGCCTTCTGGGCGTCGGATGCGGCCCGCACGACCAGAAATTCCTAAACATGGACGGCATCGCCGCCGAACTGCACGGCAAACATATTCTCCTTGCGGTGGCGACAAAGTGGGCGTCCGTCGATCTTTCCGGATACGACAACTCGGCCATCACGACCCTCGAGGAACACATCAAACGGAAATGGGCCGATATTTCGGCATCGACGGCAGGCGAACAGTATACGCCGGACGATATCATATCCCTAATCGCGGAAATCGTGGCCGACAAAATCGACAAGCCGAAGAACCGGATGATCCACCTCTACGACCCGACTTGCGGTGGCGCCAACCTGCTCTTCGGCGTCGAAGACCGTCTGCGGAAAAATGCGGGATATGGCCATATCGCATCCTATGGCTCGGAATACAACGATGCCCTCTATGCACTAGCCTCAATCGAAAGCCGCTTCCGCGAATCCTCGAAAATCAAATACGGCAACACTCTCACGAACGTGCCGTTTGACGGAACGCTGTTTGACGCGATTGTCGCCAATCCGCCCTACGGCACGAAATGGACCGGATACGAAAGAGAAATCCGCAACGATCAGCGCGGACAATTCGCAGGCGGCCTCCCAGGAACGGGCGACGGTCAGTTCCTTTTCATGCAGCACATCCTCTGGCAACTCAACCCCCAGGGCCTTGCCGTGGTGGTTGCCGATGGTTCGACCCTCTTCAGCGGCGATGCCGGATCGGGCGAGAGCAATATCCGCAAATACATCTTCGACCGCGACTGGGTCGAGGCGCTCGTCCAGATGCCCCAGCAGGAATTCTTCAACACGGGCATCACGACATACCTCTGGATCCTCAACAAGAAAAAAGCGCCGGAACGTCGCAATCTCGTCGCACTCATCGATGCGTCGAAAGGCTGGTCTTCCCTCAAAAAGGCTAAGGGCGACAAACGCCGCGAAATGACCGAGACGCACCGCGCCGCCATCGTCGGCGCCTTGCGCGATTTCCACCCCTCGGAAATCTGCAAAATCTTCAATCGTGAGCACTTCTACTACAACAAACAGAAGGTCTTTCTGACGGAACTCGACAAAAACGGAAAATCGATTTCGCCGGAGGATTGCGTTTCCTTCAAAATCTCCGCATTTTCCTGCGGAGACCTCAGGCTCGAAATCCGGGACATACCCCCCGAACGGGCGAAGGAAGTCCTTGCATCCATTAAAGAGTGCAATCTGCAGACAACCGGAATTGCCTTGTCGGCAGACGACGGAAAACGCTATGCATTCGACCCGGACAAAAAGACGATAACCGTCTTCAATGAACTCGATTCCGCAACCCGGCTGCTGGGGCGCGGAGTCTTCGGTTTTTCGCTTTGCCAAGGCTCCACTCGCGGGTCAAAGACCCTGAAAGCGACCATCGCTCCCGAAATCACGACCGACTACGAAATCATCCCCCACCACTTCGCCCCGGACACAAACCAGGCCGAAATCGCGGCATTCGTCAAGAAATACATCTTCAAGCCGTGCGAGCTGGGCGAGAACAAGGTCGGCATCGAACTCAACTTCAACAAGGAGTTCTATGTGCCGGAACAACTCGACTCGGTCGAAGATATCCTCGCCGAAATCAAGGCGCTTGACGCCCAACTCCAGGAGGTGACGCTGTGAGACTGAAGGATGTCACGGAGTTCTGTCCTGCATTTGCGGGGGCGGCACGAAACGATGCGGTCGCCTTCGTGCCGATGGAGGCATTGCGCTACGATTCCATCACTCAGCAGGAAATTCCCTTTGAAGAGGCGCGTGGCAAGTATACCTATTTTGCCGAAGGGGATTTGCTGTTTGCCAAGGTGACTCCTTGCTTTGAGAATGGTAACATCGCCGTCGCCGACAATCTCAAAGGCGGCATCGGCTTTGGAAGCTCTGAAATCTTTGTCCTTCGGGCAAAGCCGGGTCTCAATAATCGGTATCTCTTTTACGTTGTTCAAGCCTCGCCGTTCCGTGATGGCGGCTGTGCAACGATGTGCGGTGTTGGTGGGTTGAAGCGCATGTCTCCCCTTTTCCCGCGCATCTTTGAATGGGATGTGCCAAGCGAGGAAGCGCAACGCCAGATCGCCGACTATCTCGATGAGAAGACGGCGGCGATTGATTTGCGGGTGACGGTATTGGAGCAGAAGCTCGCGGCATATAAGAGACTCAAGGCGAGCGTCATCAACCGCGCCGTCACACGGGGCCTTGATCCGAAGGTGAAGTTGAAGGATTCGGGCGTGGATTGGATCGGCAAGATCCCAGCGGGGTGGGAGATTATGCGTCTTAAAACAGTATGGTCAAATGCTGAGACGGGGAAACGACCAACAGACGACGATGAAGATGTCTTGAGCATAGGAGGAGAACATATTCAGGATGGAACATTTTGTCTTGATAATCCTCGATATGTGTCTGCTAACACATATAGGTGCTCCAAGGGTAAAATATCAGTGGGTGATCTGCTAATTGTCAAGGATGGCGCGACAATTGGGAAATGTATGTATGTTCATAATATGCCTGCAGATAAAATGCTCCTGAACGAGCATGTTTATCGACTATGTGTTGAGAAATTTTACTACTATTGGCTTGAATCTTCGGGGGCTCAATATTGGTTTCGTAGCAATAATATGACCACGGCTCAGGAGTCTATTCCGCAAAATACGTTATATGCGTTGCCGACAATCATTCCACCTGTCAATGAACGCAAAGCCATCGTCGCCTATCTTGATGAGAAGACGGCGGCAATCGATTCGCGGGTGTCGGTGCTGACGCGGGAGATAGAGCTATACAAGAAACTCAAGCGTTCGCTCATCAACGAGGTCGTGACCGGCAAACGGATTGTTTCCTGACTGACATACAAAGAGGATTTTGTTCCATTATCAAAAAAGGAAAAGAATATGTTTGGAATCGGAAAGAAAACACAGATGATGTACCGTAAAAAAGCAATTGCGGGAAGATTTTTTTTTTGGGGGGGGGGAGAAAACGCGATTTGATTGGACGAAAGCTTCCCGAAGCATTTCAGTCTTGCCGGGATACCGGCATGTCATCTGTGTGAAATTGACGCCGGAGTCTCGATGTTGAAGCAAAGGATGAAATCATAGCCGACATTGATTTCTCTTCCGAGGTTTTTCATACTTGTTTTCACACGAATCTGTTTTTGCGTCCCAAATCGACGCCAAATCATATTAATGATGCAATCTATTCATTGCTGCAGATTGCCGATGCATGACACGGCCAAAGAGTTGACAGACAAAATATAAAATGATATAATTTATCATGTAATAAAAAATTACAATATAAACGAACAATTCCGCGATTCGCCATAACAAAACCGGCGGCGGCATTTGCCGAACGCAGAACATACCTATGCAAAAGCCAAAACGTTCGCCATCAACGAAAACCGCAACCGAAAAACAAAGTATTCCGTACTGGAGGTAACCTATGTCTGAAAAAATCAAGAAAGTCAAAGCCGCCGACATCCTCGCTTTTGCTGCGAAACATAAAAATAAAATCCACTTTGAAATCACCGATGACGAAGACCTATATCCTATCCTGGGTTCCGTCCCGGTTGAAGTCGATTCCGATACGCACAAGTGCTCGCTCTCCAGTGGCTATTTCTATTATCGTGAAAACGACTGCAAAGACAGCATATCTTTCGGAAGTTGCGAGTTCGAGATTCTCGGAGTCCATTTCTCGACGCCGTACGACAGCCATGATAGCTTTTCGACGGACGGCAACGAAATCGACTATGGCGAGATGAACGAAGACGAATTTTGGGAGGAACTGCAAAACCTGATCAACATTCCGTTGTACGACGGAACCGGAGACGAATACGAATTTGATGAGAATCGTGTGAGCGATCAGGACCTAATCGATGTGATGGAATGCGACTGCAGCGTCTTTGCCATCGATAAAGACGGTGACGTCTGCGCCTTCGACGATGAATCGGAGATTCTAGGATACGAGTCCGGTGAGGATGCCGGATATAAATTCATTGATCAAGATGAGGCGTTCCAAATCCTAGTGAAAGAGCGCCCCGATCTCGAGTTCGAATTGCTGTACTGACGGGAGCGTAGAGAAACATGCCTGTGCGGGAAAGTGATTTACAGAAAACGGAAATCATGCCGTTATTCTGCCGCGAAGAGAACAACGGCGGCCTTGGATACCGGGAGACGCCGAACAATATCGTCTCCGGCGATTTGTTCATTCCGAGCCAGCTGGCGGAATTCGTGCAGTCGGCGGCACCAACGGCATGGCAGAATCTTCTGCAAAAATTCCACGGAAACGGGCAAGAACTTGCACAGGCACTGAAACAAGAGGTCAAAGTGCGCATCTTCGAATCCCCGAACAACAACGCCGTCTTTTTCAACAAAAACAAAACCATCTCCTTCAAAGGCGAGATTGTTCCGCTGTTCATCCCTAGCGGATCGGAACTGGAGGGCGACAAAGGATTCCGGAAAAACATCTTTTCCGCTGTCGCGGAAATGAGCCACACCATCGTGTGCGGCGGCACCACCTTGCGGACACTCCGTACGGATATCGCCTTCTTCCTCAACGGCATTTTCATCGGCTACATGGAGCTCAAGAGCATCGTGAACGGACAGAATGCCGCCGTACACGGGCGCGGCAAAATCGTCAGCGACTATCTCGAGTGCGTCCGGGATATGGCGGAATGCTCGATTTCGCAGCCGGAGATTCTGGAGAAAGCAAATCGCCTGCAGACGCTCTTTCTTTTCGAAAAGGGAATTCATGTCACGACCACAGACGTGGACGAAACCTACGTCCTGCGTACGCCAAACCGATTTTTCGATGATGCCCTGAAGGGTTTTTCCGAAAAGACGGCGAACATCGCAACACTTCGCCCCGAAATCGAAAAATCGTTCAAGTCCTGCCCCGTTTCGAACCGGCTGCTCGCAAACAAGGAAAAGTTCCTCGAAGTCGCGCAAGATCTCTACTCAAAGAAGGCAATCGAAAAGGAAATCCTCTACTACAACTTCGTCCAATACAAATACGTCAAAAACGGACGGCAACGCATCTCGAACTACGATCACGGCACGCTTATTTCGCCCCGCCCGAAGCAGAAGTCCGGCTGCGACAAAATCATCGCCCGCGTCAAGGAAATGCTGGAACACGAGGCGGAACCCGATTTCTACCGGAACAGACTCAAGGCCGAACTGGATGCCGTTTTGCCGGACAATCCCAGCAAGGTGCAGGAAATTCTCCAGCAACGCGACCGGTATTACAACAACAAGTACGTCTACTCGCTCCTGCTGCAATATGCGGCGGGATTCGGCAAAAGCAATATCATCGGCTGGACGGCTTTGCAGCTGAAGGATCTCCGCCATGAGGGCACCTGGGCGTTCGACAAGATTCTCATTGTCGTCGATCGGCTCCAATTGCGCGATCAGCTCGATGCGACGATGCACTCCATGAACATTGCAAAGGACATGTTCACGGAAGTCACGTCCCAACCGGAATTTGTGAAGGCTCTAAGCGATCTGAAACGGATCATCGTCGTGAACATCCAGAAATTCGCCGAACTGCAGCATGCGCTGAAAGAATCCGGCACGAAACTGCGCGACATGCGCGTGGCGTTCCTGATCGACGAAATCCACCGCTCGAATACCGGCGAAAACCACAGAGAGATGATCAATCTCTTCGAGAAACTTCAGAACGACCTCAACGGAACGGTCGCGCAAATCGGCCCGTCCAAAAAGAAAAACCTTATCGTCGGCTTCACGGCAACGCCAACCGAAAAAGTGCTGGCGCGCTTCGGCGAATTCAAGAGCGCGAGCATCATTCCGACCTGGGTGCCGTTCGATGCCTACACGATGCGCGAAGCGATTGACGACGGATACATTCTCGACCCGACAAAACACGTCATCCCGGTCCACAAACAAATCCGCTTCAAACTGCCGGATGGCGTCGATCCCGAGAGCGACCGTGCGCTAACACTTGAGAAAGCCGCCGTCTACAAAAACGAAGTCCGGATGGAAGAACTTTCGAAATTCATCGTCCAACGTCTCGTGAGCACGGTCTATCCGCGCATCCGCGGTACGGCCAAGGGCATGCTTGCCGTTTCTTCAATTCCGGTTGCAATCAACTATTGCCACCAGATCCGCCGCTTGATGAAGGAAAAATGTAATCAGCCCGCCTATCGACGCTTTGCCAACGCACCTGTCAGTATCGTTTACAGCGACAACCAGGAGAACGAATCCTGTTCATCGCTCAATGACAACAAGCCGGAATCGAAGGTGATCGCGGATTTCCGCCAGGCGAAGAACGGACTCGTTATTGTCGTCGATAAACTGCAGACGGGTTTCGACGAGCCAAAACTGCATACCCTCTTCCTCGACAAGGAAATCAAGGATATTGTGGCCATCCAGACAATCAGCCGTGTGGACCGCTTGTGCAAATACAAGGAAGATTGCCATGTCATTGATCTTTCCTGGCGCAATGTTAACGTGCAGAACATCAAGGACGCATTCAAGAAATACGAAAACATCGTCATCTCCGATTTCAATCCGGAACAAGAGGTTCTCCGTGTGGAACTGCTCTACAAGAATCTCTGCCGGAGCGAACCATTCGTCCGCTGGTTCCAGGACTACAAAACGAACCATGACGACGTTTCGTTTATGCTCCGTATGGAAGACGGTCTTCGCACCTGGATCCGGATGCAATTTGAGCGGTCGAATGAAGACGGGCGGAATGTGCCGGTCGGCGAAGAATTTCTGCGGGTCGTGAACGAAGCAAAGGAAATCCGGCGGAACTATGGCGAATACGCCTTGGGCATCGAATCGCTGTACGCCGTTTTCGATATCGATGAAAAATACCGCGCACCGCTCTTTTTGGATTTTTGGCTAACGTTTTGCAACATCTATCGCAATACCGTGCGCAAATATGCCGATGCAGGTGCCGGTCCGATTCATCCGGACATCGATGTTGGCGACGATATACCGGGCATTACAGTCATCGAAACGCCGTCAGATGATGAGGGGGAGGAGGGCTCGGATTCTGGAAACGACCGCATAGATACCGGAGATTTCACGCGCCATCGCCGGAACATCTGGGACGTCATGCTTGCCTGGAACGAAATCGAAAGGCTTTCCCTGCAGGAGAAAAACAAGTGGCTAGTCGAAATCGGCAAAATGTTCGAATGGCTGCGCACTCGCGATACATTTATGGCAATCATGGAAGACGACCATTTTCTCCCTCAACAAAAATTCGCCGAATACAACAAGTTGCTTGTGGGCTTCAAATTCCGGATCATAAATAAGCGACAGGACTTTGTGCAGGCGTCGCTTTTTACGAAAATGCTCGATGAAAACAACGAACAGTTTTTCGATGTTTTCGCGGAAGGGGTCCGGGAAGCCGAAGAGCAAGGAATGCATTTCGATTTTGGAATGAAATAGAAGCCAAAACGTTCGCCCATCAACGAAACCGCAACCGGAAAACAAAGTATTCCGTACTGGAAGTAACCTATGCCTGAAAAAATCAAGAAAGTCAAAGCCGCCGACATCCTCGCTTTTGCTGCGAAACATAAAAATAAAATCCACTTTGAAATCACCGATGACGAAGACCTATATCCTATCCTGGGTTCCGTCCCGGTTGAAGTCGATTCCGATACGCACAAGTGCTCGCTCTCCAGTGGCTATTTCTATTATCGTGAAAACGACTGCAAAGACAGCATATCTTTCGGAAGTTGCGAGTTCGAGATTCTCGGAGTCCATTTCTCGACGCCGTACGACAGCCATGATAGCTTTTCGACGGACGGCAACGAAATCGACTATGGCGAGATGGACGAAGACGAATTTTGGGAGGAACTGCAAAACCTGATCGACATTCCGTTGTACGACTGTTTTGATGATGCATATGAGTTCGACGCGGATAGCGTCTCCAATATGGATCTGGTCTATGCGATGGAGTGCGAATACAGCGTTTTTGCCATCGACAAAGATGGTAGCGTCTGCGCCTTCGATGACGAATCGGAGATTCCCGGATACAAATCCGGCGAAGACACTGAGTATAAAATTATCGACAGAGACAAAGCGTTCCGGATTCTGGCGGAAAGGGATGGTCCCGGACTCGATTTCGATTTAGGATGACAACACGCAAAACCGGGCTTTGCAAGAAACCCAAGCATTCGCTCATCAAAGAAACCACAACCATTTATCCCAGGTTCCTTTATGGCTTCCTTCAATTGCCGACCGGCGGTCGAGCCTCCCGACCGACCTACTGGCTATGCCGTGTGTTGATAAGTTCGCACCCCGTCCGTACAGGAGAATTTTTGTTTCACGCAGAGCCATTACGCAAGCAAAACCGCACACGCATTATCCTGCGGCGCGAGTCGAGAATTCTCCCCCGACCGAGCCACGCCATTCCGTTCACGCAGAGAACGGCGTAACTGGAAAATCCGAAACCCTTACGGTTCTTCCTCTAGGATGCCCGCTAGCGGTTTGCCGGAATGCACGCCCAATACCGTCTTATATACCTCGCGCAAACCATCCCGGAATACCCGGAAGTTGTAGCGCGTGTCAATGAGTTCGCGACTCTGCAAGGCCAACTCGCGACGCCGCTCCGGATGCCGGGACAGCTCCGCTACCGCCGCCCCGAACGCCTCGGGCGTCAAATCCGCCAACAGTGCCGTCTTCTCGCTCAAAATAAGCCGGTTCGCAGGATGATCCGTGGCGACAATCGAACGGGAAACTTTTAGGTAATCCAGCAATTTCAACGGCGTGTTGACTCCCTGGATGCGCGGTGAAAGCAAAATGTCGGAGGCCGACAGATAGCACGGCAAAGAATCCGGCGGAATCTTCCCGAGAAACGTGACGCGATCCTCGCACTGCCGCTCCCGCAACCAACCGCGCCATTTCTCGATCTGCTCCGCCGTTCCGCCAATGATGACAAAACGGGTTTCGGGCGCCTTTTCAACCGCTGCCGGAATCGAATGAAACAGCAAATCGATCCCTTGATAAACCTCAAAGGATCCTACATACGTCGCCAATACTTCGCCGGGCGCTTTCTCCATCTTCGCTCTCGCCGCTTTCGTCCCCTCCGGATCCGGCTCGACTAGGGACGAAGGAATGTCGCTTACGCAAAAGGCCGGTGTTCCGCAATGCAACGTCTCGACTTGCTTCACAAGACCGGGGCCCGTGCCAATGACGGCATCCGAATGGCGCATCACAAACCGCTCCACCGCCGCATAAACGCGAATGATCAAACTCTTCTTGTAGCTCGCGGCATCCGAATGCTTTTCAAAAACAACCTTCGAACGCCGCAGTCGCCCGAGAAACCACGCTAAAATGCCGCAATCCTCAACGCCATGGACGACCGCATACCGATGGCGCAAGACAAGCCCAAGCCCATACAGAAACATCACGCCGTCAAAGGCCAGCTTCAACGGCGAAGGACCAATGGAAATCGTCTTGGCACGAAACAGATTCGCGACCCGTAAAATGCGGACCCCTTCCACCGGACGATCCTCGCCGATGGGGAGCGTCAGAAAATCGACCGCATACCCGTTGTCGCGCAAGGAGCGGATATCGTAGCCAAGCCGAATCGGCGACCCTCGCCACTGGAAATACGGCTGCGACGCCAGAAACAAGACGCGAGGTTTCCGCCCCGATGTAGACTGTTGCTTTGCACTCATCCGACAAGCTCCTTGGCACGACGGCGTGACCACGAATCAGCTTCCATCAAAGCGTCCAATCCCGGAACGCCAAAGCACGGCGGCGTCTCTTCGACAACCTGCCCGACCATTCTCCAAATGTCGCTGAACCGGATCCGCTCTTCCAAAAACGCCTCAACGGCAATCTCGTTTGCCGCATTCATCGTACACGTCGCGACGCCTCCCTTGAAGGACGCCTCCCGGACAATGCGCAGACTCGGGAAACGCTCGATGTCCGGCTCCGAAAAATGGAGCGTGGCCGCCTCGGCAAGACGAAGCGTCGGCAACGTTCTGTTCTCCATGCGCCAAGGCCAACTCATGGCATACTGAATCGGAACCCGCATGTCCGGAAAACCCAATTGTGCCAACTGGGCGCCGTCCGTAAATTCGACGAGCGAATGGACAATGCTTTCCGGATGGACCAAAACGCCGATGCGAGAGGCCGGAATGTTGAAAAGCCAACGGGCTTCCAGAATCTCCAGCCCCTTGTTCATCATCGTCGCAGAATCGATCGTAACCTTCGGCCCCATGCGCCAACGCGGATGCTTTAGCGCCTGCGAGGGCGTCACCGTATCGAAATCGATCTCGGGATGGAAGAAAAAGGGACCTCCCGATGCCGTCAGCCAAAGCTTTTCAATAAGAGGCTCTGCCGCCTCCGGAGCCTCATTCGCCGTTTTCCGGTTCCGCACGCACCAAGGCAACGCCTTCGTCCCGCAAAGCACCTGGAAAATCGCACTGTGCTCCGAATCGATCGGCAGAAGATTCACCCCCTTCGCTTCCGCCCGGCTGCAAACAAGCTCGCCCGCCGCCACCAGCACCTCCTTCGTGGCCAATGCAACATCGTGCCCCGCCTCGATCGCCGCAAGCACGGGCCGCAACGCCGCCATGCCGACCATCGAGCAAATCACCAAATCGGCTTCCGGCATCGTGGCCAGCGCTTCTACGCCTTCCAAACCCGACAGGACCCGTGCGCCGTTGCCAAGCGATTCGGCCGCCTTCTTCGCCGCCGCCGGATCCGCTAACGCAATGCGCGAAACGCCAAACTCCGCCGCTTGCGCGACAACACGCTCCGCTTGATGACCCGCCGCCAAACCGACGATACGAAACCGCTCCGGCAACGATTCGACAATCCGAAGGACATTTTCGCCGATCGATCCCGTGCTACCAAGTACGACAATTCTTTTCTCGTGATCCATATCTTGATTCTATCATCTTTTCCAAGAAAATGCGCGGCGTCCCATTTTGGCGTCGCCGACTCGGAATGGACGCCTAACCGCCTCCGCCGAAAAACGGCTTTTTTCCCCCTATAACAGCTGCTTGAGAAGAAACCGGAATGGCACGATTCCGACATCTACCGCATCGAGAAATTCATTCCGGCTTTTCGCTTGAAGCGCCAGCCCCGCTTGCCGCACCAGCAATCCAATCGACTGCTGCAATCCAAACTGGATCGGCGGCGTCAAATGAATCCCGCGCAAATGCTCGATCGCCACCGGCGCTTCTCGCGCAAACCATCGGTTCAAATCCCGCGGAATCCATTTCCCTTCCACATTCTCAAACACGAAATCCGTGCCAGGAACATCGGAATAGCGAATCGCAACCAGCCCGTTGTCGAGCGCTCGGGCCGTCACCTCCGGCGGAGTCAAGGGCGTCAGTGTCTCTCTTACGCCGGATATCATGAGCCCCGGTATGTCCAACATCGATTCCAACCCGCTTTCCAACAGCGTTTTCTGGTTCGCAGCCTTGGCAAACGCCGCAATCCGACCGCCCCAAAGCGCCGTCAGCGTCCTTGCATCGTCTTTTTGCAGCGATCTGGGCAGGACGCCATCCTTCAACAGCCGCTCGGAAGCATACGGATTCTGCTTGACCATCACACCACCGGCCCGATAAAGGAAATTCTGCAAGCCCTTCCAGGTCTCCGCATCGATTTTCGCTGCGGCCGTCTTGGCCAACGTATCCGCTTTTCGCTGATGCGATGCCGGCAGCATCCTGTACAAATCGTGAAAATCCGCCGATAAAAGCGCACGATGAAATGTCGCCGCCGATTGCCGGCACTCGTCGACAGGCGAACCAAACGCCACCGGCAGAACCGTCATGGCAAACAGAACGACAATTTTCCATACCATCTTTTTCATGCGTCCACTCTATCATAAGAAATACGTGTCCCGCACTCCAAAAATCGCCGCTTGCACGCCCCCTTCCTCCGTCGTGCCGTAACGACGTTTGCTTTGTCGCCCCCATACACACACATTCACCGATCGCGTTGCCGGCAAATACGGAACGGATTTCGGCTTCTCTTCTCCGGAAACCAGATTTGCCTCTATTGCACGGAACATGGTATTCTCATCGCATGAAAAGCAGTATTCTTCTTTTCCTTCTTGTCGCCATCGTGGCGAGTGGAGCAATCTATCAGCAGGGCTCCGCCACCGGAAAAGGCGGCAACATTTACACGCCTCCAAGTCCAAAGACGCAAACTCCGGCCCGTCCGGTATCTCCGCCTGTTCAACCGAGACCGGTCGCAAGACCCTCTGTCGGAGGAGTTCCCTATACGGCTCCCTATGTTTCGGATGTCGATATTGAGGATGGAAAAATCAAGGGATATCATGTGGTGTCTCCAGCCGTCTATGATAATCCGTTTGGCGGATTGCAGGGAGCGGTCGATCAAATCCGGGCACCCGGTCACCCGGTGCCCCCAAACGAGCCGGATCATATCGTCATCCGTCGATATAAACTGGCTCAACCTTCGACAGAGGCGGCAAAAAGCAAGGAAGAGGCCGAGCGCAATCTTTTGCAAGGTACGGAAAGCCTCGCACAGGTTGCCGTCACCTTTACGGAGGAACAACTGCGCAAACACGCCATGGATTTGCTGAAGGATTCCTACCGGCAAAACGGTTCGCAACTCTTGCAGGCCTATACGTATGCGATTACCTCGGCCGGAATCGCCAAAACGCCCGTTCATTCCTCCTTCCCGGCGGCATCGGAAGAACTTCTGATGGAAGCTTTCCGTGCCGGGGTCGCCTTGCAGGTGGTTCGCCCCCGTTCCGTCCGGATTTCATGCGGTCTCTGCGACGGAAGCGGTAAAATCCCCATTGAAAAGGTTGTCACGGGGAATAAAGAGAGAATCGTGACGGGGACCTGCCCGCGCTGTGACGGCTCGGGAAAACGGATGGCTGAAATCGAGGCGTTGTACACCATTCGCATTGGCAGCAAAAAGCCAACCGATTAAACCGCAGCGCGATTTGCGCCCGATTGCCCTTGCGCACTCTCTCGGAAATGCAGGTGCTTCCTGTTTCATCCGGAAAAACTGGTTTAAGGCTTCCGCATTATCCCATACCGGATCGCCGGGTATCGCAATCCAAAAAGACAATGCCGGATTCATCCGGATATTCGTTGCATCCCGCAACCGGAAATACGCAAAGGGAAATCGTTTCTCCCAATCCGGCGGGGAGTCGCGGGAAAAGCCGGTGCCCGCGTGGCAGTGCTTTCCAAGTCGAAGCCGGAATACGGAAAACCCGTTCCGGACCGGTGACGCCCGAACGACGCCCGCCAAAAGAACAATCGCCGCAACGGAAAGGAGCGAAAAGCCGCATTTCATCATCAGCGAGTCTATCATCCGGTTCCTCGAAAACAAATCCCCCTTTTGAAATCCAAAGCCGACAAATCGTGCGAAAAGGAATGGTTTATGATAGGCTTTTCCCCGTGTGCGAAACGTGCCGTTTTCTTCCATCCGGCATTGCTGTTTTCCGGCCGCTTCGCCGTTTCCCGGTGCGGCAAACAGGCTTCCGCCTCATGCGATTTTCCGCCTTCTCTTCCGTCCCTTTTCCAATTTGACCCCTGTTGCATGGAACATTCGTTCGGAATTGCCTGAATCCTCTGCAATTGTCCGGCACCCTCCAAACCGCTATTTCCGGCAGTCCCGATCATGCATGCCTTTTTCAAAAAATGCTCTCTGCTCCTGGCGTCGCTCGCGATCTTCTCCGCCTTCGCGGAAACGCCCGCCCCCGACAACAGTCTCGATCCGGATTTGTTATCGGCTATTTCATTTGCCGCAAAGACCTTTCTCCCGGAAAATCAAAACGAGGACATTTCCGAATTGATCCTCAAAGGCATTTTCGGAAATCTCGATCGGTATAGCGCACTCTTGACGCCGCAGGAAGCCGAGCAAGAAGCGGGAAGCATTGCCGGAAAAGCCATCGGTTTCGGTATTCAGGGAATGGCTCGGAAAGATGGTATTTTCGTCGAATATGTCGTGGAAAATTCTCCTGCCGGAAACGCCGGAATCCGCTACGCCGATCTCATCCGGAGCGCGAATGGCATCTCATGCGAGGAGCTGGGCGGCGCCGCATTTCAGCCATATCTGCAAAACCTGAGCCGGCAATGCGAAAAACCGGCCGAACTGGTCGTCCAATCGCCGAACGCCGCCCCTCGCAACGTTACGCTCGTACCCGCCCCCTATCGGCTTCCCTCCGTCAGAGGCGCGCAAATCCTCCCCGGGACCGCCATCGGATACGTGCGACTCTCGTCTTTCACCCTCCAAACCGCCAATGAATGCAAAGACGCTCTTGCCTTGCTCCGGCAACACCCGCTCGATGCGCTGATTCTCGACCTGCGGAATAACAGCGGAGGCGACATCTCCTTTGCTATCGAAGTCGCCGACTTGTTCTTGCCGCAGGATACGACTATCGCATGGGTTCGGAAACGGAACAAACAAAAACGCATTCTCGCAAAATCGCCCGATGGCTACCCGGAACTCCGCCTCGCTCTGCTGATCGATTCGCAAACCGCCAGTGCCGCCGAACTGCTCGCCGCCGCCTTGCACGAAAACAACCGCGCCTCTCTCTTCGGAACAAAAACCTTCGGAAAAACCTCGATCCAAGGTTACTTCGCAATTCCATCCCGCCAATCGTACACCGCACGCCTTACGGTCGGTTATTGGAGCACTCCGCAGGACAGCCTCGTTTGCGATGGCATCACGCCCGACTATGTCATCGAACAAGCCCCGGAGAAAACACCCGCCTGCCAAAATATCCTTTCGGCACAGCCTTCTCTCCCCGAACACTCCCCGTTCAAACTCCCTGCAACCATCCCGGATTTGCGCCCAGATCTGCAACTCGACGCCGCCTGCCAATTTCTGAAGAAAACCGACCCGGCAAAAACACCCGCCGCGCCGCTTTCCGACTTGTAGCCGCCCACTCTTTCTGCAACGAGGTAATTATTCTATGATCGTTCTTGGTATCGAAACTTCTTGCGACGAAACGTCCGCAGCCATCGTCAGAGATGGGCGCGAGGTCCTTTCCTGCGTTGTCCATACCCAGCCGCAACACCGCCCGTTCGGCGGCGTCGTCCCGGAAATCGCATCCCGTTGCCATATCCGGCTCCTTCCCGATATCGTGGAACGCGCCGTGCAAGAATCGGGTCTCGCATGGAACCAAATCGATGAAATCGCCGCAACGCGCGGCCCCGGTCTCGCCTCCTCCCTGCTCGTCGGTTGGTCCTTCGCAAAGGGTCTCGCCCTGCAAACTGGAAAACCGCTGCGTGCTATCAACCACATGGAGGCACATCTCCATTCCGTCTTTCTCCATCCCGATGCGCCGGATCCGACGACAGCCTATCCGCGTCTGGGCCTGGCCGTCTCCGGTGGCCATACCAGCCTCTACCGAATGCCGGCCCCCGGAAAAATCACCCTCATCGGACGGACCGTCGACGATGCCGCCGGAGAAGCGCTCGACAAGGCCGCCAAGCTGCTCGGTCTCGGCTATCCCGGCGGACCGATCATCGATAAACTCGCAAAAACGAAAACCCCGCATCAAGGCGTTTTCCCCGAAGGCAGAATCGGCGAACACACCGAAACCGGAGGACTTCGTCCGGATCTCTGCCTGAGCTTCAGCGGACTTAAAACCGCACTTCTCCGCGTCGTTCAAGCCAATCCCCCGAAGAGCGATGACGAAATTGCACAGCTCGTCTCCGACTATCAGGAGGCCGTTGTCGGTGCCATCGTCAGACGCGTCGAAAAGGCGCTCCGCAACGAGAAATATCTCGCTGTCGGCGGCGGCGTCTCTCTCAATAGCCGACTCCGTGCGCTCCTTGCGCAATCCTGCGCCAAACGCGGGGTCCAACTCCTCCTTGCCCTTCCCAAACACTGCGGAGACAATGCCGCCATGATCGCCGGTCTCGCCGGCATGGGAAGCGGTATTCTCTCCCCCGCTTCCTTCGATCTCGATATCGACCCGTCGTGGGCCGATTTCCGCTAAACCGCAAAAGCGAAAATCAAGTTTTCCCCCGTTCGGTTTCCGTATGGCACGCATCGAGTCGCCGACGCCATACGCCGACACGCTCATACCGATCCGACTTTATGGATGGAGAACGGCTGGCGAAGCCACACTCTCCAATCCGATCGAATCCGCATGCGACGAATCCGTTCCCGCCTGACCCGTCCATAAAACGATTCCCAAAAAGAGAAGCGCAAGAAGAACCAAAAGAACTTGAGAGCCAAACGGAATGTCACGCCCATCGCGTAACCATTGCGAAACAATCCGCCCTAGCGTCCGGCAAAAGCAAGAACTCCGCTCCCGCCAAGACGTTTTCGATTCCGACGTGGATTCCATTTCCCGCGATTCCGTCATGCGGAGAGCAGAATGCCATTATTCATCGATTTCTTTGAAAGTGGACTCGACAATCGTGCCGACGACCTCTTCCACTTTCTTGAAGTTGTGCGCAACCGAATCGAGAGAAGCAAAACCGACCTGAAACATCTTCTCCAGGATTCGGGCCGATTCGGCATTTTCCGCCATCAACCGCTTTGCTTCATTGCGAAATGCCCGCAACGCCACAACTTCCGCTTCCAGTGCCTCCAAACGCGCATTCGACTTTGCGAGCATCTGTCGCGTATGAAGCAACTGAGCCGCCAAATCCTCCGGCGGAGCGTCCAAATCATCCAATTCCATCCCTTCCGGAACGGGAACCGAAATCAACTCCTGACACTGCGTACAACGAATGGGAAGTCCCGCTCCACGTGGATCGATGGAGTGGGACTTTCCGCAATGCGGGCACTTGAAAACAATATCGGTCGCCGGTATCTCGGAAGCGTCTAGCTCCTGGGACCCGCCCATATCAGACGGAGCATGGATAAGGTCGTAGTTCGATTCGTCGTTCATGTGGAGAATCTCTCAATTCTGAGCGGAATTATACTCCGCTTGCATACGTCCGGAAAGACGATTATCAAAATCGAACCGACAGCATCCACCGATGCCCGACCGAAGACTATTCGGCGGCTTTGGCAGTCTTCGCACGAGAGGGCTTCGCAACACGACCGGCCTTGATGCAGGCGGCGCAAGCGTAAATCGTGCAAGACTTTCCATCGACGACGGCACGGACGCGATGAAGGTTCGGGGTGAAAAGACGAGGCGTGACAGCCGTGGTATGCAAACCGATACCACCCTTGTACTTCGCCAAACCATGGCGAACAATACGATTGCCGGTGAGAGGCTTCTTGCCGCAAATAGCACAAATTCTGGACATAGATAGGTTCTCCTTATGAAAAATGTGACGATAATTATAGAAAAACCAATCCCGGAAAGCAAGCAGAAAAGTGACGTTGCCAAAAGTCGGAAAAAGCCATCCGCAAAGGACCCGGAAAAAACGATCTGTATCCTATCCCGTATTCATTCTCAATTCCTCTCCCTTCGGAAATGCAATCGATCAAGTGAACTCGCTTTTTCCCCATTGTAGAATATTTTGCCCCCCTTTTCAACAATTCATTTTCCGACAAACCGATCCTCCGTTTTTGCGCCCCTCTTCGCCACCCGCCCCCGTTGCCGCCCCCGTCGTGCGCACCACTCGTGCGGCTTGGCATCCCCCCCGTTGCCGTGCGCACCCCTCGTGCAACTTGGCGGTGCGCCCCTCGTCGTGCGCCCCACTCGTGCCCCGTGGTGCAGTCCCGTTGCGGTAGGGCGCGATGCTTGGCCGCCGGGCCTCCCGGCTCGCGCCGCCGCGCCATCGGCGCGGTGCGCGGCTTGGCATCCCGTGCCCCGTTGTTACACCCGCCTCCGTTACACCCGCTTAATTCGCGCCGCCATTTACCCACGCGCATTACCCGTGCGGCGCGATGGGGACATCGCGCCCTACCGCCAT
>JAEDLN010000010.1 GCA_016295275.1 Kiritimatiellia bacterium
CCCTCGGATGCCTCAAACTCATCAAAAACGGCGCACGCCTCATCGATTGCCCCGAAGACGTTCTGGAGGAACTCTCCTCCCTCCCGTCTTTCGGAAATACCCCCGCAACCCTCCCCCCGCTTGCCCAACCGTCTCCGCCGACAATGCCGGACAATCTGACGCCAAACGAACAAAAACTGCTCGCTTGCTTCCAAAACGCCTCCCCGCTCTCCGCCGACGAACTCCAACGCAAATCCGGCATCCCCCCCGGAAACATCCCATCCTTGCTGATCGCACTCGAAATGAAGTGCCTGCTCCGCCGTACGCCGGATAACCTCTACGCCCGCCCCCGCTCCTGACGCCCCCCTTATTATCCCTCTTTCTAACGGAATAAAATGACACGAATCGGAATTCTCGGCTGCGGCAATATCGCGTCCGTCATGGCTAAAACCGTACAGGAGATGCCTTTCTTCGTTCTCTCTGCCGTCGCTTCCCGTTCCATCGACCGCGCAACGGCATTCGCGGCCAAATGGGGCGCCCGCTCCGCATACGGTTCCTACAGGGAACTCGCAGCCGATCCAAATGTCGATCTGGTGTATATCGCTACCCCTCACTCGGAGCATTTCTCCAATATGATGCTCTGCCTCGACTTCCGTAAAAACATCCTTTGCGAAAAACCCTTTACCGTCAACCGCCGACAGGCGGAAGCGATTTTCCGCCGCGCCGCCGATCTCGGATGCTTTGTCGCAGAAGCGATGTGGACCCGTTTTCTGCCGTTCGTCCGGACAATCCGGCAGACGCTCGACTCCGGAATCATCGGCTCCCCTGTCCTGCTGACCGCCAACTTGGGCGCTCCAATGGAACAGATCCCTCGCATCGCCGATCCGAAACTCGCGGGCGGCGCTCTCCTGGATATCGGAATCTACGCACTCGTCTTCGCAGAACTCTTCTTCGGAAACCGACTCGAACTCGTCGCTTCCTCGTGTACGAAAACCGATACGGGCGTCGATCGGACCGATAGCATCACGCTCGCCGATCCGGACGGCCGGATGGCGATCCTCTACGCCTCCATCGCCGGTGCAACCGACGGCACCGGACGTATCGCCTGCACCAACGGACGCGCCGTTCTCGAGTACATCCCGAATTTCCGGGGCATGAAGCTCTTCGACCGACAAAACCGGGAACTCGCCTCCTATTCCCCGCCGGTTCAAATCACCGGCTACGAATACGAACTCCTCTCCGTGCAGAATGCCCTCCGTAAAGGAATTATGGAATGCCCCGAAAATCCGCATGCCGAAACAATGCGGCGCATGGGCCTTATGGATGATCTCCGCCGCCAATGGAATCTCCGCTACCCCTTCGAGTGAAACGCCGTCTGTCCATCCCCCTTTTCACACATGCCTATGCGCGCAAACACTTGCACGCGAGACGCACGCGCACAGGCGGAACTTTTCTCGATTTTCCGCTCCCGGAAACAGAATTCAAGATTTTTTCATACGTAGCCGAGTGCGGTTATTTCTTGCATCCGCATTTTTCTTGTGTTACTCCTTTTCCCACATCGAAAAACAGGCGCCTCCCGGCCGAAAACCGGTCCGCGAAACCAATGCCCCTGTTCCGTTTCTTTTCCATAACATTATTTAGTCGTATACTGATTGCCTCATATGTCTAAACTGTTTATCGTCGAATCCCCCGCAAAAGCACATACCGTTGGCAATATCCTCGGCCCCGACTATGTCGTGAAGGCCTCCGTCGGTCATATACGCGATCTTCCCGAACATTCCCTCGGAATCACAATCTCCGATGACAACCGGAGCTTCGAACCGCAATACATTATCTCCGAAGGAAAGGATAAGGTGGTCGACGATCTCGTCCGCCTTGCACGGTCCGCCGATGAAATCCTGCTCGCAAGCGATCCGGACCGCGAAGGAGAAGCCATCGCATGGCATCTCTATGAGGTGCTGAACGCCGCCCTGAAAAAGGCAAAACTCCAAAAGCCGTTCCATCGGATCGAGTACAACGAAATTACCCGTACCGCCGTCCTGAAGGCGTTGCAGAATCCCCACGAAATCAATCGAAACCGCGTCGATGCACAACAGGCACGCCGACTGATCGATCGTCTCGTCGGTTTCAAAATCTCCCCGACCCTTCGCCGCGCCGGTTTGCGCAGCAAAGACAATAACTTGAGCGCCGGACGCGTCCAAAGCGTCGCTCTCCGCATCATTTGCGAACGCGATCGCGAAATCAACAGCTTCGTTTCACACCCCTACTGGGAATTCCATGTCAAGGTTCGGCGCGAAGACGGAACGGCAACGCCGTTTGTCCTTCAACTGAAAAAAATCGACCGCCAAAAGGCCGATATCAATGACGCAGAGACCGCCGCGAAAACCGAATCCTTCCTCCGCTCCGCCGTCTATTCCGTGACAGACGACAAGTCCGCTCCGGAAAAGAAAAACCCATACCCGCCTTTCAAAACGTCGACGCTCCAGCAGGCCGCCAACAACCAGCTTCGACTTTCGCCGGAAAATACGATGCGGCTCGCTCAAAAACTCTATGAGGCCGGTCTTGTCACCTATATGCGTACCGACTCGATCGCGCTTTCCGCCGACGCAATCGCGCTCGCCAAAAACTACATCGTCCGGACGTTCGGACCGCAATATTCCAATCCGCGCAACTACACGAACAAGGAAGACGCGCAGGCCGCACACGAGGCGATTCGCCCGACCGATCCCGAAATAACCGAAACCGTCGTTCTGGATAAACTCAGAGCCGCCGATACGGGTCTCTCCGAAGACAATATCCGCTTCGCCGCAAAACTCTACGGCCTGATCCACCGGAACTTCCTCGAATCGCAAATGCCCTCCGCCGTCTACGACCGGCGGACCATTACCGTCCTCGCCTCCGACTCCGCCCCCGGAGCCGCTCCGTCGACCGCCGAGCTGACCGCTTCCACGTCCGCGCTGAAGTTCCCGGGCTATAAAATCATCGCCCTCAAAGACGAGGATGACGATACGCCCCGGCAAACCGCAGAAGGAAAAGAGGAAACGGACGATCTTCAAAAGGAAATTCCCGCTCTCGAAATCAACGGGAAACTCAAGGCCCTCGAGGTGCTTCCCGATAAAAAGGAAACCAAACCGCCAAAGCGCTTTAGCGAAGCCTCTCTCGTGAAGGAACTCGAAGCACGCGGAATCGGACGGCCTTCGACCTACGCGTCCATCATCCGTACCATCAAAGAACGGAATTATGTCGAAACGAAAGACCGTTCCCTCCGCGCAACCGAAATCGGTCTCGCCTTGAACGACTACCTCGTTCCCAATTTCCCGGAATTGTTCGATGTCGGCTTTACCGCCGCCATGGAAAAGAAACTCGATGACGTCGAAAATCCCGATCGGAACATCGAGTGGCAATCCATGCTGGCCGATTTCTACAAACGCCTTCTCGGATGGCTCGAGGCCGCCAAACCGGCTCCTGCCGATCCCGAAGCCGTTCGCAAGGTTCTCACCGCCCTGTGCGCCGTTCAAACATGGAATCAGCCCCGGACCGTCGGAAAACGGACCTTCTCCGATTTCTCGTTCGCACAGGATATCGCAAACGATTTCCAGGGTTTCGCACGCACGACCGCAAAGGAACGCCGCGCGCAAAGTCGGACCGCCGGTCAACCCGATTCCGCAACGCCTCCATCCCAACGGCTTGTCTTCGATCCGACTTCCGCTCCGGTAAAGCCGATCTCGACCAACCAGCTCGGAACGCTCGTTCGAATGATGCTTCGCTACCGGAATCAAATCCCCGATGCCGAAACAATCGCACGCGAGACCGGTTTCCAGGAATTGGCCGCCCCGAACCAAACAGAGGCGCCGGATCCGACATCCGTCCGAATCGTCGATATTCTGGAGAGCGCCAGCGTCGAAGAACGCGATGCGAATTTCTTCCAATCCCTCGCCAATCAACTGCACAATGGCCGCCGCTTGAGCGACAAACAGCTCTTCTATCTCCGAAAAATCTTCCTCAATGCACGCGCCAGAATCCCCGGATTCTCCCCGGAGCTCTGTTCTGACCTCGGTATCGCATACGAGGAACCTGTTGCAGTGGATGTCGACCATATCCGGATGGTTCTCGATGCCCTGAAGGGAATCACGGAATGGAATGAACCGAAACGCAGCGGAAAACGCGTTTTCAGCGATCGCGAATTCTTCGAATCCGTCGACGGACAATTCCGGAAAAACGGAACGCTCTCCGAAAAGCAAATCGCGGCACTCGATCGCATGATCTACCAATATCGCGAAAAAATCCCGAATGCCGCCGATCTGATGCAACGGTTCCGGATTCAACCGCCGAAACCGCGCGTCTTCGCCCGCAAGGCCCGGAAAAGCCCCTCTCGAACGGCAGCTGGGAAATAACCGCCCGCGCCGGAACGCTTCTGCCCGCCCGTTGCCCCCTCCCCCCAAAAAAACGGAGTCGTGCGTTTCCCGTTAAACGCCGTACCTTTCTCAATCATGAACAACGCCAACGTTTTTCTTTCCCGCTCGAAGCTGGCCCTCCTGCTCGCGCTTGCATGGCAGATCGGCTTCTCCGTGCAAAACGCACGGGCCGAGGACGGACTCAAACCCGGCGAATCGGAATACGATTTCGATCTCCCCGAGGCCGCACCGCTCGAAGACGCCAAGGAAATCGCCCAACTCGTTTCGCGCTACATGCCGGAATTGCACGTCACGCACAGACGCTTCGACGATACGCTCTCTCCGGCCGCATGGACCAACTACTTCAACGCATTCGATCCCGGCCATATCTTCTTTACGCAAGAGGACGAAAAGGAATTCGAGCCGCAACGCCTCAATTATCTTTCGCAAATCGCCGCCGGAAATGTCGAATTCGGACAGCAACTCTTTCAGCGCTATGTCTTGCGAACTGCCGAACGTTGCGCATTCGTCAATTCCATCTTGAGCAACAAATGGGACGAGGCAACCGACGAGACGTACGTTTTCCGCCGAGATAAACTCCCGCGCCCGGCAAACCGTGCCGAACAGGACGCCGTCTGGGAGGGACGAATCCGGAATATCCTCCTGGACGCCCGTATCGCGTGCCAAATCGCAAACCAAAACGCCTCGAATCGCTACGAAAAGGCAATCGCCAAAGCCAACGGATCCACCAATGCCGTCGCCCTGCAGGCTGCCGCCTTTACCGCCCTGACCAACGCAGTCCGGACGGTTGATGAAGCCGTCGAAACCGCCCGTAGCCAAATCCGCGAAAACAACGAACACCTGCTCTCCTATCTGCGCGACGCCGATCAGGAAATGTGGTTCGCCAAGTTTCTCTCCGCCGCGGTTTCCGCCTACGATCCTCACTCCGATTACCTTTCCCCCGCCCTTGCAGAAGATTTTCAAATCGATATGCAACTCTCGTTGCAGGGAATCGGTGCGCAACTCCAGTCCGACGGCGGTACCGCCAAAATCATGGAAATCGTCCCCGGCTCCCCGGCCGATCGCGATACGTCGCCCAATCGGCTCGAACCGGGCGATCGGATCGTCGCTGTTGCTCAAGGTGATGAAGAATTCGTCGATATCCGGCACTGGCCCCTCTATAAGGCGGTGCGACTCATTCGAGGCCCTACCGGAACGACCGTGCGCCTCCGCGTCATCCCGACGGCTAAGCCCGATAGCGAAAAAGTCGTGACCCTCGTGCGCGAAGAAATCAAAATGGAGGAGCAAGCCGCTTCCTCCAAAATCGAAACCGTCACCGACGCCCGCGGAACAAGCCGTACCCTCGGCTACATCAAACTGCCTGCATTCTACGCTTCCATGGCCGACAACGGCTCGACGCAACGAAGCGCCGCCGCCGATGTCGCAACCGAAATCGCCAAACTCAATGAAGCCAGCGTCGAAGGTCTTATCCTCGATTTGCGCAACAACGGTGGCGGCTCCCTCCCCGAAGCCATTAAGCTGACCGGACTCTTTATCCGCCGCGGCCCCGTTGTCGTCGTGCAACAGTTCGGCCGGCTGATCAATCTCCCCGACAACGATTCTTCCATCGCATTCGAAAAGCCCGTCGTCGTCCTTGTGAACCGCCTCTCCGCTTCCGCCTCGGAAATCGTTGCCGCGGCCCTGATGGATTACAATCGCGCAATCATCGTCGGCGACTACAGCACGCACGGAAAAGGCTCTGTCCAGACGATGGTGCCGCTCGACAAGTTCGGCGAACTGAAGGCAACGACCGCTCTCTTCTTCCGAATCAACGGCTCTTCTACCCAAATCAAGGGCGTCCCTACCGATATCCATTTGCCGTCCATTCTCGAAGCATACCCCGATCTCGGCGAGGATAAACTCCCCGGCGCCCTTCCCCGCAAATGGATCAATCCCGCACGCTATCAGACGGCCGGAACCTATGGCTCCGTCATCCCTGAACTCAAAGAACGCTCGATCGAACGCACGTCCACAAATACCGCCTGGCAGGCACGGATCCGATTGATCGATCGTTACCATACCTCCTTGACGAATAACGTGAAGTCGCTCGACTATCAAAAACGATTCCAAGAGGCGCTCGAAAACGATGCGCTGGCCGAGGAGGTGCGCAAATGCACCTTCGGCGAGGATGATTCCGATGAAGACGCTTTCCTCGAAGAAGACGCCTATGGCAGGGATTCCCTCGGAAAAAACGCCGAGCAACGCAAAAAACATGACGAGGAAAAATTGCGCAAATCCGATATTGTCCTCGACGAGGCTCTCCAGATTCTTGTCGATCTGATCGATTTCTGCCCAAACGGCCTGAAAAAGAAAAACGACGCCTTTATGAACATCATGGACCTGTTTGATCAACTCTGATGTTCTCCCGCTCCCTCAAACAAGCCAATGACGCCACCTGCCGCCGCCACTTTCCGAAATGGACGGTCGTCATGCTCTGCATCTACTTCCTTGCGGCTGTTTTTGCGGAATTCGCTTGCCTGAACGGAAAGTGGAACAACCGGGTGCCGGGCTACAACCAAGTCAACCTCGACCTCCGATACCGCCCCCCGCTTACCCGTGCCGTCGCACGGGACGGTTCGGAGCATTTTTTCCTGCTCGGTTCCGATAACCTCGGTCGCGATGTCTTTCGCCGCCTCCTCCAAGGTTCCCGAATCGCATTCCATGTCGGCGTCATTTCTTCTCTGATCGCCGTTCCGTTCGGTGCCCTTCTCGGTCTCGCCGCCGGGTATTTTCGGGGAAAGGTCGATGCGATCTGCACCGGCTTGGCGGCAACCGTCGCTGCCGTTCCCTCCGTTTTGCTGATCCTCGCAATCTCCCTGATCGCCGGAAAGGGGCTCTTCGGCGTCTATCTCGGAATCGGTTGCACGACTTGGGTCGGCGTCTACCGGACGATCCGCTCCGAAACCCTCAAACACGCCAACCGCGGCTATGTCCTTTCCGCTAAAGTCCTCGGCTATTCCACGCCCCGAATCCTTTTCCGACATATCCTGCCCAATGTGATGCATCTGGTGATTATCCAGTTCTCGCTTCGCTTCCCCGCCGCCGTTTCCACCGAGGTATTCCTCTCTTTCCTCGGCCTCGGCGCGCAAGACGAACCGTCTTGGGGCGTCATGCTCAATAATGCCCGAATCCGTCTCTGGCAAGGTATCTGGTGGGAAGGCTTTTTCGTCACGCTCGCTGTCTTCGGTCTCATCCTCTGCGCAAACCGCTTCGGCGACGCTCTCCGCGACCGTCTCGACCCTTCTCTCCGGTGACAACGCAATGTCAAATCCCCTTTCCTTTTTGACACTCCGGGATAAACCGGAACTTCTCAACGATGCCGCTCAATGGTTTCACGAAAAGTGGAACGTCCCAGCCGAAGCCTACCTCGAATGTATGTCCTGCTACCTTTCCGGTAAAACGGAATACGGCTGGTTTCTCTGCCTGGACGGCACAAAAATCGTCGCCGGTCTCGGCGTCATCGAAAACGATTTTCATGACCGCAAGGATCTCACTCCCAACATCTGCGCCGTCTTTACCGAGCCCGAATACCGTTGACGCGGAATCGCCGGAACACTTCTCCGGACCGCCGTTGAAACCCTCCGCAGCAAGGGAATTTCACCCGTCTACTTGCTGACTGACCACACGTCTTTCTACGAACAGTACGGTTGGCGATTCTTTACGCTTGCACACAACGACGGATCGCTCTCAACGTCCCGTATCTACATCCACGATTGATATCCGTCGTGCCCGGCTTTTCGATAGTTCCGCCCGCTCGCAACAAAATTCGGCGCCGCCTCTTCGATGCGCCGCGAAAATGCGTTCCTGCGCCTGCGTGCCGCCGCCTGTCCGAAAGACTCCGCACCGACTTACGTCCGATTGACACTTGACTCTTTGGCTGCAAGAACCATGTGCCAATGAGAATGTCTACAGAAAACACCCACCCAAAAAACGACCTCCTGCGTCGCTGCGTGGGGATCTATTCTTTATGGAGCGGAGAATTCGAATCTTCTGCGTTCCGTGCAAAGACAACTTGAGACTTTCGCGTGGCAAAGGTCTGCACGAGGTATGCGAACGAGACAAATACCGCAGCAACCCAGACGGCGCATTTCGCCGGAACGGGAAGCATCCCCGAAATTGCTTCAACGAGGGGGGCGCAGACAAACTGTCCCAGAAAGAGCGCTGCCGACAGCAGGGGCAAAACCGTCGTTACGCTCCTAGCTCCGCCCTTCAGGCTTGCGATGGTATTCAAGTACGGAACGCCAATTCCGTTGGCAAAGCCAAGCAACGCTCCGGCAGCAACCATACCACCCCTTCCCACACCAAAGGAAAGGATCGCAAAGCCCAAGAGGAAAAACGCCGGAGGAACATATTTGACCGATCGCGGCGACCAACGGAAGATTCGACCGAAGAAGAAGCCGGCAAACGCCGCCACGATATCGACGCCGACCATGACAAGCGTGATGGCTCGCATCGAGAAGTTGCTACGGGCCGCCAGAGCAAAATTGCTGACGAACGCAAAGAATGCAACCGTGCAAAGGAACATGCCGACAACACTCGGATGAAATCGCCGAAACAAAGCGATTCTCCCTGCAAAAGGCGATGCGTCTGATTCAACGCCGATCCGTTCATTTGGAAGCCACAACGCGACCATGACCGCAACCGCCAATCCGAGCAAATACACGAGAAACGCGAAATTCCAACTGACAGCGGCGAGAAAGCCGGCCAACAGCGTTGCAATTACGCCGCCCGCCTGATTCATCGCGGCAGAGAGTCCCATGAGTCTCGACATCTCCTCCGGCGGATAATAATAAGCCAAAAGCCCGACACTCAACGGCATCACGAGACCGACCGCAATACCCAACAACGCCCGAAGGACAAGCAAAACCGGAAGCGAATCGACGAAGAACGCGCCCGCCCCGGAAGCGACGTAGAGCAAGACACCCGTGAGGGCGATTGTCCGCGTCCCCGCCAGACGGCAGATGCGGTCGAAGAACAGGTTGACCAGAACGATGAATAGGGGCGGCAATCCAACAACGAATTTGACCGCAAGCGGGGAGGCATCGGAAAAATGTTCTCCAATGATGCCGAGTGCTGGAGCAACGGCCGCTCCGGCCATGACGGTCAGTAGCGAAAACGAAAGAATCGTAGACGTGAGTTTTTTCACGGAACTGGCAAGATACGGATGCATCCGTGGGTGAGGCCGATAAAACGTCCGGCCGAGAACGGGGAGAATGCCTGCCAGCATTGCCGTATATGCGCGGCAACGTGCGGGACACTAGCAAAACTTCCCTCATTTTGCAATCGCATCCGACACCAGGGCTTTTTTTGACGGAGAGGGGGGGAGTCATCGCCGCACATATCCTGTTGGCCTATCCCCGTGCCCGTTCCCGGAGTCGACGCGCCGGGTGGCTACCCCCTTGAAGCACCCGTCCGGAGGTGCGCCATAACATTCTGCAACTTTCGCAAACTGCGTGCGCCTTTCGCCGCAAAATCATTCACGGTTTTCGCTTGACTCCATTTCCCGATTCTGCTAGTCTTTTTGCCGTTTTCAACGTCTGTTTTACTTTTCAGAAGAAGGGTCTATTCACATGAGCCTCCATACATCTCTCAAGGGCACCAGCCAGATTACTGTTCGTCGCAATGTCCTCAAGCGTCACGAGCGCGTTGACCTCCTCAAGAAACGCGGTCAGTGGAAGGAAGGCGATCGCGGATTCGCCCTCCCCAAGACAAAGCCCGAAGAATAATCGCTTCCCCTTTATTCCGTGGGTGGCCATCCCATTGCAGGATCGTATGCCCATTAGAAACCCCGTGCCCGATACCATCGGACGCGGGGAATCTTCTTTTTATCCGATTGACGTTTTCCGGGTTAGAGCAAGTGATAATACGGATATATGTCTAGATAGTCGCCGTTTTTGTCCCGAAAGCCTCCGGGAATCGTTCCGAGCCGTACGAATCCCAGTTTTTCATACAGTCTGATGGCCGCCGTATTCGTCGATACGACGGCATTGAACTGCAAAACACGAAAGCCGTACGAATGCCCATTCTGCAGACAGTCGCGGACCAAGGCCTCCCCTATGCCCCGCCCCCGGAAACGGCTTGACACGGCATAACTGGCATTGGCAATGTGGCCGCACCGCCCGACATTGTTGGGATGCAAAATCGCAACACCGGCAACATGTCCGTCAAGACATGCCACCGAGGTGCGGCTCTGCGCGGCAAAGAACCGCTCCGCTTCTGCAACCGTTAGCGGCTCTTCTTGCGGAAAGGCGTTGCCGGATGACACGACTTCATTCCAAATTGCGGCGATCTCCGGCAAGTCCGCCGCACAATAGGTTCGAATCGATGGCACACTCATCCCTGCACCACCAATAAGCCCGACGGAGGAACCTCGCACATGCCGAGTCCCGCCTCCGGAATGGCTTGCTTCAAAGCGAACTTCCGGCCCGTACATGTGAACGCCCGCATGGACGATGGTTTTGCAGAGAACCGGATCGGCAACCTGTCGGCTCCGGATGCATTGACAATGTACGCCTTTTTTCCTTTTTCAAGCGGAATGTCAACCAGCAGATTGGGCGCATATACCGCAACCACCGTCTCCTTTTTTCCGTGCGCGGACACGAGCGGATACAGGTGCTCCGGTTGCGTTGGAACAAATGTTCCCGACAAAAGCGTGTCGCGATGATTCCGCCAAAAGGTCAGCCAAAACTTCAGCATTTTCAAATGCGCCGACGGCAGTTCCGCCAACCGCATCGAAATTTGCGGAACAGAAAACAACACGTTCAAAAGCTGCAAGGCCGCCATCTCCGCCGTACATCCCTGCTCCCATTGGAGCATATCCGAATGAACGGCCGTCTCGCCCGAAGTCAGGCGCAAATCAACCGTCCGAAAGCGATTCGTCAAATAGGAAAACGGACAATCGCCGGCACGGAGCATATTGCCGAAACTCCGAATGCGAGGACCTATGTACATCTGCCGGAACTCGATCAACAACTCTGGCTTGATCTTCGAAATGCGCGTCGAGATGTCCGTCAATAGCCGGCAAACCGCCTCCGGAACGGACAACAGATCACGACCGCCCGGATTCTTCGGATCCATCGGATCCTTTTCTCCCAGAATGAACGAATCGACAAAATCGATTTTAAACCCATCGAGATTCCATTTACGAACGGCATTTTCGAAGATTCGAATTAGCTTCTCGCGAACCTCAGGGAAACGCGGATCGAGAATACCGACGTCATCTTCGAATCGCGTCGTCAGTACCTTGTCCTTCCATGCGTCCCATTCGATATTGCACCGCCCCATGAACGGAAGCGCATACCAAAGAACATAGCGCACATCCTGCTTCTGAACTTCGGCAATATGTTTCGCCATGTTTGGAAATTTCTTTTTGTCGGCTTTCCAATCGCCGCAATAGGCATAGGGAACTCCCGTCTTCGAGGGAACCTTCCCGATATTGGGGCGGGCATCCCATCCGTCATCCACAAGAATGGCATTCATACCCAGCTTCTTCGCCTGCACCGCCTCTTGCAAAACGCTGTCGGCCGTGATGGCGTGATGATAACTGTACCAAGTGGAATAGAATGGTTCGCGCGCGGACGGCGGAACCGGCATCGGCCGGGGCATGCCACGCTGTGAAGAAATCCATGCGGCAGCGTCCGGAATCGATTCATGGAACGGCAACTCGCGAGCGTCTAGACGAAAGCGCACGCTATACCGCGTCAAACGATCGAAAAACGACTCGAAGAAATCTGCCTTTATTCTCGTCAGGCACGTAGACTCGTTATTTCCGATGTTCCAATGCAACGTATGAAAGGTTTCCGAACAAGCGATCGTCAACCGGCTGATTCCACACTGCCCGATCATGGAAAAAATGGGCGTATTGTGCGCAAAATCCGTTGTAACGCAATCCTTTTGGGACTTCCAATCGGGAACGATCGTCATTTGGTTGTGCGTAGGATTCCACACAAATGACGTATCCTTCGGGTGTGCCGTCAAATGAAGCGAAAACGCAGGTGGAACAAGCGGCTCCTCCGCCTCGAGATCCACGACCAGCTCGTCCAAACCGTCGGCGACCGTCCGCACCGCCATCGTAACATGCCAAGCGTCTTGGTTTTCTCGAAAAAAGAGAGAAGCCTTTCCGGCTAACGTATCGACACCAGAGATGTAATTCATAAAATCTGCAAAAAGTTCGATTGATCCAAGAAATTCGTTTGATCCGGAAAAAAGGATACCATACGGGCTTCCTTCGCTACAACCCAATATTCAGAGCAGGTCGATCCCCCCATTGCATGTGTGCCGCATCGCCGCGCATGTCCCGGTGCCGAATCCCCGCTCCTCGCTACGTCCCGCCATGCCGCACGCACACGGCCTGTGGCGGCTCGCCAGCCCTGTCGCGCGATAGTCGGCTGCAACCGCCCCTCCCCCAAAAAAAAAGCGCGCCCCGACGTGCCATCCGTTCGTGCGACCCGCCGCCTCGAGCCCGAGTCGATCCGCCCCGTTCAGGGTTCACAAAAAACGCGGATTTTGATAAAATTTCCACTATGATATCAGAGACATTTTCGGTAGGTTCTTCCCTACTCAGCGGAGCGGTCGTTCCTCCGCTTTCCAAAAGCCTGTTGCATCGCAGATTGATTGCAACCGCCCTGGCGGATGGCGCGTCGTTGCTCGCGTATAAACTTCCCTGCGCCCCCTCCAAGGATATCCTTGCCACCTACAACGCTTTGTCCGCCTTGGTTAAGCCGATTGGGGACGAGTCGCCCGTCGTTCTCGACTGCGGCGAATCGGGAACCACGCTCCGCCTGCTTGTTCCTATCGTGGCGTGCCTCGGACGCGCCGCCACCTTTGTCGGACACGGACGCCTGCCCAACCGCCCGATGCAGCCATACGCGGACGCCTTCGCTTCACATGGCGTCACGCTCGAATTTCCAGATCGGCCGGAAACCTTTTTGCCGCTTGCCATTTCCGGTCGCTTGCAACCCGGCATCTACTCTCTCCCCGGCAATATCTCAAGCCAATTCATCTCCGGACTCCTCTTCGCACTTCCGCTTCTGGGCAAGGCCTCCGAAATTCGCCTTACCTCGCCATTGGAATCGGAGGCATATGTTCGCATGACGATTGCCACCATGAAGGAGTTTGGCATCGATATCCTCCCATCGGACAAGGGCGGTTTTGCGATTCCGGCAAATTCCCGCTACACGCTTCCCGATTCCACGAATAGCGTGGAAACCGACGCTTCCCAAGCCGCTTTCTGGCACTTGGCAAACTTTCTCGGCAGTTCCGTCGCAATCTCCGGCGAAACCCCGTCCTCCTTGCAAGGAGACTCCATCTTTCCGGAACTGCTCGACCGCCTTCGCGCCGAAACGCCGGGCGATACCCTCGATATCGATGTTTCCCAAACGCCGGATCTGGTCCCCGCCCTCGCCGCCGCAGCCGCTTACACCCCCGGCACGACACGTCTCGTCAATGCCGCACGCCTCCGGATAAAAGAGAGCGACCGCCTGTCGACCACCTGCGCCCTCCTCCGCGCCTTCGGAAGCGAATGCCAAGAACTGCCCGACGCTCTGGTTATTCCGCCCGGTCCTCCTACGCCGCCCAATCGCCCTGTCGAAGTCGACGGCGCCAACGATCACCGGATCGTCATGACGGCCGCAATGCTTGCGACTCGGCACCCATGCACAATCAAAGGCACGGAAGCAGTCGATAAATCGTATCCGACCTTCTTCGATGACTACCGCCGCGTCGGAGGTATCGCGACCCGATTGGGCTAATCCACCTTTTGCACTCACGCTTTTCCCTATTGTTTTTTACGCTATGAGTTTCGGTCACCTTATCAAGTTAAGTCTGTTCGGGGAATCTCACGGTCCGGCTGTCGGATGCGTTCTGGACGCCCCGCCTCCCGGATATTCCCTCGATCTCGAGGCCCTTGCACGCCATATGGCACGGAGAGCCCCAGGACAGGCCGGTCCTTGGTCGACCTCCCGAAAGGAAGCCGACGCTTTCGAAATCGTAAGCGGGTTCTACCAAGGAAAGACAACGGGAACGCCACTCGCCGCCGTCATTCGCAACACCAATACCCGTTCCGGCGATTACGCAAATCTTGCCGTTGTCCCGCGTCCCGGCCATGCCGACCTGACGGGGCGCATCCGGTACAAGGGCGCAAACGATCCAAACGGCGGCGGACATTTCTCCGGGCGCGTCACCGCCCCCTTGACATTCGCTGGCGGAGTCGCTTTGCAGATTCTCGCCACTTTCGGAATCGAAATCCATGCCCGTATCGTGGAAATCGGCGGCGTCGAGGATCGTACCGAAATCAGTCCGTTGCAGGGCCTTCCCGATATCTCCTCGCGCCCCTTCCCCGTTTTGGATGAAGCGGTCGGAACGCAAATCGTCGCGGCAATCGATGCCGCGCGCCGTTCCTTGGACTCGCTTGGCGGTGTGATCGAAGTTCGCGCAACCGGCGTCCCGGCCGGCGTCGGATCGCCATTCTTCAATCGCGTCGAATCCCGACTCGGAGCGATGTTCTTTTCGATTAACGCCGTTCGTGGCGTCACCTTCGGCGATGGCTTTGCCGCGTCCCGGTCGCGCGGCTCCCTCAACAACGACCCCCCGACTCCATCCCCGGACGGCTCGCTTGCCCATATCGGACGGACTTCAAACCACGCCGGCGGCGCCGAAGGCGGCATCTCCACGGGACTCCCGATTATCGCCCGTCTTGCGTTCAAACCGACCCCTTCCATCTTGCAAGAACAACAGTCGGTCAACCTCGAAACAAACGAAAAAACGCCCCTTTCCGTGCGCGGTCGCCACGACCCTTGCATCGTCGTTCGAGCCGTTCCCGTCGTTGAATCCGCCATGGCATTTGCCTTGCTCGATCTGATGCTTGAACACGGCTGCTTTCCAATGACCCCCGCCTAGGCTGCTTCCGCCGTTTTCTCGTTCTCTCTCACGATAGCCCGCAATGGATACCGATTTCCTCCCGCTCTTTTCCATGCCGGAAAGCAAGACGCCGGCTCCCCCCGAAAAAAACGACACGTCCCTCCCGTCTGCGGGAAATTCAGAGGCGGCCCGTCGCGCGGCCTACTTGTGCGCGGAAATCAATCGTCACACGATTCTCTATTATCGGGATGCCGCTCCCGAAATCACCGATGCCCAATTCGATGCCATGATGCACGAACTGGAAGCCATCGAGAAAGCACATCCCGAACTGCGATCCCCCGATTCTCCAACGCAACGCGTTGGCGGCGCGCCAACCGACGGATTCGAACCCTTTACCCACCTGCAACCCATGCAGTCGCTGGAGAATACCTACCATAGAGGCGATCTCGAGGGCTACGATGCAATGGTGCGACAGCTGACGGGGCTTCCCATCGTATCCTACGCCGTTGAGGCCAAAATCGACGGTCTCGCCTTTTGCGCCATCTACCAAAAAGGCGTTCTCAAGGTGGCCGCTACCCGTGGCGATGGTATCGAAGGAGACGACATCACCGCCAATATCCGAACCATTCGGGCCCTTCCGCTCACCATCCCCTGCAAGGCGGAACGTCTGGAGGTCAGAGGCGAAATCTATATGACAAAAAAAGGGTTCCTGGAATTGACGCGCCAACAGGAAGCACTCGGCGAAACACCCTTCCGGAACCCGCGCAATGCCGCCGCCGGCTCGATTCGCCTGCTCAACCCGCAACTCGTCGCCAAACGCCCGCTGAGCGTCATTCTCTACGGAATGGGGCTCAATGACGGTGTTCCGGAAATGAAGACGCACATGGAAATGACCCGCTTTCTCCATGAACAGGGTTTCCCCGTCCAGCCGCGCGTCATCCTTTGCAATGGAATCGCAGAGGTGCTCGATGCTATCTCGAAAATCGAAAAACTCCGACACTCCTTCCCGTTCGAAATGGACGGCGCCGTCATCAAGGTGAACGACCGCTCGCTCTACGCTCCCCTCGGCTCGACCGCCAAAGCTCCGCGCTGGGCACGCGCGTTCAAATACGCTCCGGAACAGGCCGAAACCATCATCGAGGCCATCTCGATCCAGGTCGGTCGCACCGGCGTCCTTACCCCCGTTGCAGAACTGCGCACCGTAGACCTCTGCGGCTCCCGCATCTCTCGCGCCACTCTTCATAACGAGGACGATATTCACCGGAAAGACATTCGCATCGGCGATCATGTCCTCATTGAAAAAGCCGGTGAAGTCATCCCCGCCGTTGCCGCAGTCCTGACCGACAAACGAACCGGCACCGAGCGCGAATTCAAAATGCCCGAAACATGCCCCGTATGCGGCGCCCCCGTCGAACGGCTTCCGGGCGAAGTCGCCGTCCGTTGCTCAAACTACCTCTGCTCCGCTCGCCTGACCGCTCGTCTGGAACATTTTGCCGACGCCGATGCGCTGGATATCCGCGGAATCGGTCCCCGCGTCGCCGCCGCCCTCGTCGCGCAAAAACTGCTTACCCGCCCCATGGAGCTGTTCGACATCCCGGAGGTCATTCTCAGTATGCTCGATCTCGATTCTGCCGACGCCTCCAGTCTGCCCGCGGAAATCCTCCCGACCGAGCCGGGCAACTTCCTTTTCGCGGAAACGGACGCTTCCTCTTCCTCTTCCCCCGAAAGCACCACCGTGCGGCGCCTCGGTGCGGCAAACGCCCGCCAAATCGCGCAAGCCCTTCAAAAAGCCCGCACCCAACCCCTTGCACGCTGGCTCTTCGCTCTCGGCATTCCCGGTATCGGCAATTCCGTCGCCAAGGATATCGCCTCATGCCACTCGGATCTTGAAGCCCTCGCGTCTTCTCCGCTCCTCTCTATCGCTTCCGAACTCTACCGACTGATCGATCTGCTCCCATCCCTTTCTCCGCGTTCCGCAACGGTGAAGGCCCTTTCCATTTCCGAACGCCTGGAAACGCAGAAACGCTTCGAGGAGACATCCGCGAAAATTGACGAACTGAAACAGAAACTCATCAACGCCGGAATCGCCAAACAAACCAAAGCCGGCACGTTCTCGTGCCTCCTGAAGCCCGAGGCCGTTCGCTCCATTGTCGACTTTTTCGCCGAACCCGTCGGCCAACAATTCCTTTCCGACATGCGGCGCCTCGGCATCAATCCAGTCGGACGGCAAACGCCCCTTTCGACAACCGCCACCAAGGAGGGAGACCCCTTCTCCGGACGCTCGATTGCCATCACCGGCTCCTTCCATGAATACAAGCGGAGAGACCTGATCTCCCTTCTCGAATCCCGCGGGGCAAAAGTTGTCTCCAGCGTTTCCAAAGCAACCGCCTTGCTGATCGTCGGCGAAAACCCCGGAGAGGATAAAACCTCCGCAGCCCAACGCTTCCAAACGCCGCTCATGGACGAAACCGAACTCCGCAAAATACTCGGTCTTCCGCCCGTCCAGACCACGCTCTTCGGAAACTAGTCCGAAACGGTTCCTCTCCTCATGACGCAATCGCCCCAAGACTTCGTCTGCGCCCCGATCCTGCTGATCGCCTTTATTCGGCCGGATCTCTTGCGCGACCAAATCGACCGCTTGCGCCCGATCCGCCCATCCCGGCTGTTTGTCGCCATCGACGGACCGCGTTCCGACCATCCCGGCGATGACGCTCTCTGCGCCGAATGCCGCAATGCCACGCGCGAAATCGATTGGCCTTGCTCCGTGCAGATTCTCGCCCAACCCGTCAATCTCGGAATCGTCAAGGCCATTCCTACCGCTCTCCGCTGGTTCTTCTCCCATGTCGAGGGCGGCATCATCCTCGAAGACGATTGCCTTTTCCACCCCGCCTTTCTCCGCTTCGCGTCCGAGCTGCTCGTTCGCTACGCCGACACCCCGGAAATCGGTGCCATCTCCGGAAACAACTTCTATCATACCCAAACCGATCCTTCGACGGCGTACCATTTCTCCCGGGAACTCGGAATCTGGGGCTGGGCGGCATGGCGCCGGACGATCCGTGATTTCTACGAGGATATCCACGCCTACGAACCGGATTTCAAACAGCTTTGCCGCGAAAATTTGCTCTGCTACCAAGGTCGTTTGCGCATTCGCCGCATGATGGAACAGCAACTCCGCCATTGCACGACTTGGGACCTTCAGCTCCAACTCTCGTTCTTCCGCCGAAAACTCCTCGTCATCCGTCCTGTCGAAAACCTCTCCGGAAACGTCGGCTGCGGCTTGGGTGAAAAAGCCACCAATACCGGCGGATACTGCTATGACCGGAATCTCTTCTCTAGCGCCTCCTCCGTCATGCGACCGCTTGTCCCGCCCGCAACCCTCGAACGCGATCTGGTATCCGACCGAAAGACGCAACAGCGAGCCTTCGGCATTCTCCCTCGCATTCTGACCTTCGCCGGATGCAAATTCCCTTTTCTCCGCCCGCTGATCGAACGCATCTTTCCCCCTCTCGAACGAATGGCGCCTTGGCTCTTTTACCTCTAGACGGAATCGTCGCCAAACGAATGACGACTTCCGTCATCTCACGTTCGCTTCCATCCCTCGCATCCCAAAAAGAATCCGTCAATGCCGGATCGACCGGAATTGGCGGATTCTCGTTTGGTTGCCTCCCGCAACGAAGACGGAAAAGGTTTAGAACGATCTACTTGAGGAAAATCTCAATGACGGGAACCTCGACCGCAGGCGGAACCGAGGGCAATACAATCGCAACTTCGTCCGGGGTCGTTTGCGCTTTCTGGAAATCGCACAGCCCCGTGCAAATCTCCGAATGATCATGCAAGAACCGCATGTATTCGATCTTTCCGGCAAGATTCTTCGCGTAGATGCATTTGTACGGCCACGAAAGAATGTGGAGATACAGACGCTTCGTTTCCGCATTGTACGTGTAGGCGCACCCGCTCGGCGGAATAAACGCCTCCGGCGCGGCACCGCATCCGTAAATCGAATCGCTGTGATAGCGCATCCACTTGCCGATGTCACGCAATCGGTCCATCGCACGCGCATCAAATTCGCCACGCGCCGTAGGTCCGACATTGAGCAGAAGATTGCCGTCCTTCGATACGCAATCGATCAGCGTGCGAATGATTTCACCCGCAGGACGCCAGGAATACTCGTCGCGATGATACCCCCAAGAACCTGAAAAGGTCTGGCAGGCTTCCCATACGACAGGCTTTCCATCGCGATCCTTGACGACCCGTGGCGGGGTATACTGCTCCGGGGTGACAACGTCGCCGGTTCCCGGCAAATCCAGACGATCGTCGAGAATGACGTACGGTGCCAGGGAACGGACCGTTTCCAGCAGTTTCTCGCTCTCCCAGGCAAGACGACCCTTGCCGAGAGCAAAATTCTCCGGATGCTCCCGGTCGGGATAGGAAAAATCAAACCAGAGAATGTCTACGGGACCATACTGCGTCAACAATTCCGTCACCTGCTCACGCATGTACTTCGCGTAAACGGCTTGCTCGCGCCCCTTGTTCATCTCCGCAATCTTCTCGTCGCCAATCGCACGATAGGGCCCGATACGATTGTCGACAAAGTTCATCGGATGATGCCAATCCAGCAGCGAATAGTAGAAGCCGACATGCAAACCATGCGAACGGAACGCATCGACCATCGGTCGAAGCAAATCCCGCTTCGCAAGCGTATTCGGCGCCTTGTAATCGGTCTGCTTGGTATCCCAAAGGCAGAAGCCTTCATGGTGCTTCGTCGTGATCACAAAATACTGCATACCCGCATCGGCCGCCGCCTTCGCCCAGACTTCCGGATCGTACAGGTCCGGATTGAAATGCTTGAAATAGCGGCGCTCGTATTCCTCTGTCGGAATATGCTCAATGTGCATGATCCACTCGTTGCGGGCAGCGCCCGCATAAAGCCCCCAGTGGATGAACATGCCGAACCGGGCTTTCGTAAACCATTTGGTCCGGTTGCTCGATGGATTTTGTTGCTGCATGGATAATGATGGAAGATGGCTGATCGGTTTATTTCTGGACGCGCAAATCGACGACGCGACGAATCTTTCCTTCCGAACGCGGAAGCGTGTGCGGTTCGCACAGCGTAATCGTGGCCGTCAATCCGGTGATGGACTTCACGGCCGCCCCGATCCGCTTGCGAAGATCCTCGAGATGACGCATGTCGTCGGAAAAATTCTCGGGCGTAATCTCAACCTTGATTTCCAACATGTCAAGCGCACCCGTCGGCGTGACGACAATCTGATAGTGCGGCATCACCTCCGGAATGGAAAGCAACCCGGATTCTACCTGCGAGGGGAATAGGTTGACGCCATGGACGATGATCATGTCGTCCGAACGGGCATTGATACGCTGAATGGTGCGAATCGTGCGCCCGCAGGGACACGGCTCCGGATTGATGCGCGTGAGATCGCGCGTGCGATACCGAATCATCGGGCATCCCGTACGGTCGAGCGTCGTAAAGACCAATTCGCCATATTCGCCGTCGGGCAACGGCTCGAGCGTTTCGGGATCGATGATCTCCGGATAGAAGTGATCTTCGAAAATGTGCAAGCCCGTGCGATGCTCGCAATCGCCGCCGACACCGGGACCCGCAATTTCCGTCAGTCCGTAAATGTCGTGCGCGACAAGTCCCGTATACTCTTCGATTTTGGAACGCATCTCTTCCGTCCAAGGCTCGGCGCCGAAGAAGCCATGCTTGAGCTTCATTTCCTTGCGGAAGTCGATGCCCTTCTTGTGCCCTTCGTCGATAATGTGAAGGAAATACGAGGGCGTGCAGCAAATGGTCGTGACACCCAAATCGCGCATCAACATGATCTGGCGATCGGTATTTCCGCCGGAAATCGGCAAAACCGCGCAACCAATGCCTTCCGCTCCGTAATGCAAGCCAAGACCGCCCGTAAACAAGCCATAGCCGTAAGCAACCTGGACAATGTCATTGGCGGAAACACCCCCCATTGCAAGACAGCGCATCACCCCTTGTTGCCAAACTTTGATGTCATTCATCGTATTGGGAATCACAATGGGCTTGCCCGTTGTTCCCGAAGAGCACTGATAGCGGACAACCTCTTCATTGGGAGCCGCCTGCAACCCCGTCGGGTACTCATCCCGCAAATCGACCTTTTTCGAAAAGGGCAACAGACGGATGTCCTTCAGCGTTTTGATGTGCTCGGGACGAACCCCGAGCTCGTCGCAACGGCGCCGGAACAACCGCTGACGCTCGTATGCGTAGCGTACGATGTTTTGCAACCGGTGAAGCTGTATCTCGCGCAACTTCTCCCGGGGAATGTAGTCAAGAGCGGAAACCGGATGAACAGGAATGGCGTTGTCCGTAGCAAATGTGAAACTCATAGCAAGAATAACAAGGGGTAGAAATCAATCGTATGTAGCATACCAACTTCCTTTCATCACCGCAACACTTCCCCCTTCACACCCTTATCCACCCCATTCTTCACGAGCCTCATCGCCGCGTGTGGCATTGTCGTCCCGCCTCTGTTCCCATTGCACGGTCCCGTGGCGCGGTCTATTTGCCCCGCGATCCTGTTGCACGGTCCATTTGCCCCGCGATCCTGTTGCGCGGGCTATTTGCCATGCGGTCCGTTGCGGTAGCGCGCGATGCTCGCCCGTCGGGGCTCCCGACTCGCGCCGCCGTGCCCCGTGGTTGTGCGCACCGCCCGTATCCCGTGCCCGTGTGCGCCGCCGTGCCCCGTGGTCGTGCGCACCCGCCCGTATCCCGTGCCTGTGTCTCATTGCGCGGTCCATTTGCCATGCGGTCCCGTGGCGGTA
>JAEDLN010000187.1 GCA_016295275.1 Kiritimatiellia bacterium
TCTATACATCCCGCTCAAAAGCTCTTTGTGCCCCTTTGTGTTAAAAACATCGCGCCCGCCATGCCCCACGCGCATTGCCCGTGCCGGCTCGCGCCCTACCGCCATTGAACCCCGCAAAAATTGCCACCGCCGCCCACGCGTCCTACCGCCCCCGTTCCCTCGCGCACGGGGGTTTTGAAAAAACGCTTGAACATGAACCGTATTTTGTCCATAATTCGAATAGTTCAACTTTCAGACTATCCGATTTTCAAAATATTCATTTTCTTTACCGATTCGATTCCACTGACTTCTCTCCTATGACGCCTACCGACAATTCCATTTCTAAACACGACATCGAAATTTGGATTGAATACATGCGCCGCTTTAGCTGCATCTATATGCAAAGTTTGGCGAATCTTCCCGTCTCCCGAAACGAATTCGAAGTTTTGATCTGCATCCGAGAACTCGAAAAAAAGCAAAAAGATCCCAGCCCGACGGCCATTTGCAACTTGTTGCTTTGCTCCCGGCAAACCATGACCTCCATCCTCGATAAGCTGGAAGGACAGGATTTGATTCGCCGGACGCCCCATTCCAACGATCGGCGTCGCCTTCGCCTCGATCTTACGAAAAAGGGCGCCGGGATCCTCGACCATTTCCGCGCCAAACTCATCACCCACCATCTTTCGGTCATCAAAGGCGTCACGCATGAGGATTTCTGCCACCTGTTCCAGACACTCGACAAAATCCAAAGCGCAATTCGTTTCTCCGCAACCTGACATCCGTCCGGTTTCGCGTCTTTTTCCCCGTTTTCCTCTTTTCTTTTCAATCCCATGCGACATCCGTCATACATCCTGGCAACGGCCGTCTGCGCCATTCTGATGGCAGGATGCGCGTCCTTCGATCCCGCAAAGGAACGCGCAACGCAAACCGACGCCTTCCGGAAATCACTCGCCGAGAAAGAACAATCGCTCCTGGCGCAACCCGTTTCCCTCGCCGACTGCCTGAACATCTCGCTCACCAACAACTACGACATCCGACTCGCGGAACTGGATCGAACCCTGGGCAAATTCGACGTCGACGCCGCTTTTTCCGCATTTCTGCCGCAGGTTTCCGCCTCCGTCCATTATAACGCCTACAAAAAGAATCCGGTCGTTTCCTCGCACCGTTTCGAACAGGGCGGCATCGATGCCGGAATGGCGATTTTCATGCCTTCCACCTGGTTCCTCTACGCCGAAGCCAAGCACGCCCGGGAAGCTGCCGCACTCCGCACGGACTACGTGCGCCAGGCAATCGTCTTGCAGACGACTTCCGATTTCTACAGTCTCTGCGTACAGGAAGACCTCATAAAGGCCTACGAGGCGCAAGTCGCTGCCGCCCAAAATACCGCCGACCGGATCTCGGGTCTTGCCAAAGAAGGTCTCGCCCGTCCTTGGGAAGCGGATCAGGCCATGCAACTTCTCGCCGCGCGCAAAACGCAACTCGCCTCCGCCAAACGCGAACTCGACATCCTTCGCGGCAACCTGCTCGCGACCATGGGACTTTCCCCGCTTTCTCCGCTTTCGCTCATACGCGAACCGGATCAACCGATTCCCGAACTCGACTCCGTCGAATCGCTTGTTCTCAAAACCCTCTCGCAGCATCCGAGCCTCTCCATCGCCGACCGTCAAGTCGTCATCTCCGAAAACGAGGTCCGGAAGGCCTTCTGCGCATTCATTCCGACACTGTCGACCTTCGGCAGCTGGACTTTCTCTGGAAACGATATCCAAAACACACCCTACAACAATCTGCTCGGGGGCTTTCAAGCGACCTACAATCTCTTTTCCGGGTTTTCCAACTTGGCCAATTACCGCGCCTCCAAAACCAAACGCGAACAAGCCAAGCTTTCCCGGGAATACACCTTCCTTTCCATCATGACTGGCGTCGTCTCCGCCCGTGCCGCCGTCCTTGATGCCACGGAAAACGCCGCTCTCGCCAGAGCCGCCTACGAAGTCGCACAGGCAAAAGCTTCCGATCTCGATGCACGCGCACGGGAAGGACTCGTTCCGCTGCACGAAGCCTTGGACGCCGAAGCGGAACGCGATCTGGCGCAAACCGACGCCGTCCGGGCCGGCTATGGCGCGCGCATCGCGCTCGCCAATCTCCACTACGCCATGGGCGACGCCGTTCCGGCCAATCCGGAACAAGAACAATAAGCCGCCGTTTCTCAAAAACCCTTTTCTCTCCTTGTTTGACATGAACTCCGATTTTCGCCTTCCGCCTTCCGCGACGCTCTCCCTGCTTTGCTCCCTGCTTCTGACCTCCGGTTGCTCGAAAGAACAACAGGAAACGGCACCCACGCTCGCCGAAATCCCGCTTGCCGTCCAGGTCGCCCCCGTCTCTTCCCATACCTTCCGCCGGACGGTCACCGTCCAAGGCACCCTCGAATCCGTCCGGTCCGCCATCGTCTCGGCGCGAGTCGATGGACCGCTCACGACCGTCGATGTCGATCTCGGCGATGTTGTCGAGGCCGGCAAAACGCGCCTTTTCCAGGTCGACTCCGTCTCGCTCTCCAATCGCGTCGTCATCTCGCGCGAAGCGGTCGCCACGGCAAAGGCGCAGGTCGCCGTTCGCGAGGCCCAGCTGGCCGAAGCCGAGGCCGTCGCCAAAAAGGCCGCAACTGACGCCGACCGCTACGAACGCCTCCATACGGAAGGCCGCGTCTCCGACAACGAATACGAAAACGCCATGCTCCAGCGCGAAACCGCCGCCGCCCAGCTTGCCGTCGCAAAAGCATCGCTGGACCTCGCCCGCCAACAGGTCTCGCAAAACGAGGCGTCCCTCGCAATCGACGAACGCTCCCTCTCCGATGCCACCCTCTACGCCCCCATCTCCGGAATCGTGAATGAACGCAGCCACGAGCCCGGCGAACAGATCAGCAACGGAACAGCCGTCATCGCAATCAACGGAACCAAGGAGCTCAAAGCCCTGGCCTTCCTCCCGGCTCAATATTACGCCGAGGTCATCCCCGGAAAAACCATGGTGACACTCTCCGTCAATGGAAAACCCCTTCCCCCCGTTCCCATCGCTGCCAAATCTCCCGCCATCGACACGACGCTCCGGACATTCGAAATCAAGGCGCTCCTGAAAGGCAGCGATGTCGCCGTCCCCGGCGCAATGGCCGATTTCCGCATCATCCTCGAAGAACGCAGCGGTATCGGCGTTCCCGATGACGCCGTCCTGAAACGCGCCGCCGGAACGGTCGTTTTCACGACCGAGGCCAAAGACGGCAGCGCAAAACTCGTCCCCGTCAATACCGGATTGAAATCCGACGGCTATACGGAGATCCTCTCCGGACTCTCCGCCGATGCCTCCGTCATCGTCAAGGGACAAACCCAGCTCTACGACGGACGTGTCGTCAAAATCCAGCCGGCAAATGACGAAACATCCGGGAAATAACCCTTTTTGAGACTGTAGCCATGTTTCTCGCAACCGCTTCCACCAAACGCCCGATCGCAATGGCAAGCTTGCTGATCGCACTTGTCTTTCTGGGCGCGAATTCCTATCGAAAACTGTCCCTCGAAAACCTCCCGTCCGTCGATATCCCGTATGTGACGGTTACGACCACTTGGGCCGGAGCCTCCTCCGAAGATATGGAGAAGGATGTCGCAAAGTACATCGAAGACGCCGTCTCCGGTGTCGAGGGTCTGAAGCACGTCACCTCCACGTGCATCGAAAACGTCGCCAACTGCGTCATCGAATTCAACCTCGATGTGAATGTCGATGTGGCCGCTCAGGATGTCCGCGAAAAAATCGACGCCATCATCAGCGACCTTCCCAGCGGTTGCGATCGCCCGGTCATCAAAAAACTCGATCTCAATGCGACGTCGATCTGTACGCTCTTTCTGAGCGGCGACATGAACGTCGACGATCTGTACTGGCTCGCCGATAACGAAATATCCGACCAGTTCGCATCCGTCAAGGGCGTTGCCGAGGTGCAGATCATCGGCGGCGAAGAACGCGAAGTCTGGATTTCCCTCGATCGCGATGCCGTCGCCGCCGCAGGCCTTACCGCCGCCGATGTCGTCCAAGCCGTCCAAAAGGAGGTGCTGAGCGTCCCCGGCGGCCGTATTCGCCAAGAAGGTTCCGAATACGCCGTCAAATTCGACGCAGAATACAAAACCGTCGATGAAATCAAGGAACTGCCCGTCGCCAACAAAAACGGAATCCGCCGGACCATCGGCGACCTGGGACGCGTCCATCTGGCAACCGAAGAGGTGCGCCAACGCTCTTTCCTCAACGGAAATCCCGGCATCACCATCAAAATCGTCAAGAAATCAGACGGTAATACGGTGGAAACCGTAAAGGCCATCCAAACCCGCTTCGAAACCATCCGCAAAAACCTCCCGCCCGGCGTCCGACTCGACTGGCTGCAGGACGATGCCGCCATCGTCCAGGCAAACGTCGACAACACCATCAACGATATCGTCAGCTCCGTCATTCTCTGCGCCTTTATCCTGTTTGCATTCCTGGTGAATCTCCGGACGACTTTCATCGTCGCCGTCACGATGCCCATCACCATCATCATCTCCTTCTTCTTCATGCAGCTGGCAGGCCTGACGCTCAATATC
>JAEDLN010000001.1 GCA_016295275.1 Kiritimatiellia bacterium
CCAGCCGACAGGTCCACCGCGTCCACTCGTCCTCTTCGATCCTGAACAAGGCATTGGTACGCACCGCATCCCCGTCAAGAGCCAGCACAGACCCTTCGTGACCGGCGGTGAAGGCGACCGTACCCTGCGCCGCCAGATCGATACCCTGGGCATAGCTCGTCAGGAGATGCAGATCAATCCACAGGACATCGGCGGAAGCCGACACTTCGTGCGAAACGCTCCCCTGCGATTCCTCCCGATCGACGACATGAAGCGCCGCGCTTCCCGAATGGACGCGTTCCATCCTGACGTCGGCCGTTGCACTTTCCGAAACCGTCCATCCGTTCTGTCCGTCGAGCCTGCCGGGATGCACGGAGGGAAGCTCGAAGCCCTCCGTCCAGGCGAACGGCACGCCCTGATCGGCAAGAAGCGGGTCCGATCCCCAGGCGATTTCGAGTCCGTCCGGAACACCATCGCCGTCCGTATCCGCGAGAAGCGGCGACGTGCCGTAGACGCGCGTTTCGAGCGCATCGGGGACGCCGTCCCCGTCCGTATCGCGCGAGGCGTCCGCAACCAAGTAGAATGCCGAGCCGGCACCCTCAAGCCTGGCGGTAAGGAACGGGTCGCGCCAGAGCTGCCCCGGTGCAGGCGGCAGGCGGACGAGGTGTGCCCAGCCAGTCGCATCGAACCCGTGGGACGAAGAGAGCCCCAGGATGTCCGTCGGCCGGTTTCCGGAATCAACCATGAGGTCAGCCGTCGATCCGTCCGGGGCAACCGAGAATCCGGTTATCGTCGGCACTCCAGATACCAGAGATCCGTATGTCCGCTCGCGAACCCAAGATACGATGTCTGGAGTGGCATTCGACATGCATAGGGCGGAGCGCCAAGAGAGCGGTTCCGTTGCTTTTTCGAGAGTGATTCCGAAAGGAAGGGCATTTGTCGGGATTTCAGACGGATAACCGAAGGAAATGAGATTCAATTCCGGAAATATATCATTGGACAAGGTTTCGGCGCACGGGACGCGTCCAAAGACAAAAAAGCGAAACGGCTCGGAAGAGGGCGCGGGGTCCAAGACAAAGGCATCGCCCGGTTCCGCCGGAAGGACCGATGCAAGACTCCGATCGCCAAGTGCGACCCAACCTGTCGCAGACCAGACTGAACCGGTCACGACACCAGAGAAATAATGGAAAAGGATGTCTGAACGATCTTCGTTTTCGTCGCCTACAAATTGACCAGACATGAATGAGTCCGGACGTCCATCGCCAAAAGGCTCAAACGGCATGCCAAAAGAAACCTGCGTGTCATCGGGAACAGAAACCTCGATAATTCCAACGGCATCATCGGCAAAGGCGGTCAATGAGCCGACGACAAGTGCAAAACAAGCGAAAAAAACGGCACTTCTCACGCGATTTTCCTGATCAACTGAATTCAATGGACGATCGTCGATATTCTAACAAAACTGTTTTTCCGTTCAAATGCAAAATAATCCCACCCTTATCCCGGATTTTTCCGGGGTAGTTTGCAGACTACGGTTGGAAAACTTCATGGTTGCATACCCTTCTATTTTTTGGTATGATTTCACAACTTTCCGCAAAAACGGAATGCGGTTGCAGTTCTGCAATCTGGAACAGGAGGTGAAAACACGTGATCGTCATTAAAGTCAAAAAGGGTGAAATGATTGATAAAGCCATCAAGCGCCTCAAGAAGGCCATGGATAAGGAAGGCATTATCAAACAGGTTCGCGCAACCCGTTACTTCGAAAAGCCTTGCTCCAAGCGCCGGAAGAAGTCCGAACGCGCCCGTGCACGTGCCCGCTCTATCGCGCGTCGTCAGGCTCTCCCCCCTGTTCTTCCGAATCTGTAAGAACAGTCCGTTCTGTCCTTGAACGGGTTCCTATAGCCGCTTGCTCATCCGTTTTTCTATAGAATCGGATTGCATGCGGCTTCTTCTTTTCCAGTCCTGCCATGAAGTTAGACAACATCCGCAATTTCTGCATTATTGCCCATATCGACCACGGTAAATCAACCTTGGCAGACCGCATTATGGAGTTGACCAAGGCCGTTGACGAACGCACCTTCCGCGATCAGCTTCTGGACTCCATGGATCTTGAACGCGAACGCGGAATCACCATCAAGTCGCACCCCGTTTCCATGTCCTATACGGCGAAGGATGGTGAAACCTATTTGTTTAATTTGATTGATACGCCAGGGCATGTCGACTTCACCTACGAAGTTTCCCGCTCCATGTCTGCCTGCGAGGCGGCAATCCTGCTCGTTGATGCCGCGCAGGGCGTGCAGGCGCAAACCGTTGCCAACACCTATCTCGCCGTCGATGCCAATCTGGAAATCATCCCTTGCCTGAACAAGGTCGATCTTCCATCTGCCGATATTCCCGGGTGCAAACACCAGGTCGAGGAGGCTCTCGCAATTCCAATGGACGATTGCGCACTTGTTTCCTCCAAAACAGGCATGGGCGTTCCCGATCTTCTCGAACGAATCGTGACACTCGTTCCGCCGCCCCGTTCCGAACATCCGGACGGCCCCCTTCGCGCCGTCATTTTCGATTCGCTTTACGACGCCTACCGCGGTGTCATCCCATACGTCCGTATCGTGGACGGCACCGTGAAAGCCGGCGACAATATCCAGTTCATGGGAAGCGGTCTTTGGACGCAGGTCAAGGAGGTTGGCATCTTTACGCCAAAAATGCGTCCCGTCTCTACGCTTTCCGCAGGTCAAGTCGGATATATCATCGGAACGATAAAGGATCCGCGCGAAATTCGGACGGGTGACACGATTACGTTGCGCAATGCCCCTGCACCCGAGCCCCTACCCGGATTCCGGGAGGTTCGCCCCATGGTTTTTGCCGGTCTTTACCCCGTTTCGACCGATGAATACGAAAAGCTTCGGACGTCCCTTGAAAAGCTTCAATTGAATGATGCCGCCTTCTCTTGGCACGCCGAATCGTCCGTAGCGCTCGGATTTGGATTCCGTTGCGGTTTCCTTGGCCTTCTGCACATGGAAATCGTTCAGGAACGCTTGCGCAGGGAGTTCAATTGCGATGTCATTTCAACGCATCCGGCCGTCGTCTATTTGGTGCATACCAACGATGGCAAGGTAAAAGAAATCGACAATCCGATCCGAATGCCGGATCCCGCCGATATCGACTACATCGAGGAGCCGCTGATCCGCGCAACCATCATCACACCGACAGCCAGCATCGGCGATTTGATGCGTGTCGTCATGGATCACCGCGGAACCGTCGATAAAACCGATTCGCTCGACGGCACCCGCGTCATCCTGACTTGCACGCTGCCCCTAAACGAAATTCTCGTCGACTTCAACGATACGCTGAAATCCGTTTCCCACGGATATGCTTCGATGGACTATGTGCACTGCGGATACCAAGTCTCCCCGATCGTTCGGATGGATATTCTCTTGAACGGGGATCCCGTAGACGCATTTGCGTGCATGGTTCATCGAGATCGTGCCCGGGCCCGTGGAAAGGAAATCTGCGCCGCGCTCAAAGAGTCGATTCCGCCACACATGTTCAAGATTCCCATTCAGGCGGCGATTGGCGGAAATATCGTTGCGCGGGAAGATATTCGCCCCTTCCGCAAGGACGTCACGGCAAAGCTTTACGGTGGCGATGTAACCCGTAAACAGAAACTGCTCAAAAAGCAGGCGGAGGGCAAGAAACGAATGAAGCAATGCGGCACGGTCAATGTTCCGCAAGAAGCCTTCATCGCGGTTCTCCGTTCTTCCTCCGAGGAAAAGTAGACAACCGTGCAACCGATCGTACTCGCGTCCGCTTCGCCTCGCCGCTCCGCGATTCTTGCAAGGATCGGCGTACTTTTTGAGGTCTGCCCCGCCGATTGCTCCGAAGTCCGTCTCCCCGACCCCGTGGAAACATGCGCGACAAACGCGCAGCTGAAGTGGGATGCCGCCCGGGCACTGCGTCCCCGCAGATGGCTTCTTGCCGCCGATACCGTTGTTTCGTGCGAGGGGAAGACCTTCGGCAAACCGTCCGGACGGGAAGAGGCGATTCAAATGCTTCTCGCTTTCTCCGGAAAACAGCAACATGTTTTTACCGCTGTCTGCCTTTCAACGCCGGAGCAACCGAAACCGGATCTCTTTATCGAAACCTCCGCCCTCCTTTTCCGGCGGCTTTCTCGCGCGGATGCCGAAACCTATCTCGATCTCGCAAAAACGCTCGGCTGCGCCGGCGCCTATGATATCGGCACCTATGGCGATCGCATTGTTTCCCGCGTCACAGGCTCGACAACCAACATTGAGGGGCTTCCCGCCGGGATTGTCGAACAGTGGCTCCATTCGCGCCGATATCCGCTTTTCACGCCGCCCTCTTGACTTGTCTTTTGCCATAGTCCGAATCGGTTCGGTTCCCGTGCCCCCCCTTCTCTGCCGCAATCGAACCGGAAAGCAAGCTCCAATCTCGCAGAAGAACGGTCCTTATGCTATCCTTTCCCCATCATGAGAGTTGTCACCCATTCCGCTTCCGAAACACAAGCCCTCGCCCGTTCGCTCGCGACGCAATTCGGCCCATCCCCCATTTTCGTTCTCAAAGGTGATCTAGGGGCGGGCAAAACGTGTTTTGTGCAGGGACTTTGCACGGGCCTGGGAATCAAGGCGTTCGTTTCCTCGCCGACATTTGCCATTGCAAACGAGTATCGCGTCCCGGGCAAACGCTTCTTGCATCTCGATCTCTATCGACTATCGGGTCCCGATGAACTCGACTCAATCGGTTGGGACGACTATCTTGAGTCGGGCGATCCCATGGCAATCGAATGGCCGGAGCGCGCCGGCGATCGTATCCCGGACTCCCGCGCTGTTTTTCTGAAAATCTCCATTGGACCCGCGGAAAACGATCGCTCCTTCGAAATCGATTCCGGCGCCTTTCCGGCCCCCTCCATTCCATCGTCCTTGAACGAAGGCTGACAACATGATCGGACCGTCAAAACAGCTACTCTCCCTCGATCCGCATTCGCAAGAGGCCATCGTTCTGCAGCATGGACGAAATCTTTCCGTACGGATGCCATTCGATGGTGTGGATGCTGTCGTGAAGTGCTTTCCTCCACCATCCTTGCTCTCCCGGATCGGCGCGCGTTTGCTCCGGACTCATTCCAAGCCGCAACGGGCTTTCGAGGCCGCCGCATTCCTCCATTCCCGCGTTCCCGATTCGACCCCGGAACCACTTTCCTGGTGCGTAGCACCCGATGGGAGCGGACGCTTCGTCTCGCGATATGTCGACGGCATGAAATCCCTGACCGCCACATTGGTCGAACGCTACAACCAATATGGCCCGGGTCCCGTCATCATGGATCTCCTCGAACGAGTCGCAGCCGTCTGCCGGAAGATGCACGACGCAGGCTTTTTCCACGGCGATCTCGGCAATCAGAATATCATGATTTCCGATGACGGACGCATCCTCGTCATCGATCTGAACCGATGCAGGCTCTTTCCGGAAGGCGGGGTTCCCTTGCGCTTACGGGCGCGAGATCTTTCCCGGATTGCCCTTCCGTCCGATTTTCTCCGCTGCTTTTTCGAAATGTACTGGCAGGACTCTCCGCCATCCGGATTCCTAAGAGCGGAACGCCGCTATCGCGCCCGCTTCGCCTTCCATTCCGCAACACGCCGCCTCCGCCACCCATTTCGACCGCGCCGGAAATCCCCCGAACCGGAATATCCATCTCCAAACAATCTTTGGATATGGGATCCGCGCTCGGAGCAGGCGCTTGTAACGCTCCTATCCCGCGATCGGCGACGCTACCAATCCATTTCGCGGGTTACGACGCCTCTGCTGGTCCTTCTCAAGTATTGGTTTCGGATTCTCTCGAATCTTCGCACCCTTCGTCACTGCGAATTCGCTTCCGGAATAACCGCTTTCGCCTCCCGGGTACGGATCTCTATCGCCGCAGATCCCGAGCGTTTCGGTCAGGAACTGGCGCTCTTGGATGAACTCCACTGCCCAAATGTCCACCTGCGCTTTTATGCCCACGAAACGCAATCTTCGATTGCATTCAAACTTCAGGCCGTGCAAAAGCTGCGCGAGCGCGGATTCAACGTTGCGATCTCCCTCGTGCAATGCCGCGACTCTATTTTGCATCCGGATACCTGGGCGCAACACTGTACAACCATCCTCGACGCCGTCCATGAACAGGTCGAATGGGTCGAATACCTACACGCCGTCAACCGCGTGAAATGGGGAATCTGGAACTATCGCGAGCTCGCATCCCTGCTTGATTGCCTACCCGATTTCCAAAAGCGTTATCCCGCAACGGCATTCCTGGTTCCGTCCGTCATCGATTTTGAATGGGACTACTTCGCGGGAGCCGTCCATAAGCTTCCAAAGTGCTTTGCCAAATCGCCGCTTGCCGGTGCTTCCGCAGAGTTGTATATCGATCGCCGTGGCGCGCCCGAGGCCTTCCAAGGACGCTACGATGCCGTCGGAAAACTTCGTCTCCTCCGTGCAATTCTGGAAACGACGCCTGCAATCGAAGACCGCCTCATCGTAACCGAATTCAACTGGCCTCTCGAACATACCGGCGTCTGGTCGCCCGTTGGCGCCCCTTACACTTCACCAGGTCCGCGCTTGAACGATCCGTCTGTTTCCCCGGCCGACTGCGCCGCGTATCTCATCCGCTATCTTCTGCTCGGTATCGCCTCGGGAATGGCGCACGAAATGGTCTTCTGGTCCCTCGCCGCTCACGGTTTCGGTCTTGTCGACCCCGGCTCCGAACCTTCCACTGCATGGAAAAAACGACCCGGCTTTTTCGCGCTTGCCTGCTTCTTCGAAATCCTCGGGGACGCAACCTTCGAAAGGGCAATCTCATCTTCCGGACTCCAGCGACTACTTCTGTTCCGGAAATCGGACGGGAATCGGATCGCCGTTGCTTGGCAAGCCGATTTGACCGAAGCCCCTCTCTGCCCGAATCTCCCCTTCACACCAACAGAAACGCTCGATCTTTTCGGCGCTTCCATCGATTCCGCCACGCCGCTGTCGGGTAACCCAATCTATTTCTTCGAGTCCCACCCCCGCCATGTTCCCGTTTCTGGCCATTGATTTTGAAACAACAGGGAGCGTCCCCGGCTTCCGGAACGAGCCTTGGCAGCTGGGAGCCATTCTCATGCCCGAAAGCGGCGGATTGCCTGCCGCCCAGATGTTCGAGTCTCTCTTGCGGATCAGCCCCGATCGGCCATTCAACCGCTACACCCCGGGGCGGCACGCACAGCTTCGCCGACAACTCGCTGTCGCGCCGACACTCGGCGATCTTTGGCCGGTTCTCGCACCTCATCTCGGCTCTCTTCCCGTTGTTGCGCATAACATCGGGACGGAACGTACCCAGCTCCGTTCCGTTGCTCCTTTGCATACAAAAATCCTTTGGATCGATACGCTTGCCTTGGCTCGTTCGGCGTGGCCGTCTCTTGCCTCCTATGCGCTAGAGGATCTGATCCCCGACCTGAGACTCCAACCGATACTTGAAAGCATTTTCCCCGGGCGCGCTCCCCATGACGCACTGTATGACGCCGCCGCTTGCGCCCTTCTGTTCGAGCATCTGCTATCGCTCCCTTCTTGGTCACACCTTTCCGCGCAAGATTTGTCCTCCCTTAGCAGGAGGAATCACAGATGATCCTCTCTCTGTACATGGCTGCGACACGTCCGGAAAGATGAGCGCATCCGAACCGGACTTACCCCGGACGTCCGCATCACGCTAGGTCTGTACGTCCTGTCGGGGGTCGAGAATGTCGTGAATATTTCGGTCATATTGCCGCGAAATGGCGGGGCGGAGGCCCGATAGCCGGGACATCGCGCCGCACGAGTCGTGCGCGTGTGCCATGACATGCGCGCAATGGGGTACGTCGTCCGATCTCCGGTCACGGGGCGCCGGCGCGAGGATGTGGCAACGGAATACGTGCGGCGCTGAGGTCCGCACAAAAATAGTTGGAGGGATCAGCCGAACAATCGGATTGGTTGCGAAAATAGACCTTATTTAGTACGATTTCAGTACTTGGTAGATGGGATGGTTCCTCTGGAACAAGGAGGATATTTGTCCGTTCCAGTCTCGTTTATCCCACGATCCGTTTCTTTTCTCTCTCGAACCCTATCCGTCGGTTTTTCCGACTTACTCGATATGGCAGTCTCCATTCAACTCGATTCTATCGTCAAGCGGTTTGAAACAACATTGGCTCTCGACCATATTACGCTCCATATTGAACCGGGAGAACTCTTCTTCCTTCTCGGTCCGTCAGGATGCGGAAAAACAACCCTTCTTCGCCATATTGCCGGCTTTTACACGCCCGATGAAGGAACGATTCGAATCGGCGAAGCGGATGTCACGAATGTCCCGCCCTACAAGCGCGATACGGGCATGGTCTTCCAAAGCTACGCCCTTTGGCCGCACATGACCCTTGCCGAAAACGTCGCCTTCGGCTTGAAAATGCGAAATATTCCAAAACGGGAAATGGACGACCGCGTGCACGAAGCGCTTGAAATGGTCAAAATGGGCGATCGCGCGGACGCCAAGCCGAACCAGCTCTCCGGCGGACAGCAACAGCGAATCGCACTGGCACGCGCACTCGTCATCAAGCCTCGTTGCCTGCTCTTGGATGAACCGCTCTCCAATCTGGACGCCAAACTCCGCTTGGAAATGCGCATGGAAATCCGAAAAATCTGCAAGCAGGCCGGCTTGACATCGGTCTATGTGACGCACGACCAAAAGGAAGCACTCTCGATTGCCGACCGCCTTGCCGTCCTCCGTGCCGGGCGAATCGAACAAATCGGGGCGCCATTGGAGATTTTCCGTCATCCCGCCAATTCCTTCGTTGCATCCTTTATTGGAGAAACCAACTTTCTCCCTCCTGATTTCTTCGGAGCGGCTTTCACGCCGCCCGCCGGCACCAAAACGCTCTCCATCCGCCCGGAAGCGATTTCCTTCGGCGAACCGCCCGCCGATTCCGGCGCGCTATGCTTCTCCGGCACAATCCATGGCACGGTTTACCTCGGGGAAACCGCTGAACATCTCATGGACGTCACCTTGCCTGATGGCTCGCCTCTTACGCTAAAGGTCTTCCAATTGAATCCGGAAGTCCTGGCTCGCGATGAAGCCCGTAAAATGAAGGCTTGGGTGCTTCCTGCCAATCTCGTTCCCCTCGCTGAATAACACGTCCTCGAAAGTACGGAAACGCTCTATGATCCGCAATATCATCATCATTTGCGCGGCCGTCCTTGTCTGCGCGCTCCCTTTCGCGCTGCGCCCCGCTCCAGACGTTGGCGCATGGCACGAGGGCGATCCCGTCTTGGTGGCCGTCTCTCCGCATATCGCCGCCATTCGAGACGAATTCGCAAACGGTTTTTCGCACTGGCATCTCAAAAAATACGGTACGCCTGTACGCATCGATTGGCGCTCGATCGGCGGAACGACTGAAATCATGCGATACTTGAACGGCGAATATGCCGCATCTTACCGCGCATATCGACGCCGTCAAGGGCTCGATCCCGGTCTGGCAAATGCCGCCCTCTCCAAGAATCGCCCCGAGGATAGCGAGGCTGCCGCAGCATGGGACGATTTTCGCGCTCATGATGATCCGGATGCCTATGGGTGCAAAATCGATATCTTCTTTGGAGGCGGCACCTACGATCACGGCTCCGCCGAACGTCAGGGAATTACGGTCGCTCCGTGGACTGCCGGAAATTGGCCAAAAGGAATTCTGGAGGATGACAACGGAATCGAAATGATTCCGCGTGAACTTGGTGGCGAAATCTGGAGGACCGATGTATACGTATCCGCCGTCCTTTCCGGCTTCGGTATCTGCTCCAATCCGGATCGCCTGCGCGAGCTCGGCATTGAAAAAATGCCATCTACTTGGAAAGATCTCACCGATCCGCGTCTCTACGGCTTTGTCGGTGTGACAGATCCCACAAAATCCGGTTCGATCGCCAAGGCTTTCGAAATGATTTTGCACGCAACCTGCCGCGAACACGTCTTGGCGGCCGGGTGGACGCCGGAGCAGATCCAGACATTCGAAACCGCCGCGAAAAAGGGATTGCAAAACGATTTGCCCGATTTTCCGCGCTACCAGGCAGATGTCGAAGCTGGCTGGCTCTCCGGCATTCACTTGCTGCAGAGGGTCGGTGCCAACTCCCGCTATTTCACCGATGCCGCCGGAAAAGTGCCTGTCGATGTCTCTTCCGGAGACGCCGCTGCGGGAATCTGTATCGATTTCTACGGACGGGTCCAGGCTGAAACAACACGCGTCGGCAATCAAGATCGTCTCAACTACGTGACGCCCCATGGCGGCTCGACGATTTCCGGCGACCCGATATCCCTCTTGCGCGGTGCCGAACACCGCGAGCTCGCGCAGCACTTCATCGAATTCGTTTTGTGCGAGGACGGACAAAAACTCTGGAATGGACGTCCGGGCTCCGACGGCGGTCCCCAAAAACACGCACTTCGCCGCTTGCCCGTCCGCCGCGACTTCTATCCGGACGACCAAAATCCAACTGTCGACGCACGCGCCCGTGCCCGCAAGGGAACAACCTCCGACGATCTGCTCGACCCGACCGTCGATGCCTATATGCTTGCCAATGCATTCACCTACGAACCGCGCTGGACTGCCGCCCATTTCTCTTTTTTGCGCTCCTTCGTCCGAGCAATGTGCATGGACGCCGGACGCGAATTGCGATCAGCCTGGAAAGCCATCTTGGAAGCAGGCGGCCCGGAGGCTGTCCCGGAGGCCGTTGCTCTTCTGGAGCGAATGCCGGTCGAGCCATATCCCATCGATTGGGCAACCGTTACGGAGGCCTCGCGCAACCGTTCCATGACCAAGGGACTTTCCGAAACCGATTTGACGTCGGCATGGACGTCCTTCTTCCGAAACTCCTACAGGGAAGCGGAAGCATGCGCCCGCAAGCTGGCTGCCGAACAAAAAAAGCCGGCCTCCGCCCCGTAAAACTCCTTTTCCCCGTTTTTGATATCCTTTTTCCTTACGATCATGAGCCAGAACGATTCCGGTTCGGACGATTCGGCTGAACCCTCCAATATCATCTATCGCCGACGCTCCTCGCATCACGTCCACCGCCACCATCGAACCCACTCCATGGGTGCGACAAAGCAGGAGGTTACCCGTTCGGAGGATAAGCGTGCCCTCGCTTTTATTCTCCCCGCTCTCGTCCTTGCGATTGGCGTTGCGCTCTGCTTTTACGCCAACAAAAACCATTTCTCCCACGCGGTTCCCCGGGAATTGGTTTCGCTCTCTTATTGGCTGATGGGCGGCGGCGGAATCGCCTTGCTGTCCGTCTTCATCTACGTTTCTTTCCTCTATGCGAAAAACGCACGGAAAGAGGACGATCAACGAATGGAAACGGATGATATTCCCCCCGGAGTCGTCTACCGCCGCCGTTCTTCGCATCACGTCCATCGCCATCATCGTGACGAAAGCATGGATGAAGACAACTAATCCCTTTTTCAATCCTTCCCGCTCTTTCCTATGATTCTGAAAACAGTAAACGTAAAGAAGTACGGAGCCATCGGCGATGGACTTGCCGATGATTCTTCCGCTATCCAAAAGGCCCTTGATTCCGGTGCGCGTTGCGTGAAAATTCCAGCCGGAAGGTACCGGATTGCAACAACCCTCCGGGTGAACTCCCGCACGGAGATTCTGGCAGATAAGGATGCGGTGATCTTTTTATGCGGAAACACTCCGAAAAAACGAGGCGATTTTCTCCTGACAAACGCCAATCACGAAGATGGCAATGAGAAAATCCGTATCCGGGGCGGTGTCTGGGACGGAAACAACCAAGGCCCTTGCAACACAAAAGCCGAAGATCTGTTCGACCCAAACGCATGGAGCGGCGCCGTCCTCGATTTCTTTAAGGTCGATGGTCTCACGCTGCGTGATATCACCGTCGCCAATTCCGTGACCTACAACATCCGGATGTGCCATATCAATCACTTTGATTTCCGCGATATTCGTTTCCAAAGCGATCGAATCGCCTTCAACCAGGATGGACTTCATTTCGGAGGCTACTGCAGAAACGGACGCGTGCGAAACGTCGCCGCTATCTCCAAAGGTCAGACGAATGACGATCTGATTGCTCTCAATGCAGACGACTCTCTCGTGCGTCTCGAAAATCTCGATCTCGAATGCGGACCAATCGAAAACATTACCTTCGAAAACATCTCCGCTGAAGATTGCCATACCGGGGTGCGTATCCTATCCGTCGTATCCCCCATCCGACATATCCGCATCCGCAATTTCCAAGCCGGCTGCCGTTGCTATGCCGTCAATGCCGATGGCGCACGCTACTGCCGTACCCCCCTCTTTGCGGACGCCGATCGTCCGAACGGCGTCGGTTGCATCGAGGATGTTATCCTGGATGGTTTTTCCTGCCATGCAACGCTCCCGCAAACATCTACGCTTCTGGCATTGGAAACCAATCCCTGGAAAAAGGGTCTTGTCATCCGGAATTTCTCCCGCAATATGGATAAGGATCAGGCGCCTTACGCCCCGACCCTCCTTCTCCGGAAGATCGGAAAGGCCCGCTTGACCCTTTGCGAAAACCGCAAAAAAGTCGCTTCCGTCGATGTCGGTTCGGACGCTACAGGATTCGACACCTTCTCAACGATACGCCGCTTCGATACGCTGACCCTCCGATAACGGAATTTCCGCACTCTTGCCCTATACCCGACCATGCTCCTGCCTGAAGAAATCGAACCAACCTTGTCCCGCCTCCAAAAAGACCTTGAGGAGATGCGCGGATATCTTGATCTGGACAATCGGAGAAACATCGTTGCCGAACTGGAAAAACTCGCAGCGACACCCGATTTCTGGAACAACCAAAAGGAAGCCCAGAATGTGATTGCGAAAACCAATGCACAGAAGGCGCTCCTCAAACCGTACGATGATATCGTCGCACTCTTCAGCGACGCCGAAACCATGTACGAATTGGCTAAGGAAGAGCCGGAAGGCGATGCGCAAAATGCCGCTCTTGCCGAAGTTTCCGATATCCTCGAACGCGCCAATGCCGATTTCGAGGCGTTGCGCGTCCAGTCTTTGCTGACGGGACCTCTCGACCGTTGCAACGCCTTCTTGACCCTTCATGCCGGTGCCGGCGGGACCGAGGCATGCGATTGGACATCCATGTTGCAGCGGATGTACATGCGGTACTGCGAACGCGCCGGTTTTACGTTCGAATTGATGGAATCGACCCCGGGAGATGAGGCCGGAATCGCTACCTGCACATTTGCCGTCAAGGGACTTAACGCCTACGGCTATCTCAAGGCCGAACGCGGAATCCATCGCCTTGTGCGCATTTCACCCTTCGACTCCAACGCCCGCCGCCATACGTCTTTCGCATCGCTGGATGTCATCGCCGAGCTGGAGGATGATATCAAAGTCGATATCAAACCGGAAGATTTGGAAATCGACACATTCCGTTCCGGTGGCGCAGGCGGACAACATGTCAACAAAACCGATTCCGCCATCCGGATTCGACATGTCCCGACCAATATCGTTGTGGCTTGCGATGCCGAACGCTCCCAACATGCCAACCGCCAAAAGGCGATGGCTATGCTGAAAGCAAAGATCTACGAGTACGAACAGGATAAGCAACGCGCAGCCCTTGAGCGCTTCTACGGAGAAAAAGGCTCTATTTCCTGGGGAAATCAAATCCGTTCCTACGTCTTACAGCCCTATACCATGGCGAAAGATTTGCGTACCGGATGCCAGACGGCAAATGTCCAAATGGTCCTCGACGGCGATTTGGCCCCCTTTATTTCGGCCTATTTGAAGTGGAAGTCCGCAGGCGGCGTCGCCCGCAATATCCAAGACGAAGAGTAAACTCGCCGATATGCTGAAAACGTTTCTTGATTACGTCCGCTTGGAGACGACCTCCGACGAATCCTCCGAATCCACTCCCTCGACCGCTTCCCAATTCGCGCTCGCACATCGGGTGGCAGAGGACCTTCGCGCATGCGGTATCGTTCGAGTCGTCGAAACCCCGGAGTGCTACGTCTACGCCACCATTCCCGCCTCCCCCGGACAGACGCAAGTCCCGCCGCTCGGCTTTATCGCTCATCTCGATACCTCCCCGGAAGTCTCCGGCAAAAACGTCCATCCCCGAATCGTCGAAGCCTACGACGGAAAACCGCTTGTTCTCGGTTCAAGCAACATCGTCCTTGATCCTTCCCTCTGCCCAGAGCTTGCCGGCATGATCGGCAAAACGCTCGTTACAACGGATGGCACGACCCTTCTCGGGGGCGATGACAAAGCGGGTGTCGCCATCCTCGTCCAACTGGCCCGTACGCTCGCGGCTCCGGACGCTCCTTCCCATCCGGAACTCCATCTGGCGTTCACCCCCGATGAGGAAATCGGACGCGGTACGGTTGCGTTCGATCCGGATCTGTTCGCGGCAAAATATGCCTACACGGTCGATGGAAGCGCTCCCGATATCTTCGAATGCGCCAATTTCAATGCGGCCGCCGCGACATTCTCCTTCACCGGCGTCAACACACACCCGGGGGCTGCTAAAAACATCATGCGAAATGCCATCAAAATGGCAAACCGCGTGCTTGATTCCCTTCCGGTTGATGAAGCCCCGGAGTCTACGGAAGGCCGCGAGGGATTTTTCCACCCGCTCGCCATTTCCGGTTCCGTGGCAAAGGCGTCCCTTTCAATCATCGTGCGCGATCATGACGCAAAAGCCTTTGACGATCGTAAAGCGTTTCTCTCGACTCTCGCCTCTCGGCTGAACAAGGAATTCGGCGACGGCTCCGTCCAACTAGAATTGCACGACCAATACCGCAATATGGAGGAAGCGCTTCAAGCCGCCCCCTTTCTCAAAGAAGCCGCCCTTTCGGCCATCCGGTCAGTCGGTCTCCAACCCGTCGTCAAGCCGATTCGTGGCGGCACAGATGGTGCAATCCTCTCCCAGCGCGGCATTCCATGCCCGAATCTCGGGAATGGCGGACATCTTTTCCACAGTCTTTGCGAATTCGTCTGTCTTCAGGAAATGGAGCAGGCGCTTTCGATCGTTCTGCAGATTGCCCAAAACTGGCATTGCCGCTTTTCACGATGATTTCTAATACACTCTTGGCGGCACTGCCGCTCCGCGCAAAAATCCTGGCCGCCCTGCGATCTGCACTCGATGGCCAAGGGTTTGTGGAAGTGGAGACGCCCGTGAGAATCCCGGCTCCCGCCAATGAGCCGCATATCCGGCCTCCGGCAAGCGGAAATGCCTTCCTGAGAGCCTCTCCCGAGCTGCAAATGAAACAACTGCTTGCCGCCGGCATGGAGAAAATCTACTCCCTGGGTCCTTGCTTTCGCGAAGGAGAACGAGGCGATCACCACGCTCCGGAATTTACAATGCTGGAATGGTATCGCGCACAAGCGGGATACCGTACCGTCCTCGACGATGCCAAACAGCTCGTCCAAAATGCCGCACGGATACTCCGGAATGGCGAAGAATCCATATTCCGATTTCGCGGTGTTAAACTCGATCTCTTTGGCGAATGGATTGAAATCCCCGTGCGCGAAGCGTTTCGCCGATACGCCGGTTGGGATCCCGTCGAAGCCTTCGATCCGGACCGTTTCGATCTCGATATGGCCCTCGTCATCGAGCCGTCCCTCCCCCGAAACCGCCCCTGCGTCTTGATCGATTACCCCGCCCCCGCCGCCTCTCTTTCCCGACTCTCTCCCGCCGATTCCCGTATCGCCGAACGATGGGAACTGTACCTCGGCGGTCTGGAACTGGCTAATGCCTTCGGGGAATTGACCGATCCCGCGGAACAACGCGCCCGCTTCCAACGGGCGAGACAAGAAAAAATCGCGCTCGGCGAACCCGCCTTCGATCTCGATGAAGCGTTCCTCTCGGCCCTTCCCAATATGCCGCCCTCCGGTGGCGCCGCAATGGGGGTCGATCGGCTCTGCATGGTTCTTCTCGAACTCGACGATATCGAAAATGTCCGCCCCTTTCTCCCGCCTATAGGATCTCTCTGGTGACATGAAAGCAATGGTTTTCCATCTTGGCTCCATCAATATAGACAGAGTCTATTCGCTCGATCATATCGTTGCCCCCGGTGAGACGGAGCGGGCTTCTAATCTTGCTTTTTTCCCAGGCGGAAAAGGTCTTAACCAAAGTATCGCACTCGCACGTGCCGGTGCCGCCGTGCGCCAAATCGGCGCGGTCGGAACATCCGACGGCGAGCCTCTCCGGATCCTGCTTTCCGAAAATGGCGTGCAGATCGATGCCATTCAGACCGTTCCGGGAGAAACCGGCCATGCCGTCATCCTCGTTGATGCCGCGGGGATGAATTCCATCATCGTGACACCCGGCGCAAACGCCTGCGTTACAACCGCGCAAATCCAATCCGCAATCTCCACCGCAAAATCGGGCGATTTTTTCTTGGCGCAAAACGAAACCTCCTGCCTCCCGGACGCCATTCGCCTCGCACACCGCGCAAATTTGCGTATCTTCTTGAATCCTTCCCCGATCACACCCGAACTCGAGGTCTCTCCGCTCGAACTGGTTTCCGATTTCCTTCTCAACGAAACCGAGGCCGCCTTTCTCGCAAATTGCCCCGTCTCTACAGACCCCGGAACCATCTTGAACCGTCTCCTTTTCCGGTTCCCGAACGCCCGTTTCGTCTTGACATGCGGAGCCGCCGGCGCTTGGTACGCCGACGCGCAGACGCCCCCGTTTCTCTCACCGTCTTTCCCCACCGATCCAATCGATACGACCGCCGCCGGTGACACGTTCGCCGGCTTCTATATCGCCGCCATCGCAGATTCGCTTCCGCCTCGCGAAGCAATGCGCCTCGCCAATGCCGCCGCTGCCATATCCATCACACGCCCCGGCGCCTCGCCTTCCATCCCGACGGCTCGCGAAGTCGCCCGTTTCCTCGCATCGAAATCCTGTGCTTCCCTATCCTCCCGCCATGAGTCCTGAAAAGAAAATCGCTCTCGAACTCCATCCCGCAAAGGCAAACTGCTCTCAGGCAATTGCCGCCGCATACGCCCCGCGATTCGGAATCCCTTCGGATACCGCTTCCCGTATGACAATGGGTCTCGGTCGCGGCGTTTCCGGATTGAACGAAATTTGTGGTACGATTGCCGGTGTCTCCGTCGTCCTCGGCATGGCATTCGGAAACGAACCCGGCGGCCAAAAACGGGTCTTCGCATTGACACGGGAATTTGCGGAACAATTCGCATCCGCAAATGGCTCGATCATTTGCGGACAACTCCTCGGACTCGTCCCGCCCCCTTCCGGAAAACCCCTCACCAAACGCTCGTGCCACGATCTCGTCGCCGATGCATGCGATTTTCTCGATTCCGTCCTCCCATCCCCTTCCTCTCACTGACGGCTTCGCGCCGGTTCGGTCATGCTGATTGAAGTCAACCATCTCACCAAATGTTTCGGCCCGGACAAGGTCGTTTCCGATGCCACATTCTCCGTTGATGCCGGAGAACGTGTCGCAATCATCGGTCGGAACGGAGCCGGAAAAACAACCCTCCTTCGCTTGCTCTCGACTTTTTTGCCGCCTACCTCCGGCTATGCGAAGATCTCCGGATTCGACCTTCTCTCCAAAGCAAACTCCATCCGTTCGATTGTCGGATACCTCCCGGAACAGGCTCCGTTGTACCCCGATATGACGGTCACGTCCTACCTGCGATACCGCGGAAAATTGCGCCGCCTCCCACGCGAATACTTGATTCGCCGCCTCCACGAGGTGGTCGATTTCTGCAATCTCGCCGCCATTCGTGATGCCCGTATCCAAACCCTCTCCAACGGACGCCGCCACGCCGTCGCCCTCGCCGATGCCATCCTGCACGAACCCGATGTCCTGCTCTTTGACGATCCGCTGGTGGGAGCAGACCCCGATCAAACGGAGAAACTCACCGAACTGATGACCTCCCCGGTCGTTTCCGACGGTCGCGCCATTCTCTTCGTTACGCATAATATCGATCTCGTCCGAACCGCCGCCACCCGGATGATTTGCTTGAACCACGGAAACATCATCGCCGATACTTCCGATCTCGACGTTCTTCAAAACAAAACGCTTGCCGAACTCTTTCGAATGTGGACGACCGCCGCCGAGCCACCTGTTTGATCCGTTCTTTTTCCCACCATGTCACCTTCTCTTTTCATCTTTCGCAAGGAAACGCGAGGCGCTCTTCTGCGCCCTTCCACTTGGGGTGTACTCGCTTCTACAACCGCCGTTTTGGGAATCGTCTACTTTCTCGCTCTTCGCGATTTTCCCTCGCAAACGCTCGAAATCGCGCCCCTCTTTACCATGTGCCTGGTCATGACGGTCCCGATTCCCGTCTCCTTCTTTACGATGTCCCTTTTCCCTCGCGAACGAACCGCCGGAACCCTCGAACTGCTTCTCACCGCCCCTGTTACCGATGCCGAGGTCGTTACGGGCAAATTTCTCTCCGCTCTCTTTCTTTCAATTTTCGCGCTCCTCCTTACCTACATTGCCCTCGTGATCCATTTGAACCTGTCCGGGCAACCGATCCAACCGCACCTCCTTTCGCTTGCAATCGGTTTTGCAGGAACGTTCCTGTTGACCGCTGCACTCTGCTCGTTTGGCACCTTGATCAGTCTCTCGACACACTACGAGGCCGCCGCAGGCGCCGTTACGATGTTTTTTTCGATTTTGACGGTCTCCATGGTTGTCGAAAGCGAAAACGGAACGGGCGTCGCTGCAGTTTCCAATAGCGTCAATATCCTGAACTTCGCACATGGAATATTGGATTCCCGACCGGTCGTCACATTCCTGAGCGCAACCTTCTTTTTCCTATTTTCAGCCGTTCGATTCTTGGAATCGCGTCGCTGGGCATCCGTTTCCCGTTAGTTTCTTCCGCATGAAACCGTATTTCAGCTTGTTTCTTCTCGCCGGAGTTTCCATTGCGATTTCCCTCGCTCTGACAACCTCGTGCCGAAAATCCTCCGACCCGATCGTTGGCAAGAACGTTTCCGATCAAGATCCCGCCATCGAATCTGTCGCCCATGTCACTTCTCCGCGCCTGATTTCCCTTTCGCCGGCTATCACCGAAATCCTCTGTATGATCGGTCTCGGTCCTCATCTTGTTGGTCGTACCCCTGCCTGCGATTTCCCAAACGAAGTCTCTTCCGTCCCTTCCGTCATGGACGAAAAAGGCAATCTCTCCTTGGAGACAGTTTCCGCTCTCAAACCGGATTTCATCTTGATGCCCGATCAGCTCGCGGCCTCGCCGCTGCACACCGAATTGTCCAAACGGAAGCTGAACCATATCGGAATCCGTCTCGATTCGCTGGATGATATCTATCAATCCGTTTTCTCGATTGGCGATCGCTACAACGCTGAAAGCGTTGCGTCCGATTGGCTGGCAGGCATGGATGAACTCACCTCCGGTCTCCGCAACGAATGCGCCGAGGCAATCGCCGCCGCAGGTGGAATCTCTCCCGGAATCCTCATCGTTCTGGGACGCATTCCCGCCAATGGAAACCAGCCCGCCCGACTCATTGTCGCCGGCCGGAATTGCTTCCAACAAGGAATTTTGGAAACCCTCGGGGCCCGTAACGTCATCACCTCTTCCGTTCCATACGAAACCGTTTCCATGGCGCAAGTCACAGAACTCGCCCCCGCCATTGTTCTGGAAATCGTCCCAGCCTCCCTTTCCGCCGATCGCCAATCCGCACTCCTCCTTTCATGGGCCCGATACGGCTCCTGCCCCGCCGTTGCCACCGGAAAGGTTACTATTCTCGCGGAAACCTACGCCCTCCGCCCCGGTCCTCGAATCGGACTTCTGTTCAGAGATGTCGCGCGCTGCATCATCGACTGGGCGAAAGATGCTCAAAAACAAAGCACTTGAGCCCCTTCTTCGCCATCCGCCACGCCCTCATACCCGCATACCATCGCCCCCCCTTTCCGTAACAAAATCGACGCGCTTGAGGGCAACCTTGACAGGTCCGCGGCTTTCCCCTAGATTCCACTCACCAAACTGCCGACCTCGAACCGGACGTGCACCGCGGCGTCTTTACTCTTCGATCAACCTCTCGCCAAGATATTTCCCGCCTCATGTATACGCTCAGTCCGCAAACTAAAGCCGTTATTTTCGATCTGGACGACACGTTGTACGATTTCAAGCATTGCCACAATCGCGTCATGCCGCTTCTGGAAAACTATGCCCGGGAAAAACTGGGGATGGAACCGGTACTGTTTCGGACGGAACATAAGAAAATGCTGGAATGGCAGTTCGATGCCCTGCCAAAACAAGCGGGCTGCCATAGCCGGGCCATGCGCTTCCAACTTTTGCTGGAATCGCACGGGTTGCCGTTGCGCCATGCGAACGCGCTCGCCGAGCTCTACTGGAACTCGATGCTTGACATCATGACCCCGTTTCCGGGCTGCGTCGCTCTCTTTCAAAATCTTCGCAACCGGGGGATTTCCATCGGTATCGGTACCGATATGACGGCCGATTGGCAGCTCAAGAAACTGGAGCGGCTTGGGCTCCTCGATTACGTCTCCTTCTTTGTTTCCAGCGAAGAAACGGAAGAAAAGCCCGGAAGCGGCATGTTTTTGAGATGCGCCTCGAAAGCGGCTGTTCCAATCGATTGCTGTCTGTTTGTCGGAGATAACCCAAAGCGCGACATCAAAGGCGCCATTGACGTAGGCATGCCATTCCTCTGGATACAGCCGGATCCCGAAAAACGGGCGCTCCATCCGGATTATCCGTCGGTTGCTTCCATTGCTGAAATTCAATTTCCGTCATGACGACCGAACTAAACGATTTCGACGAAGAACTTGAAAGCGAGACGTACCTCCCTTCCGCTTCCCCGATTGCAAACGGCGCAAAAACCTTCCCCGCACCGAGCGATCCGGCAACGTGCGCATCCTGCCGCTTGGATACGTGGCTCGCCAACGTCTCCGGTATCTCCCGCTCCCGTATCCAATCCATGCTGAAGGAGGGGCTCGTCACCACGCGAAACGGTTCCGTTCCCGCCTCCCGAAAGGTCTCCGCCGGTGAATCGTACACAATCGCAATTCCCGAACCGAAACCGACCGAAATCCGCCCGGAAGACATTCCGCTCGATATCGTTTACGAGGATGAATCGATCCTCGTCGTCAACAAACAGGCAGATCTCGTCGTGCATCCCGCCGCCGGACACGAGAGCGGGACGCTCGTCAACGCTCTTCTTCACCACTGCCCCGCTGTTTTCTCCGTTGGAGGGGAAACCCGTCCCGGTATCGTCCATCGACTCGACAAGGATACGACCGGACTCCTTGTCGTCGCCAAAAACGATACTGCGTTTCAAGGTCTTGTCGAATCCTTTCAAACCGGCAAGGTCCATAAAATCTATGCCGCCGTCTGCTGCGGTGTCCCCGATCCCTCGGCAGGACATGTGGAAGGACTGATCGGACGCTCGCCGGTCGACCGGAAAAAGATGGCCGTCGTGCTACAAAACGGACGCTTTGCATCGACCGATTACGAGGTCGAACGAGATTTTGGCGGGTGCGCCCTCTTGCGCATTCGGATTCATACCGGACGGACCCATCAAATCCGCGTCCATCTCAAGTCGATTGGCTGTCCGATCGCAGGGGACCGTCTCTACGGAAACGCTTCGCAAGATTCGGTGCTTCCGTTTCGTCCGCCCCGTCAGATGCTCCACGCAAGGGTCCTCCGTCTCCCCCACCCCGTCACCCGCGAAATCCTGACCTTTGAGGCGCCTCTCGCCCCAGACATGCAAGAACTCCTTGATGCCTTGAACCATCGGTGATCGCATGCTTTCAATCGTCTCTTTTGCGAAATCAAGGACGAAAGACAAGGGAAAACCGGTTATACGAAAAAAAAGTTGCTTTTCGTACAATCTTGCAGATAATACCAGCCCATGTTTGCAAGACTTTTCCATCTCCATCCCAGGGATGGCATTAGCGAAGTGAATTCTTCTGTCAGCTTGAATTAGGATTTCATATGCGTTTCAGCCATTTTTTCATGGCCGCGTTTGCGGGTATATCCATGTGTTGCATTGCCTTTTCCGCCCAAACGGTCGAAACGGAAGGGCAAACCGTTCTTGTCGCGGACTTGCAAACGGACGGCGTAGCCGCTATCGGCGAAGGTGCAAGGCTTGACGCGGAAACCCCTTCCCATACTGAAACAAAGTCGTCCGAAGAGACACCCGCACCCGCAGAAGGCGAAAATGATATCGAAACGCAGATGATGTACCTTGTCCTCCAGCTCGGCGTGATTTTGTTCGCCGCAAAGCTCGGCGGTACGATTGCAACGCTTTGCAGACTTCCAAGCGTGATCGGAGAACTGGGAATCGGAATCATTATCGGACCGCACTTGCTTGGCTCGTTCCCGATTGGAACCATCTTTCCACAGGGAATTTTCCCCCTTAACCCGGACAGTTTCATCCCCGTTTCCAATGCGTTGTACGGGTTCTGCACATTGGCATCTATCATCCTGCTCTTCCTTTCCGGACTGGAAACGAACTTCAAGATGTTCCTCCGATACGCATTTTCCGGCTCCATTGTCGGAATCGGAGGTGTCATTATCTCCTTCCTGGCCGGAGACCTCTGCGCTGTCTACTTGTTGCCGAAGCTCATTTCCGCCTATCAGGGCGTAACACTTACCGTCGGCCACCCCGCGGCGCTGTTCATGGGCATTATCAGCACGGCTACGTCCGTCGGCATCACAGCGCGTATCCTTTCCGAACGAAAAGTCATCGATTCGCCGGAAGGAACGACAACCATGTCGGCTGCCGTCATCGATGACGTTCTCGGCATCATCATTCTCGCCGTCGGCATGAGTGTCATCGCAGCCGAGAAAAACGGGAGCGGCGCCTCCGGAATCTCTTGGACGCATATCGGCGGCATTGCCCTCAAAGCCATTTGCATTTGGATTGGCGGTACGGCCGTCGGTCTCCTCGCCGCACGCAAGATTTCATTCCTTCTCAAATTCCTCAAAACCCCCGTTGCCATCGCAACGCTCGCGTTCGCGCTCGCCATCGCCGTATCCGGCATTTTCCAGATGATGGGTCTTTCCTTGATTATCGGCGCGTACGTCATGGGACTTGCGCTTTCCCGCACCGATATCCGCTATCTGATCCAGGACAATCTCCAGCCGATCTATACGTTTCTCGTTCCGATCTTTTTCTGCGTCATGGGTATGATGGTGGATGTGCACGCCATTTCCAGCAAGCCCATCCTCATTTTCGGCTCCATCTATACGCTCCTGGCGATTCTTGCCAAGATCGTCGGCTGTGCAACCCCCGCCGCATTCTGCGGATTCAATCTGCGCGGTTCCCTGCGCGTCGGCGTCGGAATGATTCCCCGTGGAGAGGTCGCCCTTATCATTGCCAGCATCGGTCTTTCCTCCGGCGTTCTGCAATCGGATATTTTCTCGATCTGCATCCTGATGACACTCGTCACGACGGTCGTCGCCCCTCCGGGCTTGATCGCCCTCTTTTCTTCTCCCAAGACCGGCCGCCGCCATCAGCCTACCGAAGAAAATACGTCCAAACCGTTTTCCTATCCGCTGCCAAATGCCGATACCGCATCTCTGCTGCTCGACAAACTGATTGATGTTTTCCGCAAAGAAGGATTCCAGACGGCGAATCTCAATCCGACCGAAAACATCTGGCAAATTATGCGGGAGGATGACGATATCATGGTTTCGTTGCACGACAACGAACTTCGCTTCGAATGCAGCGATCGCGAAAAGCCTTTTTTGGTCGCAGCCCTTCGCGAGGTGACCCAAGATCTCCAAAATCTCGCGTCTTCGCTGAGTATCCCTTCCGCAGATTTGAACAAAATGATGCGGAACGTTTTCACGGCCGATCGTTCGACCCCAATCGAAACGACCGCCGACAACGATCTGCGCCGCTACTTGAAAAACTTCCTCTATCTGCCCAATGAACACGCCGGAAGCAAAGAGGAGGCAATCCGGAGAATTGTCCGGATTTTTTCGGAAAAGAATCTCTTGCAAGATACGGATACCGCGGTTGATTTGATTCTCAAACGGGAAACCTCCATGTCCTCCGGCATCGAGCACGGAATCGCCATCCCGCACGCCCGTACCGATTTTGTCGAAGGCCTTATCGGCGCCGTAGCCGTGTTCCCCGACGGAATTCCGGAATACGAAACGCTCGATCATTCGAAGGTACGTATTGTCATCGTTTCGCTTACCTCGCGCTCGACCCATTCGCCGCAAATCCGTCTCCTCTCCTTCATTAGCCAGCTACTGAACGAGGAAGGACGCAAGCGACTTCTTGATGCAAAGTCCGAGGAGGAAATGCGGAAAATCTTTCTTTCCTAGGAAATGTCGCATCGCAGTACGTTCTCTTCCCTGTTGACAAATTCCGTTTTTTCGCCTACAATCCGTGAAGTTTTTGTCGTTTCAATTTGGCAAATAGGGCTTCTTTTCAAACTCCATGATGTTTTGGTTCCGTAATCCGCTTTTGCAGAAATTTGATTTCACGCTCGAGAATATCCGTTCTTGGGGTGGTGAACGTCAGTATCTGGAAGCGCTCAATCAGGTGACCAAAAAGAAGTCGGTACTCAATCCAACCTACAACGACAATATCGGAGAAGCCGATATCGAGCACGCAGGACATACGATCCATACACGCTTCCGCACATTTCCGGGACGTCGTTCGGTCGTGGAAAACCTCTGCCCGTGCGCCGCTTCCCAACGAGATGGACGAATCTGCGTCCACATGCTCGCCGCTGCAATCGCCCTGGAAGCCGCAGAACGAGAGCAACGTAAGGCAAAAACAATCGAAAACGCACAGCGCGCCCTTGAAAAAATGGGCGTCCTTCCCAAGAGCCCGAAACCCGTTTCAAAGCAGGCTCCCTCCGCATCGGCCGGAATCCCCCCCGTTTCCGTCCGCACCGCCTCCCCTTCACCCGCCCCTTCCCAGAAAGCTCCACGATTGCGCTTCTATGTTCCGGATGACTGGGTAACGCGTTTCGACGCCGGAAAAATCCCTGTCGCACTTTCCATTAGTGCCGATAATACGCCGCACGTCTTTTCACTTAGCGATATTTCAAGCGGAAAACTGATTGACTCGAATACCGGACTTCCCGTTCCCTTCAATCCGTCCGATTCCGAAAGGAAACTCCTCTTTACGCTCGAACATATCCTCTATATTCCGCCGGATGCTGCAACGGGAAAAAATCTGAGCCTCGACTGCGGACAGTTTTTCAGTCTCCTGGAACGGCTTAGCGAAGTAAATGAGCCTTTCTACCCCGTCCATGCCGAAAAACCGGTCTATATCCGGACCAAGGAAAACGCCGTTCACAACATCCTGTATGTTTCCCTCCAGGAAGCAACCGGGCGGATCGAACTGGCGCTTCATATCCGTTTTCCCGGATTCCCGGAAGATATTTTTCCTCGCTATCTCGTCTACCGGAATGCCAAAAACTGGAGAAACGATTGCGTCTACGCCTTTTTCAACGGGGTCCTTTGGCCAATCCACACGCCGATCCCTTTTACATACGGAGAAGTGTACCGAAACCGTACGTACCTTCTCCGGCGCGATGAGACAATCGATTTCATCCAGCGGGAAATTCGCGGAAAATTGCCTTGCTCTGGAAATCTGATCCCCTTGCGGGATATTCTCCGGGAGGATTTCAATTCAACCGTCGATTTCTCCCTCTTTACCACAAAGCCCGGAAGACCCCGCTTCTCTCTTGATGTTAACGGTTCGAGAGCCTCCTTGTCGATCTCCCTGAAAGCAAGCTACTCCGATATTGCCGTGAATTTCGGAAACGGGGACTTCAATGGCAAGTCGAACGGGCTGGAAACAAAAACCTGTATCACCATCGAAGTCGTCGGAACGGAGTCGGGGCAGAACTTCACCATTCCCGATCCGAATGACAACTATATCTACTACACCCGAAACCACGAAGCCGAACAAAAGGCGCTCAAACATCTTCGGGAAAAGATTTCCGCTCTTCTGCACATTCCTCAGAATGCGGAGACGTTGGATAATCGGGCCCTCAAGACGCTGACCATTGTCGGAGATGAAAATGTCTTGAATTTCCTCGCGACGACCGTTCCGACGCTTCGCAACAACGGATGGGACGTTACGCTCTCGCAAGGTTTGACGGACTACCTCTCCTCTCTTGTGACCGTCGCGCCACGCGTGAAAATCGTTACCTTCCCGCGGCGGCATGGGTTCGAAATCAGCTACACCCTGGCTTCATCCGACGGAAAGGTGGTTCTCCCCCCGGAAGTGTTCGCCAAAATCGATCCCGACAAATCCTACACCGAATTCAACGGACATCAGATCGTGTTCGATCGGGAGGCCGTCCGCAATTTGGAAGAAATCATTCAAGAATGCGTCTCTTCCCGTAAAAAATCGGCAACCTGCGGCGAAGCGAGATTCCTTCCGGATACGTATACCCATTTCATCAAGTCCACAATCGACGATCTCAGCGTCTCCGGCATTACGCTTGAATCGGCGCCCGAAAGCTGGTTGAAGGAAGCGGATATCTCGACGATTCGCAGCAATCTGGAACCGGTTCAGCTTGCGGAACCGGCACGATCCCTGTTGCGCCCCTATCAGGCAACCGGTGTGGCATGGCTTCGCTATTTGGAATCGAAGCATCAAGGCGGTTTGCTCGCCGATGAAATGGGTCTCGGCAAGACGTTTCAGACACTTAGCTGGCTTTCGATGCCACGTGTCTCCGGCAGTAAGGCTCCGGCACTCGTCATCTGCCCGACATCTATCGTCGACAACTGGAAACACGAATGCAACCACTACATCCCGGGTATGCGAGTCATGACCATGACCGGAACCAAGCGACACGAGGATTTCGCAAAGATTCCCGATTGCAATCTGGTCATCACATCCTATGCCCTGATCCGTCGAGATGTCGAGGAATACAAAAAATTCAACTTCTCCGCAATCGTGTTGGATGAAGCGCAAAATATCAAAAACCAAAACACACTGAACGCACGCTCCGTCAAACAACTCGATTCCAATGCCGCACGTCTCGTCTTGACCGGTACCCCCATCGAAAACTCCGTGGCGGATATCTGGTCGATTATGGATTTTCTGATGCCAGGTTATCTCGGACCCTACGAGACTTTCCGCAGAACCTATGTCGAGCCCCTTCAAGGCGAAGAATCGGAATCCGAGTTGTTGCAGGAGCTTTGCCACCGGTTGCGCGAAAAAGTCGATCCCTTTATGCTGCGGCGACTCAAAACGCTCGTTGCAAAGGATTTGCCGCCCGTTATCGAAAAAACCTCTTACTGCAAACTTTCGCCCGAACAGCGCATCGTCTACAACCGAATCCTGGAGGAGACGCGCTCCGCTGTTACAGGTTCCGTGCGAGAGGTCGGTTTCGAACGCTCGCGCATGATTATTCTGACCGCCCTCTTGCGCTTGCGTCAGCTTTGCTGCCATTTGGCTCTCATCGATCCCGAAGAGGCCGATAAGGCCACTACGCCTTCCGACAAAATGGAGCATCTGTTCCAGATCCTGGATGATGCGCTCTCGGAAAACCATCGTGTGCTGATCTTCTCGCAATTCACCAAAATGCTCTCTATTTTGCGCGAAGAGTTCATCAAACGAAAAATCCGTTTCTGCTATCTCGACGGGACGATGCGCTCCGTCGAACGAAACGAACAGGTCGAACAGTTCAACTCCGACTCTTCCATCCCAATTTTTCTGATTTCCATCAAGGCCGGTGGAACAGGTCTCAATTTGACCGGGGCAGATGAAGTCATTCTCTACGACCCATGGTGGACCCCTGCGGTTGAAGAACAGGCAATCGCCCGTGCCCATCGTATCGGACAGCAAAATACCGTATACTCCGTACGGGTCATCGCGCAAGACACAATCGAGGAACGCGTTCTTCACCTGCAACGGCGAAAACGCGCAATCATCAATGCGACCATCAAGAGCGATGACGAAATGATGTCCAAGCTGACTTGGGCCGATGTCAAGAAGTTGCTGGATATTGAGTAAGGGGTTGCCGCTTTGACGATCCGTCTCACTCGGTTGTTCCCCGGAACAATCTTGACTGCTTGATGTGGAAAGGACGATCCGCTTGATGACCGGTACTTTTCAAAAAAGGCTCCTTTCCAAATCCATTCGACCGTTCCTCGGTTGCAAAACATGGTTTCCCAATTTCCGTGTGGGCTGCAAATCCTTTCGACGCACGGTTTCTCCTTCGGAATCCCTTTTTCTTTCCTAGCTCCGTTTTCCGGTTCTCTTCTGTCCGTTTCTCCCGAACTGCCAGTACATCCGGTCGCGATACTCTTCTTCCATGGACATTTCCCATTCCAATTCTCGCCCTTTGCGCGAAACGTCGATCCCCTTTTCGTATACGGTCAACGATATCCGTTCCTGGGGCGATCAGGCCTCCTTCAATGCCGCCTTGCGAGCCGTCAATCGTGGGGATGTTCTCAATGCCGATTACGATGCAAAAACGCAAATCGGGTCCGGCGTCGTCAGTGCAAACGGAAACCTCGTAAACGCTTCCTTCCAGCTCTGCAACTGGAAATACTGCAATGCCGAAAACCGGTGTTCGTGCCAAATCGGACAGACCGGTTCCATGTGCTTTCACACCCTGGCAATTGCCATCAAGCTCGCTCGCTTGTACGAGGCGAAGACGGGCGCCGACCGGAAATCGGCAGATTCGAATCTCCCCACCGAAATCGATCTCCCAAAGCAGACCGTCCTTCGCGATGCGAAAAACGGCGAACCGGTTTCCCTCGTCTTTGTCCTTCCGAAAAATTGGACAGAGCTCATGAACCAGCACAAGAGCGTATTGCTGGGCATCTACCTGACCCCACGACTCGCCTCCCCGAAATCATCCCCCACCGCTATTATCCATATCGAAAAGGCTATCCTCCTGAAACGCTCCCTGAGCCTCGAACATGAGGACGATATGATGCTGATGCTGCTCGAGGAAATGGCGGAAGGATCCCTGACAGGGGAATGTCGCGTAAACCCGTCTTCCCTCCTTTGGCTTTTGGACTACCTCGGGAATCTCGGACGCCCTATTTATCAAAGCGATATCATCGATTCGCCGACCAAGAACAAGGAGCGTCATGTCGTGAAATCGATCCAAGAGACGCTCCCGATTCGGATTCGGACGGAGGCGGATGCCTGCGAAACCTTTATTCGCTGCTCCTTCAACCCGTGTCTTCGTTCGATTGACGCATCAATCCATGCCGATATTCCAGGCGTAATCCCGCCTCAAGAGATAACCTATATCGTGCCGGGCGGCGAAAAGGGATATGCCATAATCAACTCGACGGTCGAAACATCCGGCTATGCTTTCGAATTGATTCCTCTCAAAAGCATCCTGCCGATCGTTTTCCGGCAATTTTACATCAAGCCGATCCGCATCGATCCGTTGCACGTATACCGCTTCCTCAAATACGAACGCAATACCTTGCAAAACAGCCTCCCCGTCAAAATCGATCCGGAGGTCGAGTCGCTTTCCTGGACGCCGCTTTCTCCGCAATTCCTTCTAGAGGTCTCCATTCCGGAGCAGGAAACGCCTCCCAAAAACGGATGGCGTCCCTCTCCGGGAAATTTGCCCAATCGACTGTCCATCTGTCTGAAGGCATGCTACGAACCGTTTCCCGGAAAACAGCCAGCGCAAACCGTTGTTGCAGGATTCCCCGGATGCTATTTCTCCATTCCCGATCTGAACGATTCCTACCACTATTTCATTCGGGATCTGGCCGCAGAGCAAAAGGGTCTGGAAATGCTCCGTTCTTTCGAAATCCCGGGGCAAACGGAAGATCATGCGGCAACACTCCTTCTGGAAGGTCAAGACCAAGTCCTCCACTTCCTCTCGACAACCGCTCCTCAAATCGAAGCGCTTCTCGGTTGGTCTGTCGATTTCTCCCCTACCCCGGCTCTCCATAAACTCGTTCAATCGTTCGAACGAATCGGAATTGAAGTCAAAATCAACGAGAGCAACGGAGACCTGCCGTCCGTTTTCAGCTTGACGGTTGCCTATAAAACCGTCGGGAGAAGGCATTACGTCCCTGAAAAGGAAATCTTGGAAGCCGCTGCGGAAAATCGAACCTACCTGATTGACTACGGGCCGCATAAAAAAGAGCCTCGGCAACGTCCGGTCCAACCTAAAATTCAAATTTTCAACTCCGGTATCATTCAAGCCTTTCGGGATCTGGAACAGGAATGCCACGCATTTCGAAATCCCCTTGATAAAGCCCAGACCATGAGCAATGGTTTTGCGCCTTTTGTGGTCAATCGAATCCGTCGACTGAAAAGCTCCGGTGTAACATTCGACACAAACGCCTCCGCTTGGGTGCAAAAATACCTTCGCCCGTTCGAAACCTCCGAATCCGCAAAGGATCGTCAGGAAATACGCCGTCTCCTCCCTCGTATCCTCCGTCCCTACCAGCTGGAAGGCGTCCTTTGGCTCCGTTGGCTTGAACGAAACAATTTCGGCGGTATTTTGGCAGACGAAATGGGGCTTGGAAAAACCCTGCAGGCGCTTGCATGGATTTCCATGCGGAGAATCTACGAACCGCAAACGAAACGTCCCGTTCTTGTCGTTTGCCCGACCTCTCTCGTTCGAAATTGGGAGAGCGAAGCGCATCGATTTGTACCCCAACTCAAAACCCTCGTCCTTTCCGGCACCGATCGACACGATGTTTTCCGGTTGATTCCGGAATGCGATCTCGTCATTACCTCCTATGCGCTTCTTCGCCGGGACGTCGAACTGTACAATACGGTCCTGTTCTCCGCCTGTCTGCTCGACGAAGCCCAGAATATCAAGAACCGAGATACCGATAACGCCACGAGCGTAAAGCAAATTCGGGCCCGCACCCGTATCGCCATTACGGGTACGCCAATCGAAAATTCCCTTGCAGATCTTTGGTCCATCTTTGATTTTCTCATGCCGGGATATCTCGGAACCTACGCCGAATTTCATACCCGCTTCGAAATTCCGATCGCTCTCCGCCATAGCGAGGCCGCAAATCCTACCGATATCCGGGAAGCCGATATTCTCCTTTCCAAACTTCGGGATAAAACCGCCCCCTTCCTTCTCCGCCGTCTCAAAACAACCGTCGCTCAAGACCTTCCGGAAAAACTGGAACAAATCGTGCCGACCGAAATGACCGCCGATCAGCAAAAGGTCTATCGTTCGCTACAGGAACAGATCGGACGCAAAATTTCCGACTCCGTTTCCGAAAACGGCTTCGAACGCTCTCGCATGCTCATCCTTTCCGGTCTCTTGCGCCTCCGTCAGGCTGCCTGCCATCTTTCGCTGCTCGGCAATCTCAATCCGTATCCGAATTCGGAACATCCGTCCGGAAAACTTTCCCAGATGCTCTCGATTTTGGAAAATACCATCGCAAGCGGCCATCGCGTGCTCATTTTCTCCCAATTCGTCGAGATGCTGCATCTGATTCGAGACGCATTGGACAAACGCGCAATCAAATACTGCTATCTGGATGGAACTTCCAAGGAAGAGGAACGTCTGGAGAATGTTCGCCAGTTCAACTTTAACCACAAAATTCCCGTCTTTCTGATCTCTTTGAAGGCCGGCGGAACGGGACTTACGCTTACCGGGGCCGATGAAGTCATTCTCTTCGATCCTTGGTGGAATCCCGCCGCCGAACAACAGGCGATCGATCGAACCCATCGTATCGGTCAAACCCGTACCGTCCACGCAATTCGCCTCATCACTCCCGGTACGGTCGAAGAAAAGGTGCGTCTCATGCAACAACGGAAGAGCGAAATCATCGCAGCGTCCATCGGTACGCCGGACGAATCCGCTCCTTCCGAGTCGGAAGCCATCACGAAAACCGATACCGAGACCGTCAACTCCCTCACCTGGAGCGATGTCCAGACGCTCTTCGACCTCCCCGATGCCACGCCAAAACCGGCTCCCGAATCCCACGCCGATCCGCACGCCTGAAAACATCCGTTTTTGGCAAATCCGTTCTGGCGAAACCCCGTCGCAAACGCCCTCATTCGTCAGAGGCGGCGACATCAGTCGGTTGCGGCGCTTCGAAGCAACGTCAAGTATTCGCAGTCGTCAATACCATCGCGAATCGGCTTCGGACGGCGCAACGTCCTCGAAACACCTGCCCCTGCCGCCTCCTGAGCAAATAGCGCGCAAAAGCGATGATGCCATTTATTGCCCCCCGCATCGGTACCGCGCAAGATGGCATGGGCGACGGCAGAGCGTGAGAGTCCCGCTTCCCCAGCCACGCCGGAAAGCCCGGCGCGAACGCGAGCGGGCTTCCCTAGTGTGGCTATTGTCGGGTTGGCTCATGAGGCCCTTTGCTCATGGCATCATGCCATTTCCTGACCGCCCGGGGGCAGGGAAACGTTTCGTTCGGTACCGTCGGGCAATGTGATGGTTCCGGATTGCGTGTCGTTGGAGGAGTTTACGGCAATCATGCGCCCTGTCGTCGGGAAAAAGGCAACATCAATTGCAGGGTTGTCGGCCATCCACGGAATGCGTTCGCTCTCCCGCCCCGCCGCCCAAACGAGCGATTGCAGCAGGAGACGCGAATTTGAGCACGAATAGGGCAAGGAAGCAAAATAGACGGAACGCCCCTCCCCGTATACGTTCGCGGAACAGAGGATGTGTTTTCCCGCCGAAGCAAGCACGGTCGTAGCCGACGTACGCGGAAAGACGAAGGATTCGACGATTCCGAAATTCGCCGAATTCGCGGACGCCGCCAACGAATGCGTTCGATCAATGGAAAACGACACCGGCACATTTTGGATACCGCGACCATCTTCATAGTCGACGCCAAGCACGTCGGCAAGGCGGAAGAAACGATCCGATGTGGGGTCGGCGGTGGGTCCGCGGCATCCGATGAAACCGCCTCCCTTTGCGACGAACGAGCGGACAGCCGAGGCAATTCTCTCATCTCCCCACAGGTCGCCGCCGCTCCATGCGGTAAAGGCATCGCCATCGTTGATCAGAACATCGATGTCTGAAGGAACGCCATCGCGAATCTCCTCCATAGCGATAAAACGAACGGAAACTGGAAGCCCGGCGAGACACTCGAGGAGATTCGAACCGGCGACCTCCACGACATCCGTCCGCTTCTCAAAGAATTTCTGATCGCGACCGAAGCTGTTGATCCAGGCACGGGGCGTTCCCCATGCGTTGAGAACGCCGACACGAACCGGAATGTCGAGCGCCGGCGTACCTCCCGAGGTGTCGAGGATTTCACGGAATTGATCGCAAAGCGTCGCTACCCAATCGCAAAACGCTGGAAACTTCAGCGCTAACGAGGGATAGCCGCCCCAGCCAATGCGATCGATCGGACGACGCAAAAGTGCACGACGAATCTTGAGCCAGTCGCCGCGCGACTCCGTCAACGGATCGCCGCCTTCCCGGAAGACGTCCGGAAAGAAGTAGGGGTACAGCCGGAGTTCCTTCGCCATGGTGCCCGGCGTATCCGACACCCGGCGCAACGCCACGCCATCCTCCGCCGCGCCGATATGAAGATCGATCCCCATTTTGGTGGGATTATCCGTGAAGGGTTCCAGACCGACCCAGTGATCGCCATGGAATACTGCCGCACGCTTCCCTGCCCGATGCACGCGCTGGCAGAGCTCACGGCCAAACCGCAACACGAATCGCTGGACGAACGACATCCAGTCACGCCAACGCGCTGAAGGTACGCCTCCGGTAGCATTGTTGCGGCCGGCATCCACAAAGTCCTCCGGCGTCAGACGATATCCGAATTGCGCCTCGAAATCATCCAACGCCTTCAGACTCACACATTCCTGATAGCCTGTCCAGTCTCGAAAAACATCCCGGCAATCGTGATCGAAGTCCACATTGAAGTGGTAGGCAAGAGACGTGAGTCGCACAATGGTCGTCTGAGGATGATCAGCCAACCAATTGTCGAAATATTCGAATAGGTAGTTCCAAACTTCCGGATAGTAGGGATCTACAGACCGGACGCGCTCGCGTGTCCATCCGTTGGTGAGGTGATTGTACATGCTTGTCGTGTCCCAGGCAACGGTGGCAAGGAAGGACACGGAATAGAGGTGCCCCGGACAGGCTCCAAGGACGCGAACCGCCTTTTTTGCGGGGTCGTAGACCCATTTCCCATGTGGAACGGGAAGCTCCCCCGTCCGATCCATGACTTGCCAGAGGCTCGGTGTCGCGAGATCCTCGCGAATTTCGTACTTGAGCGGATGCAGACGTTCTAGAAGGGGAATTTCAAGCGTTTCCCCAAAGGCGGGCGCAGGGGTCGTCGACAGATACTTCATTGGCCAATATTCCGGATGGGCGCGCGTCCATTCCTCGTCGGCACGAACCAGACAAATTGTCGAATACACATCCAGTCCAAGCTCCAGCAGTTCGCTCGGCAGCGCGGTTCCATCGCAGTCGCGAACCGCATCCGCACCCCAGCGGCGAATCAGTTCGAGAGCAGATGCGCCCCCCCCCTTTTCAGTGGGCAAAGTAATGTGTCCTTTATGTTTCACGTTTGTTTTTCTTCAAGTTTTTACGGTTCGAAATGGAAAAGGGTCGTAGGATCATGCCATTCGCCGATTCGAATATCGCCGAATTCAACGATTTCGGCAAGGCGGAACGCAGTTTCTTCACGACTGTCCATGTTGAACTGTTCGTTAGGCTTACAGGTTCCGGATGTGTAGTGGAACGGCTTGCCCGAGTTCTCCAAAAGAACCTTCCTCTCCCAAGGTCGGAATGTGCGAGCATCTCGCCAATCCCCGTCATGTGAAGGAAACCTTGATCGAAGAAGAATGGAACCAAGTATACCGAAGATAGCCTTCGGTTCATAGCCTATTTTTCGATGTAGTGCCGAGAAGAGCCGAACGGTCAGCCTTCGGAAAGAAACTGACGCATCGGGATTGACGAAAACGGCGCTCGTGACTTTGTGATAACGAAGGCAAAATAGTGTGGGACGATTGTAACCTTGTTTTGGCAATGGAAAAGAAGCAGCCGAAAGTCCCCTGCTTGTTTTCCCCTCTCGCAGGAGACCCCTGCCGACATTGCTCGAAGAGGGGCTTTACGCTCTGATAGAGGCGCAAAGGAATGCATTTTCATCGGCTTACGGACATGAAAACAAAGTGAAACTCGTCCTGCCGATTCTAATGGTCGGGAGAATTTGAAGCGTTGGCAAATGCGCACAGAACCGAATCATGACTGCGTATGAATAGATGCCCGCGGGCGAAAAGAATGACTGGCAACCATGTATCCGCCATTTGCAAAAACGCGCTAAAGAAGACGACGGTGAGATTCATTGGTCGGACGAAACCGCCGTCATGAATGCAGACGGTTGCGGCAGATCGTACGCGCCCTCGCGACAAGTCTCCGCCGACCAAGACTCGTCGGCTTTATCTATGAATCTCTCCGTCGACAATCAGATGGAATGCTGTTGGATGATCGTCACCGAGACCTTTATTGCGAACGGACTGATCGAGTGCATGGGAAGCATCGAGAAGGACGTCGAGCGCAAGATTTTCCTTGTGATGGATAACCTCAAGGTTCATCATAGCAAACCGATAAACGAATGGTTCGAAACCCATGAACGGAGCCGGACGAGCGTCTATGCCAAATCTCACGCTCGCGATAACGACGACTGTTCCAAAGCGTGCGCAAAAAAGCACGCAAAGAAAAAGGAACGTCCGGCTACGGTGAAAGCTCCGCCAGACGGATAAAGTCAGTTTTCCAAAGACAGGCATGTTCGCCATGCCGCAGAATCAATGGGACTTATTGCCGGAGCAATATTGCATGGTTCTCATCCCGACTCGCGCCCGACCGTCATCCCATATGATGATACCGCACGGCAGCTCGTGCCACCGCAGGTTACGCCCTTTTCCCTTTGACGCGTTTTCTGCGAAAAGACCTTGCGTGGACGAATGGAAAGGAGTATACTTAATGGCACTAAAGTATTTTCGATCCTGACTGGGTCGTTTGGGAGTTTTTCTATGACGAATACCGTTTACCATCGCATTGACGCTAGCTCCGGAAGTGTCGTAAGCCTTCGCGCCGAAGGTGTCAAATATCACGAATTGGCCGAAATCTCCTCTCGCGGAATCACTTCGTTGGCGCAGGTCATCAAGGTGGACGGCGACCATGTTTCCTTGCAAGTCTTCGCCGGTGCCCGCGGTATCGCAACCGACGCCCGTGTCCGTTTTCTCGGGCATTCCATGCAGGTTTCGGCAACCGACAACTTGCTCGGCCGCGTTTTCGACGGCGGCGGAAATCCCCGCGACAAAGGGCCTGCCCTTCAGGAAAATCTCATCGAAATCGGCGGTCCCTCCGTCAACCCCGCTAAGCGCATCATTCCTCGTAACATGGTGCGTACGGGTATCCCGATGATCGATGTCTTCAACTCGCTGGTCGAAAGCCAAAAGCTCCCGATCTTCGCAAAGTCCGGCGAACCCTACAACGAACTGCTTGCCCGAATCGCCCTCCAAGCGGAAACCGATGTCATCATCCTAGGCGGAATGGGGCTCAAGAATGATGACTACCTCTACTTCCGCGATACGCTCGACGCCTCCGGCGCCCTTTCCCGTACCGTCATGTTCGTCCATACGGCCGCCGATCCCGTCGTCGAATGCATGCTCGTTCCCGATCTGTCGCTCGCCGTCGCCGAACAATTCGCACTCAAAGGAAAGAAGGTGCTCGTCCTCCTGACCGATATGACGTCTTTCGCAGACGCTCTCAAGGAGGTCGCAATCACCATGGAGCAAATCCCATCCAACCGCGGATACCCGGGAGACCTTTACTCGCAGCTCGCTGCCCGCTACGAAAAGGCGGTCGACTTCGAAGGTGCCGGTTCCATTACCATTCTTGCCGTCACGACAATGCCCGGCGGCGATGTCACCCACCCCGTGCCCGACAACACCGGCTATATTACGGAAGGCCAGTTCTACCTCTCCTCCGGTCATATCGAGCCCTTCGGATCCCTTTCCCGTCTCAAACAGCAGGTCAACAAAACGTCCCGCGCGGACCATCGCACGATCATGGATACCATGATCCAGCTCTTTGCCCAATATCGCTCCACCCTCGAAAAACAGTCGATGGGCTTCCGCATGACGACATGGGATGAAAAGCTTCTCAAGTACGGTCACCGGTTCGAAACCGAAATGATGGATATCTCCGTCAATATTCCCCTCGAAAAAGCCCTTGATCTCGGATGGGAAATCCTCGCAGACTGTTTCGATCCTTCCGAAACCGGCATCCGCTCCGAAATGATTGAAAAGTACTGGCCGAAAAAGGCGTAAACCCGCTTCTCGACTCGACGCGCATCCTGTTAAGAGAGGAGTCCGCCAATGGCAAAAGTAAAACTGACAAAAACGGAGTTGAAGGCCCAGAAAGATGCATTGGCCCGTTACCAGCGATTCCTGCCCATGCTCCAACTCAAGAAATCCCAGCTTCAGATGGAACTGCAGGGGATGCGTGCCCGCGCCGATGAAATCACCCGGCAACAGGAGGCTCTCCGAAAGGAAATGAATGCTTGGATCGGTCTTTTTGCAGACGAATCCGCCAAAATCCCCCTGACCGTCGAAAAGGTCCGCCTTCACAGCGGTAATATCGCCGGTGTCGTTATCCCGATCTTCGATGGTATTGACGTGCATCGGGAGGAAATCGATTTGTTTGAAACCCCCGCCTGGATCGATGACGCTGCAGATGCCGCAGAACGCTTGATTGCGTTGCGCGCCGAACGGGACGTCGCTCTCCGCCAGGTCGAATTGATCGCCGAGGAACTCCGTACCACGTCCCAGCGCGTGAATCTCTTCGAAAAAGTGAAAATTCCGGAGTGCAAGGAAAACATCCGAGTGATCAATGTCGCAATCGGAGATGAACAAACCTCCGCCGTCGCCCGCGGTAAAATCGCAAAGGGACGTGGAAAAACCTCTCCCGAAACAGACGCGCCGTCGTCTCTAGAAAAGGAGGTCTCCAAATGATCGTCCCATTGAAACAAGTAACGCTTTTCTGCCTGGAAAAGGATAAAAACGAAACGCTCGCACGGCTCGCAGATTTGGGAATGATTCACATCCTGACCGACGCCGCTGCCCCCGAGAGCCCCGGACGGACTCGCGCACATGATGATGCCGCAGCCGCCGAACGCGCCGTAAATGCCATCCGGAGCGCCGCAGCCTTGAAGCCCGGACAAAGCCACACGCTCGCCCTTCGAAAGATTTCCGTTCGCTTGAATGGCACTACACCGGAACCGGTTCGCCGCGCGAATGCGCTCGCCGATGCCTGTTGCGAAGCGTCCGAAGAAGCCGATGCTCTCGACAAAACAATTGCCCGATACGCCCCGTTCGGTTCCTTCGATCCCTCTCTCGCACAAAACATCAAAAAACAAATCGGCCGATCCGTCTTTCTCTTTTCCGCTCCGGAAAAAATGGTGATGCCGACAGTCGAAGACGGATGGGTCGATATTCTCTCCGCCAATGATTCCGAAAAGACCGTTTATGGTGTTTTCATCGGAAAATCACTCCCCGAGGGACTCGATCCAATCGCTCTTCCCGTCGAACCGCTCGACCGGACTCGCTCCCGGTTCAAAGAGGCAATGTGCCGCAAAATCAAGGCCGTGGAAGCACTCGCCGCCATGAAAAGCGAGCTTCCCGTAATTGAAGAGGCCGCCAAATCCGCCGCCGAGGCAAATTCATTTGCACTCGCGCTTGAGGCCATGAAGGACGTCGGACCTATCGCTCATATCACCGGATATGTGGATGCCCGTAAGTGCGAAAAACTGCTTGAAGAAGCACGGGAACAAGGATGGGGTATCTTTCTCCGCGATCCGCTTCCCGAAGAAAATCCGCCGACCCTGCTCGAACCGCCGAAAGTTTTTCGTCCGGTTCTGGCAATCTTCAAGGGGCTTGGAATCTTGCCTTGCTACACGGAAACCGATATTTCCGTTCCCTTTTACGCGTTTTTCACCATCTTCTTCGCTATGCTGATCGGCGATGCCGGGTACGGGGCAATCATCTTGGCGCTTACGTTTTTCGGCCACCGCTCTCTTAAAAAGAAGTTCGGCGTTAATATCCCGGAACTCGCCAAAGGCGCACTTACGCTTTTCTATGTCTTCAGCTTCGCGACGATCGCCTACGGACTCCTTACCGCTACCATCTTCGGCATGCCGCAGACATGGCTCCCTGCCTCCTATGCGGCTCTTCCCGTCGTGCAGTGGTTCGCCGATATGAACAATGTGATGTTGCTCTGCTTCCTGCTTGGTGCCATCCATTTGTCGATTGCGCGTCTCTGGAATGCGGTCTCGCTCTTTCCCGATACGAAATTTCTCGCCGAAATCGGTTGGACCGGAATCGTTTGGAGCATGTTCTTTATCATCTCTTCTCTCGTTGTCAAAGGATTCCAACAACCGGCCTGCACCATCCCGTTGCTGGTTGTTTCAATCCTCCTGACAGCCCTGTTCATGCTCCACAGGAATGAGCTCAAGTCAAACGGGGTCAGCCTGGGGATGCTGCCGCTCAATATCATCTCTTCCATGGGCGATATCATTTCCTATCTGCGCCTCTACGCCGTTGGTCTCGCTTCCGTCAAAGTCGCGGAAAACTTCGATACTATGGCCGCAGGTATCGAGCTTCCGATCTATGCAAAAATTCCCGTCATGATCCTCATTCTTGCCGCCGGCCACGCCATCAACTTCGCAATGGGCGGACTTTCCATCCTCGTCCATGCCGTGCGATTGAATACGTTGGAATTCTCGGGCGCAAAAGGGGTAACATGGGGCGGATATGAATTCCAATCCTTTACGGCCAAGAAACCGGACTCCCTGCCGGAGCTGGAAAACGCTCTTCCGAACGGAAGCAAAGCATAACCATTTCACTCTTTCATAAACAAATTCCACTAAGGAGTAACTAATCATGAGTCCCGAAATCAACACCGCACTGGGTATCGCCGGTGCCGTTATCGCCCTTGGTCTGAGTGCTTTCGGTTCCGCACTCGGAACCGGAAAAGCCGCAGCATCCGCTATCGGTGCGTGGAAAAAGTGCTTTGCACAAGGAAAGCAGGCCCCCTTCGTTTTGCTTTCCTATGTCGGCGCCCCCATTACCCAAACCCTCTACGGCATGATCCTCATGTTCAAGATGGTCGGTACCGCCCAGGATCCGAATGCGCTTCCCGGAACCGGTATCGCACTCGTCATCCTCGGACTCTTTGCCGGCATCGCCATCGGAACCTCGGCTTTCTTGCAGGGGCTCGCCGCCGCAGGTGCCGCCGATTCCCAGGCGGAAACTGGCAACGGTCTCGCCAACAACATGTCCGCCCTCGGCATCGTCGAAACGACTGCGATCTTCGCCATGGTCTTTACCTATTTGGCCGTTGGCAATCTCGTTGCCGACGCATAATCATCGAAGCCGGAAACGATCGTTTCCGAATCATGTCCATGCAGTTGAAAAAACGACTCTACCGGACAGAAGGTCCTGATGCCATGATCGCCGGCGTATGCGGCGGTCTGGCAGAGTATTGGAATATCGATCCGGTTTTCGTTCGATTCGCTACTTTGGTTCTCGTTCTGTGCGCCAGTGTCGGGGTCTGGATTTACCTTGCCGGAATCTTGATTATTCCCAGAAAAAGCAATCTGAATTCCCGATTCTGATAGCCCGGACATGTAGAGTGCCTGACGGTTTCTCCGGCATTTCGTTTCGTTTGCCATCGTACGTTTGGATTTTCCTCCTTTCGTGCGGTGGTGTTTCCTTTTCGGCGATTCTTCCTTGCCCCTAGCGTCTGTTCCGGAAAATCGCAAATGCAATGCACCTTGCAACAAAGGGAAAACGAACCGTTTACGGACTTTCCCAAAACCATCGGCCCCGCTTGTGTAGCAATCCCAATGCCCGTTTTATCTCCTTTTCAGCCCTACCAAGCGTTACGATTTCGGGTTCATTGCATTGTACCCGGCTCTCGCGATAATCGCCGTATTATGGTAGAATGAGACCAACCGATACCGTTTGCTCATATGAATCTTCCCAACAAACTAACGCTCCTTCGAATTCTCCTGATTCCTCTCTTTTTGGGCGTCCTATATGCGGATATTTCACATGCCAAACCGCTTGCATTGGCCATCTTCTTGCTCGCAAGCGCAACCGATTGGCTGGATGGGTTTCTCGCTAGAAGACTCCGGCTTATTACCGATTTCGGAAAATTCGCGGATCCTTTGGCGGATAAAATGCTCGTGACGGCGGCCATGCTCTGGAATGTCCAAACCGGGCTGATGCCCGCATGGATCGTCCTTGTGGTGATCTGCCGCGAATTCGCCGTATCCGGACTGCGAATGATGGCTGCCTCGAAAGGCATCGTTCTCGCTGCCGCCTTCTCCGGGAAAATCAAAACGGCGGCAACCATGCTCTGCCTCTGTCTGTATTTCCTGCCGGAATTCTTCAATGGCGAATGGATCGTCTGCAACTGGATTATTCTCCTGACAACGCTTTACTCTGGCGTTGAATACTTTACGAAAAACAGGAAGCTCATCGCCTCCTGCTAACTTAAAACGAGACCCCGCAATGCCCCGTTTTCGCGCAACAATCGCTTACGATGGAACCGATTTCCACGGTTGGCAAAAACAGCCCGGCTTCCGCACCGTCCAAGAAGAAATCGAAACAGCTCTCCTGCCCCTCTCTCCAAACGCGGCGCCTGTCCATGTTCATGGCTCTGGTCGTACCGATGCAGGCGTTCACGCCCGCGGCCAAGTTGCTCATTTCGATCTCGATCGGAATATCCCCGTAAACTCCCTGCGTCGCGCTCTCAACGATAAACTCACACCCGATGTGCGAATCCTGGAAGCCGCCCCCTGCGACCCCCTCTTCGATGCGCAACGCTCCGCACACGCCAAAGAATATCGCTATCGAATCTGGAATGCCGAAGTCGTCGATCCATCGCTTCGACGTCATCGCGGCCATGTCGGACGTGCCCTCGATGTGGATGCCATGCGCCGCGCGGCACGTGACTTCGTAGGCGAACATGACTTTGCCGCTTTCTCCGCAAACCCGCAACGCGAAATCGAATCGACCGTGCGCCACATCTTTTCTCTGGAGGTGCATGCGGATTTGCCGGAAATTGAAATCCGTGTCATCGGAAACGGATTCCTGTATAAAATGGTTCGCTCCATCTCCGGTTATTTGATCTCAGTCGGTATGCACCGAGCCCCGGCCGACTCCGTCCCTGCCGTTATTCAATCAAAAATCCGTACGGCTCGCGTCGAAACCGCCCCCGCTCAAGGCCTCTTCCTTTGGCAAGTCTGGTACGATCAAGGTGAACGGTTGCGAATGGAAAGAGACCTTTTTCCAACCTATTCGGCACTGCGCTGAAAATAAAATGAACCTCCATAAAAAATAGTGAATAAAGATTCAAACTTCCACGTCTATTCCTACGTAGCGAAATCGCAATCCTGTTATTCACCAATAGTTCAAAAGGAGTCTGCTATGAAAAATCCGTTCCGGAAAATGTCTCTTTGTATGCTGATAGGGGGCCTGATCTTCTCCACCCCATCCGTCGTTCTCGCCGCCAGAGAACCAAACCCCCGTTTTGCACCACCGCCACCACATGCGGTTTCTGCAAGACCTATGCCGCGGAACCGTCCAGCCCCGCAACGCTTCAATGGCGCGCATCGCCCTGCACCGCCGCCGCCAGTCGTCTATAGAAGCGATCGCCACCACAAACACAACCCGTCGATTTGGCCCGCCGTTGGTGTGGGACTCGGAATCGGAGTGGTCAATGCCCTCCTCACGCCGCAGCCGTCCACGGTCCAACAAACCGTCTCTACGACCTATGTCGTACCAAGCGCTACGGTCTCGACGACACCGCAATCAGTTGTCTATACGCCCCCCGCGCCAACCACCGTTGTCGCACAACCGGCTTCAACGGTCGTTTATGAACAAACGACAGCACCAATCGTCGTGCAGCCGGTATCGACGGTCGTTTATGAACAAACGACGACAACAACACTCCCGGCACCGGCTCCTATCCGTCTTCCGGCCCCGCCGCCACCGCCAGTCGTGTTTTCATTCCAGTTTTAGATCCGAATCCGTTTTTGAGCGGCCTAAAGCGGTCTTTTGACCTTGTTCGAATTTCTCTGGAGAACGAATCAGAACCGGCTGGAATGTGCGGTCATACTGGCGGTTGGGCGCGATGCCTGGCCGCCATAGCCCGTGGGGGCTCCCCACCCTCACGACTCGCACCGCCCGAGCGGTGGCGAGCCACCCCTATCAGAGAAAATACCCCCGGAGTAGAGATATTTCGGATTGCAAACGAGACCTTTACGCGGACGCTATTATTTGCGAGACGCATCCTCGTTCTTGTGATACAATCGAACAAACGGAATACGCCTTCAGATCGTTTTCATCTCAATACGAATCCGATGCGTTTTTCTCGAAAACAGACTGTCTTTTCTTCCATTCATGAACGATCAACTTTTCCAAGAAGCCCTAGACGCTTTGCCCGACATCCTTCGCGAAAAGCCCCCAATCCTTGCGATTCAACTCGGTTCCGGCTGGAATAAAGCCGTGGACAATCTGAGCGTCCTATGCGAAGTTCCATACGCGCAAATCCCCCATCTTGGCGGCGCAACCGTCATCGGTCATAGCGGAAGCCTTCTTCTTTGCGAAAAGGGAAACGGACACCGAATCCTCTGTTGGAGCGGACGCCGACACTGGTATGAAGGATGCGAATGGGAAGCCGTCGTGATGTCCGCCGTCCTTTCACACCGCCTTGGATGCCCGTCCTTCCTCGTCACAAATGCCTCCGGCGCAATCCGAACCGATCTCAATCCCGGCGATCTCGTCATCTTGCGCGATCATATCCGCCTTTCGCCGCTATCTCCGCTTCGCGGCGAACACAACCCGCTCTTCGGACCGCGGTTTCCCGACCAGACCGAGGTCTACTCCGCCCCCCTTCGTGCCCGCTTGAAAGAGGCCGGGCTCCGGCAAGGTCTTCACCTTACCGAAGGCGTTTTCGCACTTGCTTCCGGACCTGCCTATGAAACCCCAGCCGAAATCCGAGCATACGGGATCCTCGGCGCCGATCTTGTTGGAATGTCAACCGTTCCGGAAGTCATGGTCGCATCCTCCCAAGGCATGTCCGTTGCCGGAATTTCCTTCGTTGCCAATATGGCCGCCGGAATCTCCGGTAAGCACTTGGACGGCGAAGAGGTCGTCGAATGCGCTCGACAGCATACCGGCAGACTTTCCCAAATCATCTTGGATTATATCGATTTGACCATCGATCATCTCTAGCCGAACACCCTACCACAAAATCGACGTATTTTCTCCTCCTCTCTCAACCTGAACGCTGCTATGCTCTTTGGTATCTACACAGCCCCCGATCATGCGCAACTTGTTGCAAATGCCGGATTTGACTTTCTGGAAATTTCGGTCAATCACGCCACTTTTCCTTCAGAATCAACCGACGTTTTCGAAGCGCGAATCCCCGAAATCCGGTCCTTGCCACTGCCCGTTTGGAACCTTGTCGAACTCCTTCCGAAAACGTTGCCGCTCTTCGGCTCGGACGCAAATATGGAAGCGGCCGTTCAGCGAACGGCTACGGTTCTTCAACGCGCCAGCCGGCTGAACATCAAATCCGTCTGCTTCGGTAGCGGAGGGGCACGCATGGCTCCGCCGAATATGCCGCTCGATCGCGCATTCGACCAAATTGCCGAGTTTGTCTCGGCCATTGCCCCGATTGCAGAAAAGACCGGCGTGACCTTTGTCGTCGAAAATCTCAACAAAAACGAAACCAATCTGCTCAATTCCGTAGAAGATTGTGCTCGTATCGTCCGAAAAGTCGGCTCCGATGCCGTCCGCTTGAATGTCGACGCATTCCACTGGGCACGTGAACAGGAGTCGCCCGATGCGATTATCCGAAATGCAGACTTGATCGCTCACTGCCATATCGCAACAACGGCAAACCGAAAGGCCCCCGGCGATGAACCTTGCGATTTCCTTCCTTTCGCAAAAGCTCTCCAATCCGCCGGATACGACAAGACGCTCTCCGTGGAAGCCATCGTCGACAACCAGACGGAAGCCGGGTTCTCTCAAATCCTCAAAACCCTTCGCTCGATTTTCTCCTGAACATCCCCCTCCTAAAAAAGCTAAGCCCTACCGGCCGTTCTCTCCTCGAAAAACACCTTCCGGATACGCATCCGGAGGGTGTTTTTCTTGCAAAATCACTGCATACAATCGAACACACTTGGTTGCTGTCCGAACTTTTTCTCGCTGTTCCCACACGCCTTTTTCCCTTGCTTTCGCCACTTCCCTTCTTCTGTTCGTCACGACCCAAATTCGGAAATGCCAAGACTTAAAAGACTCGGAAAATCAAATCGAGTAATTTTGAGCCGTCCGGTGTCTTTCAGAAGCGCCCGTAAATGCATAGAAAGGCTTGCTGTGTCCTTTGAAATGCACCCTTGTATCTTCTACTTTTTTTACGCCTTTTCCTTGCTAGAAAAGGCTGTTTTTGATAGACTGGACCAAAAGAAGCAAATCGCGCAAACACAAGACCTATTCTGATTTTCAAATGACAGACTCGGCAACTGTTTTACACGCCCAAAAGCGATCGAAATTCATTACGATCCGATCCCTCTTTTTCGGATTTTTGGGGATCTTTTTCATTGCGGGAACTGCCAAGTTCCACGACAATGTCTTGATGGGAACCTACCTGATCGGCAATCAGCTTCCGCCGGCGGCGTTTTTCTATCTGTGCCTCATTGGACTCGGATGGAACGGTATGTGGATTTTGCTCGATCGCCTGTTTAAGGCTGAACATCGGCTTTCCGATGCGCTCGCGCTTTCGGCCAAGGAAATCGCAGTTGCATTTGCCATGACGCTCGTCGCCTGCTGGGCTCCGACCTCTGGTCTCTGCCGCTATTTCCATACCCAAATCATGATGCCTTGGTACTTCCTCAGCAACCACCAAAGCTGGGAGGTTCATGGCTTGTTGACCGAATATCTGCGTCCGGAACTCTTCCCTTCCCCTTGGCCCGGAAACCCCGACGTCCTTTCGGATCCCGCCTACGAACGGGTCTATCGCGGCTTTTTCACGGGATTGGCAAAGGGCACCGAGACGCTCTCCATCCTTCAGCTTCCCCTTCGCGCTTGGATTGCTCCCATGCTGATTTGGGGGCCGTTCCTGACTTTGTTTGCCTTGACCTTGATTTCCATCCAATTCCTGGTGCACCGCCAGTGGGCCTCCCATGAACAAATCGCCTACCCGATTGCACAGGTGACCGGTCAACTCTTTCAGATGAGCGACGAGCGCAAGCATGTTCCCGGCATTTTCCGCAATCGGCTTTTCTGGTGGGGCGTCCTTCCGATTTTCGTCTTGTTGATGATCGAGTATCTCGCCAAATGGTTCCCGGAAACAGTCCCCGCCCTCTCCACGTTCCTTCCCAACCTAAAGGGCTGGTGGGTGCCCCTGTACACGCACATGCCCATCATCAAAAAGGTCTATAACTACGGGGCGCTTCAGGGGCAAACCATCTTCTTCACATTCGTCGGCATTGCCTACTTCGTGAGCTCCGAAGTCTCCCTCTCCGTCGGTCTCTCCTACTTCCTGCTTGCCATCTTCTCCATCGGCTACTGGCAGACGACGGGAACCATCATCGACGGATCGGTCATGGAAAGCCTTCGCGGCGGCGCCTTTACCGGCTTCTTCTTCATTCTGGTCTTTACCGGCCGTTCGTATTTCAAGGCCGTCTTTGCTACTGCGTTTGGCATCCGAATCAGGAAACGAGCGAAAGCGGATGCGGATGCCTCGCAAGAAGAAAAAGACTTGGCGACTCCCGATGAAGTCTCCGTTCTTGCCGCCCGCGTTATGATCGTCACGTTCATCGGGTTTGTGATCCTCTTTTCTTGGATGTGCCAATCTTGGCTCATTGCACTCGTTTTCTCCCTGCTGCTGTTTATGCTCTATACGGTGTTTTCCCGTATGGTCAGCGAAACGGGCATTCCCTTCCTCCAATCCGGTTGGACACCCGGATCGTTGCTGGTCTATTTGCTGGGCCCCGCCGCAATCGGACCGCACGCCTTGACCTATATCCTCTGGGCCGGAAACAACATCTTGACGCCCGACCCGCGCGAGGCGCTGATCGGGTACGTCTCCACCGGTGTCAAGATTGCCGATGACAACCGCCTGAATCTCAAAAAAATCTTTCTCTGGATCTGCATCGCCGCTCTGGTCGCCATGGTCATCGGTTGGTTCGCCGCTTCTTGGGTTATCTACAACTACAACCCGACGGGCGACGCTTGGGCACACGCATATCCGCCCGTCACTCCATTCGATTATTCCGCTCGCCTTTTCGCGGATATGAAAGCGGCCGGCACCTTTGCCGCTTCCGAGGCGGCCTCCCCGATCGCCCGCTTGGGCATGATTTCCGGCTCTGCCTTGAAGACGCACTACTTCTTCTATGGCATTATCGCAATTATCCTGCTTTCTACCATTCGTTTTCGCTTCGCCAAATTCCCCCTCCATCCGATTCTGATCCTGATGGCCGGCACCTATCCCGCTGCGGCCGCATGGTCCTCCTTCTTGATCGGTTGGTTCATCAAACAGCTGATCGTACGTTTCGGCGGAGGCGGCGTCTATCAACGGTTCAAGCCCCTCTTCATCGGCATCATCGCCGGTGAAATTCTAACCATCGGGTTGACCATCGTCGTCGATTTTGCCTACTACATCATCGTAGGTTCGCCATCGCCTGTCCGCGTCAACTTTATGCCAGGCTAAGTCCCTTCCCTTTTTTCAACTCCCCCTTCGTTCCATGAGCACTACTTCCGTCTACCGCGAGATTGACGTCAAGACGCAGCATGCCATGTCCCTACGGGAAACATGGATTCTGTGCATCCGAAGCGTAAAACATCGACTCTTCCGCTCGATGCTGACCCTCGCCGTCGTCGTCCTTGCCGTCGCATTCTTCATGTTCCTCCTCTCGGAGAGCCTTTTCCAACGCTCCATCGCAAACGGCGTGTTGGAGGAAGAATCTTTCAACCGGCTCTCGCAGACCACCCTGACGCGGATGCTGTCCAATGCACCGGAATTGACAATGGTTCACCGACTGTCCAATACCGCCAACCTCCTTCAGTCCAAAAACGCGGAAAAGGTCGCCCAAGGGAAAATACAACTGGAAGAATATGCCCGCGTCTCCGGTCTCGATGTCGCCACAATCGAGCAACTCGCGCAGACCGCCAGCCGGGAAGTGATGTATACCACTTGGTTGGCCGATCTTCCGACCGGGCACCGCCTCAACCTCATCGGAAAACGATCCGGCCGGCAAGCCATCGAATACATTCTCGCCAACTCGCAGGATTTCCACGATCAGCTGAAGATCAAAATCGAAATCCGCATTCCCGGAAAAATTGATACCCTTGATGCTTTCCTTGCCGCATATCCGACATACAAATCGCAACTTGGCGAATTCAATAAACGCTGGAACAACGGTGTCTCAAAGGCCGTCGAACGCACGCTCGAACGTAAGGGCGACCAGAAGAACGTACCCGACAATCGCTGGATCGCTGCAGCCGATGCGCAGACGATTGAGGCATGGCGTAAAGACCTTGCCGATATCGGCTTTCAGCTTACGCCGGAACTCGTGGCGACCATCCAATCGCAATTGAAAGACGCGAATATGTTCGCGGATCTCGTGGAAGCGCTCAACCGGAATACGTTCCGTGTCGAATGGGCCCGCGAGTTCAACGAAACCAAACGCTCCTCCGCCGAAGAGAAAATGCCGTTCCTGACCGATAAGCGGGCAATCAAACTGCTGAAGGATCAATTCACTCCGGAGGTGCTTGAAAACATGAAAACGCGTTATGAACGCGTGAGGCGACTTTCCCTTCTCAATAACCGCCTCGCAATCGTCACAAAGGCAACTCCGTCCTTTCTCGGACTTACCGGTCGGCAACTCTTTCTGCTCTTTATCTCCTTCCTCGTTTGCATGGTCGGCATCACCAATGCAATGCTTATGTCGATTACCGAACGGTATCGCGAAATTGCAACGATGAAATGTCTCGGCGCGACCGATTCCTATATCCTTTCCCAATTCATGATGGAGGCTGCCTTGCAAGGTACCGCCGGCGGTATCATCGGCGTTGTGGTCGGTTTCATCATTTCAACCGTCCGTTGCACCATTCTCTATGGATCCTACCTTTGGACCTATTTCCCGGCGGTCGATTTGCTGTTTTCCGCAATCTTCTCCTTGGTTGCCGGCATCCTCCTTTCCGCCTTGGCTTCCGTCCAACCGTCCTGGTCCGCCTCTCGTATGGCGCCCATGGAAGCAATGAGGGTCGAATAATTTATGATTACGTTCAACGAAGAAGAATACGCCGTCGGAAAGGAAGTGCTGGTGTCGGTCCACGACATCAAACGCGTCTTTTGGCGTGGCACGGAACCCGTTCATGCGCTCGATGGCATTTCGCTCAATATCTACCGCGGCGAATATATCTGCGTCATGGGTCCTTCCGGCTCCGGAAAATCGACCTTTTTCAATATGGTGGGCGGCTTGGATACCCCGACAGCCGGACGGGTATTCATCGATGGCGTCGATATGGCGCAGCTCAACGCCGAGGAACTGGCATTCCTCCGTTGCCGCAAGATCGGGTACGTCTTTCAGCAGTTCAACCTCAATACGGTGATGACGGCCCTCGAAAACGTGACCCTTCCAATGGTCTTCGCCGGTGTCTCCGCAGATGAAGCCCGTGCCCGCGGAATGGCTCTCTTGGATCGCGTCGGACTCGGTTCCCGCTGGAACCATCGTCCAAAGGAAATGTCCGGCGGCCAAATGCAACGCGTCGCAATCGCACGCTCGCTCGCCAACAATCCATCTATTCTCCTGTGCGACGAACCGACCGGAAACCTGGACTTGAAAACCGGCAAGGAAATCCATTTGCTCCTGCACGATTTGAACAAAAACGACGGTGTAACCGTCATCTGCGCAACACACGACCCGAATATGCTCTCCGTGTCGTCTCGCATGGTCTGGATCTGCGATGGAAAAATCGACCGAATCGCCGAATCCAAACACGTTAAGATTGAAAAAGACTCTTTGGGCATCGAGGAAGAAGATGAATAACAGAATCGCCTCCCGTCATATCGCCGCCTCCTTGTTCGCAACACTGCTCCTCGGAGTGTCCGCTACCTCTCTCGCCGCTCAGGACGCTACTGCGCCCGCGCCCGCCGCTCAGGACGCTGCTGCGCCCGTAAAAACGGCGCGTGAACAGGCTCGCGACTCCATCCCCCTCCTTTCGACCGATACCGTTTACGGTCGTGTCTGGAATGCTTTGGCGCCAATGGACAACCGGCGCGTCGGAACGGAAAACCTCGAAACGGCATTCGCCGTTGTCAGCAACGAATTGGCAAAGGCCGGTCTCCAACCGCAAATCCAGACTTTCGATTCTCTTAGCCAGATCACAGAGCGACTCTCCTTGACCTATGGAGGACAGGAGGTCAAAGGCGCATTGATGATCGATAACGGTCCCGCAACGTTCGTGCGGGACGAGCCGATTGCCGGAAACGCCATCTATGTCGGCAATGGACGACTCCAAGATTTCGAAGGAAAGAATCTTAAGGATTGTATCGCCATTCTGGATGCGAATCTTCCGAGAGCCGCAATCGCCGATGTCATGACACACGGCGCAAAAGCAATCGTTCTGGTCGGCGATTCTTCGCTTTCAAACTGGGATCTCAGCGATGTCGGTTTTACGGCAGTTACCTTGATTCCAAGAGTTTTCATCGACCGAATCGACGCAGAACGGGCGGGTCTTCTTCAGGCGGACGGCACCAAGAAAATGGTGCTCGATGCGCGCGCCGTCATTCGCGATGTACCCGGCAAAAACCTCTGGGTCGAACTGCCGCACAAGAAAGGATGGACCGGAAATCTCGAGGCCGAAGAAATCCTTCTCCTCTCCGCAACAATCGACACATACGGCTTCACCCCGGACTACTCGCCGGATCTTCGCCGCGCCGCCAATGTCGCCTTGCTGACCGATGTCGCGGCCTCTCTTGCCAATTCCGGCGAATTGAATCGCCGTGTGATCGTCGTCTTCTTCGGCTCGTGCTACGCCGGCCAAGAGGGTGCTCGGTTCTTTTACCATGCCATTGATATGGCAGATAAGAACATCAATAACCTCGATCTCGAAAAACGCGGCTTGGATTACGATGCGGAACTCGCCGAAGTCCGCGAACTCATCGCGTTCGCAAAGCAGAACAATATCATCGATGCACAGGGCCCTCTTGCGCGTACGCTCCAAATTCGCCTGAAGCGGGAATTGGTTTCCTTCAGCAACGCCCTCCGTACGCCAATCGGAAATCTTCGCGAACGAATCAACGCTCTTAAAAACGAACTCTCGGACGCCAATGACGAAACCGAAAAGGAGCGTATCCGGAAACAAATCGCCGATACCGACGCGCAACTGAAAAACGCCGAAGCCGAACGCGAAGCAACCAATCTCCTGCGCGAACAACTCGTCAAAAAACACTACGATCCGGAAGCCGGCGCAAATGGCAATCCGCAGACCGATGTCGCCGCCATGTACGACCGGATGACGACACTCGCACTCGATCGCTTGTATACGCGCCAGACGGAACTGGAAAACATGGTCGCCAACAATAAGACCTGGATGAAGCTATCCAAGCTTTTCGAAGGAGCCTATGTAACCGGACATTTCGATTTCGACTTCGCCGACGCCCATGCGCCTTGGATGCTTTCCATGATCAATGCCGGCGGTCTCTATCGTCAGGGTACGCCCAGCATCGGTGCCTATGGTCGCCATATATCCGCCATCCGCAACATCTACTTCGGAGCCTCCGGCCATGGCGGCATCTCGAAAGACCATTTCCCGGGCCCCAATGGAGAACCGCCTTCCGCCGAACCATGGACATCCATGCTCTACGAACCGGCCCTTTCCGCGACTTACAAGCCCTATTCGCTCTCTTCTCGCTATCAACGCCTCGTTCCGTCCGCACTCTCGCAGTGCCTAGGTATCGCAGGCTTCCAGATGATGACGGCCGGAAAAGAGACCTCCCACGACAATCTTCCCTTCGCCGACTCCGTCGACCTCTCCCCGCTTCGCAACCAAATGGTTGCTTTCTGCAAGGAACTCGGCAATTCCATTGAATTCTCCCTTCGTAGCGTTTTTACCCCTCAACGGCTCGAACCCCGCCTGATCTACTACAAGGAAACGGGCGTCCGATTCCTCAACTACGCCGCCGGTTCGACCGACAACGAGGGAATCCCCCAGCGCGCCATCGTCTATTATACCGCATTCCCAAGACCCGAAGCTTGGGTCGGCCAAGGCGCACAGCCCCGTTCGCGAATCCTTGCCAATGGACGTATTTATATGCCGTTTATCGGCCGTAACGTCGCCTCAACCTCTTGGCTGTTCACAACGGTCGCCCTTGGATATGACGCCAATGGAAAACTGGACCGTGTGACAACCTCCGCCGATGCCTATGGCATCAAGGCAACTCCCGTCCACCTCTTCTACGCATACGGCGGCCTCGCATTCGGCGATGGCTATAAGCCCGATCCCGTTGGCGGCGATCTCTACGAACCGAAGACACTTGTCGCTTCAAAGGACGCTCCGCACAAAACATCGAATACCATCCTCTTGGAAGCCGGACGCTTCAAGGAATTCTTCGCCGATCGAAACGACCCGATCAAAATTATCGGCGGAAACGGCGATATGCTCCTCGGTTCCGTCACAAATGCTCCCGGCATCGATCGATTGAAAGGTGCTATGGGAATCGGCGTGAAACTGGATGCCGATGCCCGCCTCCATGCAAACAATATCGAACAGGGTGCAAACGATGCATACTTGCTGAATGAGGCTCGCCTCGCGATTCTTCGCGAACGCAATATCGTACGCGACGATCTCGAAAAGTTCCATGCCGATTCGAAAGATCATATCGAAGCCGCCGCCCAAGCAACCCGCGAAAAACATTGGGCCTTGGCCGAAGCACACCAGATCTTCGCAAACTGCATCGAAAATCGTATCTATCGCCCGCTTCGCGGCGTCACCGAAGATCTCGTTCAAGCCGTTGTCGTACTGCTGCTACTGAATATCCCGTTCGCTTTTGCGATGGAACGCTTGATTTTCGGCTTTCCCTCCATCTACAAACAGCTGATCGGTTTCGCAGGTTTCTTCCTGGCGACATTCGGCATCCTGTTCCTTACCCATCCCGCCTTCTCGCTGGCTTCTGCGCCGATCATCATCTTCCTCGCATTTGTCATTATTATGCTGGCCTGCATCACGTCGGCTATCATGATGGGTAAAATTCGCTCCGAAATCCGGGCGATGCAAGGTCTTTCCTCAACCGTTCACGGTGTCGAAAGCGACTCCTCTACAACCCTCTCCGCAATTCTCATCGGTATCGCCGGTATGCGGAATCGCCCTCTGAAGACATTCTTGACCTGCATCACGGTCGTGCTTCTTACCTTTACGATCTTGGTATTCGCCTCCTTCACGGCACAACAGGGCGTGGTCGACTCCTATATCGGACGCGGAACCGATGAAAACCGGATCGAACTACACCGTCTCTCGTTCCTTCATATCGATGGTGATTTTATCGACTCCTTGCAAAGCCTGTACGGCGATCGTTTCGATATCGTCCGCCGTGGCGGCCTCTTCCGCGTACCTACCCGTTCCAACGATACGGGCGATACGCCCGTCAACCCCGAACGCGTCCTCTTCCTGCCGAAATCCGGCGAGGCAATCCAGATGGCCGCTGTCATGGGACTCGATCCAAAAGAGATTCAACACGCTTCCGGTTTCCGGAAAGTCTGCCCGGAATTGGCCGACGCCGAAACGCCCCTACCCCCGATTTTCCTTCCGCCTGTTGTCACCAATAAGCTGACACAACTCGTGAAAGGCGATGAAATCCGCTTGAACGGCGTTCCGTTTACCTTTGCAGGATTCTTCGATACGCAAGCCCTTCAGCAGGTCTCCACGATCGATGAACTCCGTGGCGTTCCTCCCGACTTCCAGTCGACCCTTTCCAACTCCGGTTCCTCCGCAACCAGCGGCTCTTCGATTGAATTCCTCGAAGATATGCCGACCGGAACCTTCGAGTGGTTCGCTCCCGAAGTCTGCGCCATCGCACGGATGGACGATTTGAAGAGCCGGTTCGATCAGCATAACATGTGTAACTTCCTCGTGCTCTATCCAAAAGAAGGTCAAGATGATCTCGACCTCTTTGAAATCGCAAAGGAACTTGCCCCGGCTTTTCAAGGTACCGTTCACGTCAAAACCGCCGAAGGCGCCCATAGCCTCTTCTTTACCCAAGCGGTTCAAGGATCCGGCTTCTCCGATGTCGTCGTTCCGCTCCTCCTCGGCGGTCTGATCATCTTCTCTTCGCTGATGGGTTCCATTGTCGCCCGCGAAAAAGAAATCTTTACCTACTCGGCCTTGGGACTCGCTCCCGTTGATGTCGGAGCACTCTTCTTTGCCGAGTCCGCAGTCTACTCCGTGATCGGCGGCATGGGCGGCTACCTCGTCAGCCAGTTGGTTGCGAAACTGTTCAAGTTCCTCGGATCGCACGGTTTCATTACACCGCCTGAAATGAACTTCTCATCGCTGACGTCCGTCTGCACGATCCTGATCGTGATGGCTGTCGTCATGCTCTCGACAATCTTCCCCGCTTTGCGTGCGTCCAAGTCCGCAAACCCCGGCGTTGCCCGCAAATGGAAAATGCCCTCGCCCAAAGGCAATAAACTCGAATTCGTTTTCCCGTTCACCGTTTCCTCGGTCGATTTCGCCGGCATCCTCTCCTTTATCCGCGAACACTTCAACAACCACGGCGATGCAACCCTCGGATCCTTCGCCGCCCGGGATGTCCGACTTTTCAAAGAAACCGGAAAGGACGGAAAGGAACATATCGGTATCGAGGCGAATATCTCGCTCGCTCCTTTCGATCTCGGCATCTTCCAGCGCTTCCGCATGTATTCGCAGGAATTTGAAATCAAGGGAATCGATGAAGTGGTCGTGGATTTGACCCGCATTGGAGGCACGCCCGATTCTTGGGTGCGCTCAAACCGCGATTTCGCAGCCGAACTCCGTGAACAATTCCTTCTTTGGCGCTCGCTTCCGATCTCGACCATCGAACACTACCGCAGTGCTACGATGAGCGATTTGAATGCAGAGGATCAAACGCCCCCGACGCCGGATCCCGCTTCTTCCAAGAAGCCGAAGGGAACGAAATAATACCTCCGCTCCGGAACAAAATGGGGTTCCGTCCCTATGTTCCGGTATGTGACGGCGCACTTTTCCCTCTTTTCGTCTTTTCCATTTTCCCTACAGATATTCTTGACAATGAGTTTTCTGAGTAAACTGCTCCACCGCCGAGTAAAGACCACAGATGCCGAATTGGAAGAGTTTCGGGCTCTCCTGACCGTCCCCGATTCTTTCGAGGAAGGTTTCAATGTCACATCCTTGCTTGGCACTCTCTTTGTGGCCCTCATCATGGTCCCGGGTGCCCTCTACATGGAACTCGTTGCCGGTGCCGGTCTTGGCGGTGCCGCACAATGGGTGACCGTCTTGCTCTTCGTAGAAGTCGCCAAACGGGCAAATGCCAAACTGTCGCGTGCCCAGCTCTTCATCCTCTTCTACATGGCCGGTATGGTCATGGCAACCAATGTTTGGAATACGCCGCTCTTCACGCAGTTCCTCGTACGTTCCGATGCGGCTGTCGCAACCGGCGTTGCCGCCGATATCCCCGTCTGGGTCGCACCGAAAAATCTGGATACGCTCCCGCGTACGTTCCTCTCCAAAGCATGGTTGCCTTTTATCGGTTTGATGCTGTTCCGCGAAATCATGGGACGCTTGAACTCGGCAATCCTGGGATACGGCCTCTTCCGCTTGACTTCCGATATCGAGCAACTCCCCTTCCCGATGGCTCCCGTCGGCGCACAGGGTATCGTTGCAATCGCCGAACAGGTGGAAGGCTCTGTCAAAGCAGCAGGTGCGTCCGTCCGCTGGAGAATGTTCTGCGTCGGATGCGGAATCGGTATGATTTTCGGCTTGGTTTACATGGCATTGCCGACGATTACCGGCGCCCTCTTCGGCAAACCGCTGATGGCGTTCCAAATCCCCTTCGCCGATTTCACGCCGTACACGCAGTCGTTCTTGCCGGCAACCGCTACCGGTCTCTCCTTCGACCTTGGCAATATCATCCTTGGCATGGTGCTTCCGTTCTGGTCGATGGTCGGCTCCTTTGTCGGTTTGATTTTTACCTTCGTATTGAACCCCATCCTGTATACCCTCGGAATGATGCCGACTTGGGAACAGGGCGATACGACTGTGCGGACGCTCTTTGCAAACAATGTCGATTTCTACTTCTCTTTCCAAATCGGCATCTCCCTTGCAATCGCGTTCTTCGGTATCTGGGTTGCCCTCAAGACGCTGCGGCGCGGCAAACGCGACAAGGTCGAACACGATCACGCCGAACGGATTCTCCGCCTCTCCAAAATGCGCGGTCATATCCCCGTTCCGCTCGTATTCGCAACCTATGCCATTTCCTGCGTCCTCTATATCCTCGTCTGCGGTTGGCTGATCGATTGGCACCCGGGTGTCATGTTCGTCCTTTTCTTCTTCGCCTTCATCTATACCCCGCTGATTTCTTATGTGACGGCACGTCTCGAAGGTCTCGCCGGACAGGTTATCGAAATTCCCTTCATCACGGAAATTTCATTCATCCTCTCCGGCTATACCGGTGTCCGGATTTGGTTTATCCCCATTCCAAAATCGAACTACGGCGTACAGGTGGTGAGCTACAAACAGGCCGAACTCCTCGGTTGCAAGTTTGGCTCAATCTGGAAAGCCCAATTGATCCTCTTCCCGATTATTATCGTTTCCTCTTTGCTCTTCTCGTCCTTCATCTGGTCCTTGGCTGAAATTCCCTCCGCCGTTTACCCCTTTACAGAACAAATCTGGGACTTGACTGCAAAGAATACGTGCTTGATCTACTCCTCGACAATCGGCGAATACAGCCAGTTCAAAGAGGCTCTCAGTTGGGGGCGCTTCCTCGCAGGCTTGGGATCCGCTGGTGCTTTGATGGGTGTGCTAGGATGGTTCGGAGCTCCGACCATGCTTTTCTTCGGCGTCGTCCGTGGTCTTGGGCAAACCGCGCCTCACTCCGTGATTCCAAACTTTATCGGCGCTTTGATCGGAAAATTCTATTTCGAGCGTAAATTCGGTCGCGAATGGCGTAAAATGATTCCCGTCGTTTCCTCCGGATTCTTCGTCGGAACCGGTCTCGTCTCGATCCTTTCCGTCGGCATCGTGTTTCTCTGCAAGGCCGTCTCTACTGCCGCATACTGATCGGAATGCCGGAACAAACCGATTTTTCCCAGGAGGAAATTCACTCCGCCGATCTCGCGGAACAGCTCTTCCGCTCGGGAGCAGCATGCTCCCAAGCGGTTGTGCTCTCTCAAGCCGAGCGACTCGGTCTGCCCGAAGCCCTCTGTGCAGATCTGACGCTCGGTCTCGGTGGCGGCGTCGCCCGTTCGCGCCAAATCTGCGGTTGCGTTTCAGGATACGCTTTGCTCGCCGGAATCTGCCACGGATCCGGCTTGGCTTTTTCTCCGGAGGCAAAAGCGGAGACCTATGCGTGCGTTCAGTCCTTTCTTGACCAATTCAAAGCTGCATTCAAAAGCACGACATGCGGAGAGCTTCTCGCCCTTCGAGCCGAGTCTGCAAAGGCCGCAGCCGATGACGCCGCAACCCCTTCCGAACGGACACAGACATACTATCATCACCGTGCTGGGTGCATCCAATGCATCCGTTTTGCCGCAAGTATGGCGGCACGCCTTCCCGTCCCCCGGAAACAAAGCTAGACCATTCGATCCTGACGAATCGGTCCGGGCGATTTAGGAATCTTTCGCTCACAATACGGGAACGCGACAATTGATATCGGGGATTTTCGCCCCCAGCACACGCATGCACGCCAAGCTCCCCGCCGCCCCGGAAAATCCGGAGCGGTTTCTTTGAGAAGTATCGATCCGTTCTCTACAGCTTGAACTGCGCTTCCAGAATCCGAAACGCACGGACTCCGGAAAATCCAAAGGGCATCACCTTTACACTGCGAAGATTCGTCGAATCAAACGAAAACAACGCCGCTTCATGTACCGATGGAAACTGAATTTCCTTTCGGTACGGATACGAACGCAACGGAAGCGTATGCGTGCAAAAACGCGCTTCGTACAAATCACGCGTAAAGTCTTGTTTGCAATACTGCTGATTCCACTGCTCCTGTACCATGCGGCACAAACGTTTCGACCGAAGGGAGAAGGAGCCAAGCATCTCGTGGCAATTGAAAAAATGCGCGCGTAACCGGGAAATCCAATTGTCGCCGCCAACCGGAGATCCCCAGAAATCAATGCCGTCCATATACCGGCCAATGCCGGGACGAATCGGAAAGCCATCCTCTGTAATCAGCAAAACATAACGCGTATGAAAGCGATCCGCCAAGCGAGCATTGCAATCAATGCTCATGGTATTCAACCTTCCGGGAATCAGACTTTTCTCTTCCTGCAACTCGACCAGTCGTCCAAACGGCTCCGCGAACGCACGCATGGCATCCGTAATCTCGTTTGTGACAATAACCGTCGTCAATAATCCACACTGACGCCACGTTTCACGAATGGCCCCTTCCAAATACAGAAAATGCTCATCGGAAAGGTTTTTGGGAAGAAAAAAATAGGTTAGAAGGGTTACTTCCGTGGGCCCCGGAGCAGGCAACTCAATCGAACGATTCTGTTCTAATCGGGTCAACAACCACTCGTGAAACCGTGCGACAGCCGCGACCTTCTTACGATGTGATAAGCTCATAAGCGGAAAATATCATTTTTTTGACTTTCTCACAACCGAATAGTAGCTCAGTCTCATCCTCCCCGTTATTTTTGTGATCCTCGTCGCTGCACACCTCCCTATCGTCGCCGCGCCCCCGTTCCGCCCCCGTGCTGCGGTCCCGTTGCGGTAGGGTGCGATGTCCTTATCGCGCCGCCGCGCCCCGTGGTACGCCCCCGTTCCGCCCAATCGCCGCGCGTGTCCCTCGTGTGGGCAGGGAGGTAAGGCGCGACGCTTGGCAGCCACCGCCCGTGGGGGCTCCCCACCCTCCCGGCTCGCGCCGTTGCGCCCCCGTGCTGCGTAATTTCGCCCTAGCAAAATTTGACTGCCGATTCGGGCAATGATACAAATCCAAATGCAGACGCTATCGTTCTTTCCGCAAACAAGTACGCGACAATGCCGTGACGACTACAAGAAAGGCAGACTCTTTGCATTCGGCAAGTAGTGCCATCCTGATAGAGGGAGTAGAAATATAATCCCCCCCGAAAGACATCGTCCCCAGATGCGATTCAAGGGAAAATGGCGTGGCCTTGTAGCTGGAAGAATAAGAAATTTCAGGGCAATCCGTGCGCGGTTGACACGTTCGACGATGATACGAACAAGACGCGAAATAACCATGTTTTCTCGGACATTTTCCGTTACGCCGTTTTTTTGGTAGTGTTGTGCGCCATGAATATCATGAGTCTTCAAAAGATTGCCATCGCATTTGGCGGACCGCCTGTTCTCGACGACGTCACCTTTTCCGTTGAAAAGGGGGATCGGGCCTGTATCACAGGCAGAAACGGAGAAGGAAAATCGACCCTTTTGAAGATCATGGCGGGTATTCTCGAACCGGATCATGGAGAAATCGCAACCGCTCCCAATCTCCGGATCGCCTATCTGAGCCAAGACGTACCCGGAGATCGCCAAGGCTCTGCGGAAACCGCTTGCGAGCACGAACTGCACAACGCTCGGAATGTTTCGCGGGTTCGTGAATTCCTAACTCGACTCGGCATCAATCCGGAACAGCCGTTCAATTCCCTTTCAGGCGGTCAACGCCGTCGCGCGCTCCTTGCCGCCGAATTGGCTGCAGAACCAGATCTGCTGCTCCTCGATGAACCGACAAACCACCTCGATATCGAAACAATCGAATGGCTGGAGGAGTACCTCGCGAAATCTTTGCTGACATGCGTGTTCATTACGCACGACCGCGCCTTTTTGCGCCGGACGGCTCGACGCGTTTTCGATCTGGATCGCGGACGGCTTTCCGGTTGGAACTGCGATTACGAAACCTTCCTTCGGAGGAAGGCCGATCTGCTCGCGGAAGAAGAAGTGGCGAATCGACGAAAAGAAAAAAGGCTTGCCGCAGAAGAATCTTGGCTTGTCCATGGCGTTACCGCCCGTCGTTCCCGAAATATGGGGCGCGTCGCCGGTCTGAAAGCACTCCGTCAGGAACTCGCAGAACGCCGCCAAAGCATCGGTACTGCCAAAATGTCGTTGAATACCGTATTGGTTGGCGGTGAAATCGTCGCAAAAGCAAAGGATGTCACCTTCCAATACCCCGGAGCGGAAAGACCGATCGTCAAGGATTTCAATGCAATTGTTCTTCGAAAAGACCGCATCGGAATCATCGGCCCGAATGGCTCCGGAAAAACAACTCTTCTCCGGATTCTTCTGCAACAACTTCAGCCGCAGTCAGGCTCTGTCGAACTGGGCGCTCGTGCTTCCGTTTCGTTTCTGGACCAACTTCGCACAACGTTGGATCCGGATAAAAGCGTTGCGGAAAATGTGGCGGATGGACACGATCAAGTCGTCATCAACGGCGTTACGCGGCATGTCCTTGGATATTTGCAGGATTTCCTATTCTCGCCCGATCGCGCCCGGACCCCCGTTCGAGCACTCTCCGGCGGCGAACGCGCCCGACTGTTGCTCGCAAAGCTCTTCCTCTCTCCCGGCAATATTCTCGTAATGGACGAGCCGACAAACGACCTCGATATGGAGACGCTCGAAATTCTAGAGGACCTTTTGCTGAACTATCCGGGAACCCTCCTTCTCGTCAGTCATGATCGCGCGTTTCTCGATCAAGTCGTAACCTCCTCGTTTGTCCTTCTAGGAGATGGCTCCGTCTATACCTGCCCGGGAGGATATGCCGATTGGCAACGCGAAAAACCGAATGTCCTTGCCGCTCTCGGAAAGGTACAATCTTCGGCTCCGAAAGACGCCTCGGCTCCCGTTTCCAAAGCAAGCCCCCAAAACCAGACAAAGGTCTCGCAACGCAAACTCGGCTTCAACGAAAAACGGGAACTCGAACGCTTGCCTGCTGAAATCGAACGTCTCGAAAAGCAAATCGCCGATCTCGAACAACGCCTTTCGGACGGACGTTACTTCGTAACCAATCCAACCGAGGCACAGACCGATGCGGCACTGCTCCCGCAACAAAAGGCGGAACTGGAACAAAAACTGGAACGATGGATGATGCTGGAGGAGCTGAAGGGATAACAAATGGATATCTGGATCCTTATTGCACTCTCCGCCCTGACGCTCGGACTGTACGATATCGCACGAAAGGACGCCGTCCGAAACAATGACGTTGTCCGCGTCCTGTTCCTGTCGACGCTTTCCGGAGCAATCGCACTTCTCGCCATATCCATTCTTCTAAAGGGTGAAATCGCTCCGTTATGGAGACTTTCATTCCGTTCGGCCGCCCTGCTTGGTGTAAAGGTCCTGCTCGTGGGCACATCCTGGGGAGCCGTCTTTTTCGCCATGCGACGCTTGCCGATTTCGCTGGCTTCCCCGATTCGCGCTACGTCCCCGTTTTGGACGCTCCTGGGTGCCATTCTTCTCTTTGGCGAATGGCCGACTCCACTCCGAGCCAGCGGAATGCTCCTGATGCCAATCGGCTATATGATGCTCTCCTCTACCGGTCGACGCGAAGGCTTTTCCTGGAAAAGCCGTGAAATGCTCTTGATTGTTCTCGGAACGCTTTTCGGTTCCGCATCCGCCCTCTACGATAAACACCTCCTCGCACGGCTTCAACTCCCGCCCGATACCGTTCAAACCTTTTTCGCAGCCGGTCTCTGCATCTTGTACGGCGTCATTCTTCTTGTCCGAACGATCTCCACCCGCTCTTCGGGAAAAGCTTCTTCCCCCTTCCGATTCCGCTGGACCATCATCGCCGCCGGCATCCTCCTGATCGTTTCCGATTATTTCTACTTTCGCGCCGTCGCCGTCCCCGGTGCCGCCATCTCCGTCGTCTCGATCTTGCGGCGCAGCAGCTCGGTCATCTCCTTTGTTGCCGGAGGATTGCTGTTCCGGGAACGGTTCCTCCGGAAGAAGTCCGTCGCGCTCCTTTTCGTACTGGTGGGTGCCCTTCTGGTCGCACTCGGTTCTTCCCGATAGCCAGTCCAAAAAATCGTCGCCAGGAAAAGACGCTCTCCCTCGGAAAACGGCAATCCGAAAACAAGGTGCGGGAGTCCGCAAAAAGGGAATATTGAGATACCGACCGATTCCCTACCCCGTTCTCGATCACAGTCTCAATCGGCTGATTCTTGAATCGAATCAAGAATCCGTTTGGCTTCGCGCAAAACCGGAATCTCCCGATTGGCAATCAAACGGCCGATTTTCGTGTTTCGCCCCTCTTCATAGGAACGGAGGGCATCCGTATAGTTCGTCTTCACAACCGTTAGCCGAAAATAATGCTTTTCGTCTTCCGTAAGATGTTGACGCCCCCAAGAAACCGCCTTGCAGAGATAATAGTGATTGCGGTTGTGCCTTCGGATAACATTGTAATAATCGTCGACAACTCCGAGCTTGCAGAGAATCTCAACCGTTGCGCCCAACTCTTCTTTGAGTTCCCTATGAATCGCGGTCGTCAAATCCTCTCCCGCCTCGACTCCCCCACCGGATGTCTCGAGAAACGACGCCTTTCCAAATACGTCATCCCGATTGGCACGGACAAAATAGAGAGCCCCGGCATCATCCACGACGATCGCCCGGACAACCTCCCGTTCCTGTTCGACTCCTTCAAACGGCCATTCTTCGTCCTTCAACTCGAGGTAAAGCGTATGATTGTTTGTATCCATGATACTCCTCATTTCGAAAACCCCGAAAACTGTAGCAAAAAGAGCGTAGATAAAAAAGCGCGCAACAAGGACAGTCTTATCCCCCCTGTTTTCCGGAACGCCTCATCTCCGCGCACGCCCCGTGATCGTGCGCACCGTTTCGCTCCATCCCGTTGCGGCAGGGCGGTGATATCCCTATCGAGCGCCCTCAAAACATAAAAATCTTTGTGTTCCGGTACATCCCGTCCATTCGCTCTTTGTTCTCTTTTGTGGTAATACGACCATGCCCGAAAAGAAAATCACCTGCGGCTCCCCCCCTTCCCGCGCGCCCTCGCTACGCGCCTCATCGGTCGCCGGGTCTACCGGCTCCGGTTGCCTTTCAGGGGGCAAAAAAACGCCGGAAAACCCTTTCAGGCTTCCCGGCGGTCATCGGAAAAGTGCAATCTTTCGCGCAGACGTTTAGTAAATCGAAAATTGCGTCGCAACACGCCGCCGCAGATAGCCTTCGCTATCCAAATATGCAGTGTTGAATGTCACGCCGCCATCAAACGAAATCTTCTTCAATTGAGATTCCGTCAGACCAAGCGAGCTCGTGCCGAACCGCAGATTCCGCGCACGCCCGGCAGACAGATTCTCCACTATCAGATAGCCGCCGTCCGCCCAACTCTGCACCGAAGAATCGGCAAAGGCAATTGCGCCATTGGCAACATTGATCGTTGCCGTACCGGACACCGTCAAAGCACCGGCATTGATGGTCGAAACCATCGGCTTGAGTACGCCGCCTTCCAGCGTAATGGCATTGTTCTTCGGAATCGAGCCGGTCCGCGCAACAAGCAGACTTCCTTCCCGCACGACAATCGGTCCCTTGAAGGAATTGTCCGCAGCGAACGTCAACGACGCGGGTCCTTGTTTGATGATGCCGGCTCCGGAGTAGGATGTATCATCTAAGAGACTTCCCAACAACGTGGTGTCTGTCTGGGTTTTGAAATTCAAATACTTCTGCCCGTTGTTGAACAGATAAACGCCCGTGGTCAGCGTGACGGGTTCTCCACCGGAAATGCTCCAGACCGCATCCTTTGCATATCCGGCACGCGGCTTCAGTCCGCAAATCACACTTCCGGACAAAATGTTCAAATCGTTTAGGTAGACAATTGAATTGGCCAACGACGCAAATGTTCCGCCCGGCAAACAATTGACGACATCGCCGGAAGCGATCGCCAACCATACATTTGCTTGCAGAAAGCCGCCCTGTTCGATCGTGTATGTCCGGGTGCCGCCACCCGTATACGAGCCGCCCACAACCTCTACCAAAAGACGTCCACCGTCGCCAATCGTCGTTTCCGAACCTTTTGGAACGCCATTCGAAGAAACACGCAAGGTTCCCTTTTCGACCGTCGTGCCACCTGTCCAGGTTTTGGCACCGGTGAGATGGACCGTGTGAGCGCCTTCTTCCAAAAGCGTGATTTCCGCACATCCATAGCCGCCGTCCGTATAGGACTTCGCAATCAATGCCGCCGAACCCGTTCCCGAAAAATCAATGCCGACAGCCGGACTCGGATTGCCGGCCGTTACGTACTTGGACCACAAGATACGAGCCCCTACGTCATCGCCAATTTGCTCGAGTTGGACGCAAATCGCTTTGATATAGCCGTCATTCAACAGCTGCGCCTGGACAATACGCGTCTGCTTCTCGGCATCGTACGTTTCATGGTACAGCTCTGTCGCATAGGGCTCTCTGGTGGAACTGACAGCACTGCCTCCCATGCGAATATCCTCTATGGTGACCTTTTCCACGGACGCATTCTTCAGCAAAACCGTAGGTTCCGTTCCCAAAAAGAGTCCGTACTTGCGAACGCGTCCGCTCCCGGAAACGCAGAGCCGCCCCGATCCCGTAATGGCATTGGGTATCGTCATGTCTGCCATCGGCGAAATCTTCAACGAACCGCCCGAAAAGGAAATGTCGCCTGCAATCTGAGGTTCCGCCGCAAGCGTTACCGCGCTATCGGCAAAGTTGGCTTGTATCTGATAGGCGCCATAGGCGCCATTGCCCGTTGCCGTCGAAACCTGCAGATTAAAGGTTGTGACAAGCGGCTCTCCCAGCGAAGCGCTGGAAGTGGAAAGATATCCGGAATTGTCTCCGTATGCATAGATGTCGTTATCCACCTGCGAAAAATAATACCGCGTTGCCTTCACAAGACCACCGTCTATGCACTGAAACTGACACGTAAAGCCGGTCTCCGTCCGGTCGTAAATGACGCAAACCGCATCAATGGTTTTCCCTCCAAGCCAGCCTCCGCTCATCAAACCGGTCATGCTGACCAAATCCGAAATCCTGCGGTTGGCAAAAACACGCTTGGCCGTAGACGCCGGCAAGAATGCTTCGTACGGCGTAGCCATGGAAAATGCCACGCCCTTCTCACTGATGAGCTGGTTCTCGAACCGAATTCTGTCCCCCTGAATCGAGACATTGTCCGTATCGCTTGTCAATGTGATGGGGCCGCCCTGCACCGTGATCGTCCCACCGGCAGCATCAACCGAAATTCCCTTCGTCGTGACACCTTCGGACGGAACCTCGACAATCTGCGCCGTTCCATCTCCGGCGATTTGCGTAACCCCATCCGGCAGCCATTCGACAACAGCTCCAAACGATGACGCGATAGTCCCGGCAAAAAAGACGGCAGTCGTCAATGCCTCGGCTCCAAACGATTTTACCTTGCTCATGAATATCTCTTTTTGGTGATTGTATGGGCAGAAATAAAACACAATCCGGCTCTCGTTACGAAAGCGCAGGAATGCGTATCGCCGCAATTCTACTCCTTTCCCACGCCTGATTCAACTTTTCCCCAAAATCTGGATTTTACCCGGTTTTTGGGTAGTTTGCAAAAGTAAACGCACCAAATCCGATGTGTTTACTTTTGCAAACTACCTTTTTTTCGTTTTAGCATTCCGAAGCCCGTATTTGACGGTCTATTTTTTGTTTGCTATGCTCAATCCGTAAATTGCGCACGCCGAAAACGGTGTTGCAGGTTTCATTTTTCAATCGTTTCTTTAGGGAAAAACGGAGCCAATCATGTCCTCTTATCTTGATCAAATACTTGCCTCTATCCGAGAACGCAATGAGGCGATGAAGGTTGCTCTCGGCCCCAATGATACGAGCCGCCTCGTCGCCCAACGCGGCGATTCGCCCCGTGGATTTGCCGCTGCTGTCAGCCCATCGACCGATCGGATTCTGATCGTCGGCGAAATCAAAAACGCAACCCCGGACGGCGGAATCATCCGTGACGATTTTGACGCCGGGAGCATCGCACGCGACCTTCAGGCTTCCGGTGCCGTTGCCCTTTCCGTTGCAACCGAATCCCAGTTCTACCAAGGGTCTCTAGATGATTTGCAGTCCGCACGGGAAAACACGCATATCCCCGTTTTGCGGAAAGATTTTATCATCGACCCCTACCAAGTGCCGCGTTCCTACGGCGCCGGCGCCGACGCAATTCTTGTGATTGTGCGAGCCGTTCCCGATGATGGGGTTCTTCAACAGATTTTCGATGCGGCGGAAAATATTCATCTTGACGTGCTGACCGAAGTCAATGACGAGCGAGATTGCGAACGACTCCTCAAAATCGGGCAGAACGCTCCCAACGCCCTTCGCGTCGTGGGTGTTAGCTCACGGAATCTTGATACATTCCAAATCGATCTTTCCCGCCCGGCAAAATTGGCCGCCTTTTTCTCCGAGGCCACGACCCTCCTGACGCTCGGCGGAATCAAAACGCGCGCGGATATTCAGACCATTGCCGATTCCTGTCCGCGATTGAATCGCTTTGTCGTCGGTAGAGGTCTCCTTCGCGCCAAGTACCCGGGAGACGCCTTGTCCGCCCTCTTGAAAGCCGAGGAATAAACTCCCGACGCCAAAAGCAAGTTGGCGTATGCAAGCTTTTCGCATGCGCGTGATCTCGCCTGCGGTCGTTTGACGTCGGCAATGGGTGACAGGTGTGAGGCACGGCGAACATGGCGTGCGCCATGGGAACGCGAAACGTCGCACCGCCTCGCAACACAATGCGGGTCAAGGGGCGCGTTTTCTTTGCGCGCGGTCCTTGCCGGATTTCTTCTTGCAAGACGCGCCGTCTTTTGTTAGCCTTTGCATCGTTTTCGGGCGGGTAGCTCAGTTGGTCAGAGCACTTGGTTTACACCCAAGATGTCGTGGGTTCGAGCCCCGCTCCGCCCACCAAATCAATATGATCCGAACCTTTATCCAATCGGAAATGGGTTCGGATTTATTGTTTATATTGAGAAAATTGTAGATTGGTAAATGCAAAACCGGGAGGACTGCCGAACATGGCAATCCTCCCGGTTCGTTTATGTAGAATCTTTCGCCGCAGCTTCTTTTTTCTCTTTCCATTCGGCAAATGCCCGCTTGCCCTCATCGCTTTCATAATACTTCTGAATCACCGGCAGCAGACTCCTTGCCAGAGACTCATATACAAACTCTGGAATCTCAGCGGAGTTAACATCATTCACATCATAGCAGTTCTTTTTCTTCATTCTGTTCCTCCCTTCACGGCGCACAGG